>CAIVAS010000025.1 GCA_903903975.1 uncultured Burkholderiales bacterium
AAGACACCCGGTAAACGTGCGGCCAACGCGGCCGAGCGGATCACACTGGTCGGTGAGATTCTTGCCACCGGTCAAAGCCAGGACTGGCTCGATCGCCTCGATGCTGCAGACGTGCCCTGTGCGCCGGTCCTGCGCAGGGGTGACGTGATGCACAACCCGCAAGTGGTGAACAACCGCATGATCGAAGAATTCGAGCAGCCGATGCTCGGTCGGGTTCGCCAGCCGCGTCCGGCCGCTCGCTTCGATGCCACACCCGCCCGAATCGGCGGGCCGGCCCCGGCAATCGGCGAACACACCGACTCGATCCTGGCCGAGCTGGGCTTCTCGGCGCAGGACATCGACGCACTCAAGAACTCGAAAGCGGCGAAATGAACGAGTCAGACGACGCCAGGACGGGCCGGATCCTCTGGGGTGTAGGCACCAGCCGGACCATTCGGCCGCATTGGGCTTTGCATGAGCTGGGTCTGACCTATGAGGTCAAACCGATCCTGCCACGCACCGGTGAAACCCTGACTGAGGAATACACCGCGCTCACTGCCCGACAGAAAATCCCCTTGCTGCAAGACCAGGGGATGGTGATCACCGAAAGCGCCGCAATCATCGCCTACCTGTCGGATGCCTATGCGAACGACCAGAACCGACTGGTGCCGACCGATGCCAGGCAACGCGCAAGCTGCCTTGAATGGTGTTTTTTCATCATCAGCGAACTCGATGCCACCTCGCTCTACGTCATGCGCAGACATCGGGATCTGAGCGAGATCTATGGCGAAGCGCCGACGGCCAACCAGGCGGCCGCGGACTATTTTCAGAAACAGATGCGCACCGTCGAGCGAGCGCTGTCGGATGGCCGTCCGTTCATTCTCGGCGATCGGTTTGGTGCTGCCGACATCCTGCTGTCGAGTTGCCTGACCTGGGCGGTGCGCTACCAGGTGCCGGTCTCTGATCTCGCACTCGCCTACAACCGGACACTCACCGCACGCGACGCCTATCAGAAGGCCGAACAGCGCAATACACCCGTTCGAAAAGCCTGAGGCACCTCAGACCGCCGCCCTGCCCGCTCAGCGCCAGGCCAAAAGCAAAGAGCCTTTTTCAAGCGGATTCAGATCGATGCGCGAAACCGACGCGAAGCCTGCTTCCTGCAGCCAGCCCCGATATTCCTCATCACTGTAGGTCCGGGTTCCGGTCTCATAGAGCAAGGTCAGCCGAAATGCCGCATGAAACGCGTTCAGCGGCTCCTCGGCGAGATAGTCATGAATGACCAGCAAGCCGCCAGGGCGAAGCGATCGGGCGATTTCGGCAAGCACGCGCCGATTGTCAGTCGCTTGCTGGTTGTGGCCGACCGACAGGTAGAGCACGACGTCGCAGGGCTGAATCCAGTCGAGATAAAGCAGGTTGGCCGGATGCAGGCTGATGCGATCTGACAGCCCTTCCTTTGCGACCGTTTGGGCGGTATCGGTCAGCGCTGAAGGCATATCCACGATCACGGCATTCAGTTGCCGATAACGTCTGCAAAAACGAATCGAATGCAGGCCGTGCGATCCGCCGAGATCGAGCAGCCGCGTCTGACCATCGGTGACCGGAACATGAGCGATCAGGTCGGGGCCGAGATCCTGCGCAAACGCCTGCATATAGCGTGAAAAGAGCGGGCCCAGATGCGGCTTGTCACGCATCGTGTCCCAAAGAGAGCGCTGGGGGGTACCGGCCGCCACCGCACTCGACAGATCACCCATCATCGACCAGGCCTCGTGCGTCCACAGTGCGCCCGGCGTGTAGTCGATCTGCCCTGCACTGGTGAGCCAGCGTTGCGTGCTATCGGTGTTGGCATATCGCGTGGCCGACTTCGTGAGATAGCCGAGTGCGACCAGAAAGTCCGCCAGCGTGCGCGTGCCATGGGCATCGGCAGCAAGGCGCCCGGCGAGCACATCGACCTCGAGTTCGCCTTCAGCCAGCGCTTCAAAGAGGCCCATGCGAGCAGCTGAGACAATCGCCGCCGACTTCATCATGGGCATGTAGATATCCAGCATCGGCAACTCGGCGGTTCCGGTGGGCTGGCAAATATCGGGCTTTCGGGTCAGAGACATCGCCGCATTGTGCTCGAAACCGCGAGCGCAATGTCGTTCAGCGGTGTAAACCTTTCGGTTTACAGCCGTAAACTGATCGGTATACAGTCTCGGTGGAACCCACTGGAGCACCGATGTCAGACCTTCGCGCCTTGCGCCCTGTCCTGCCGATCCTGATCGGCGCGTCGCTGATGCTCACCATGAGCCTGGGCCTGCGTCAGAGTCTGGGCGTCTTCATGCCCGCTCTCACCCGCGATGTGGGCATCTCGGTCTCGCAATTTACGCTTGCCATCGCGGTGCAAAACCTGGTGTGGGGATTTCTGCAACCCCTCACTGGCGCCTGGGTTGTACGGATCGGCTATCGCCCACTCATGGTGTCGGGTGGCCTGCTCTATGTCCTGGGCATGATGCTGCTGGCGACCGCTCAAGGAATGCTTGGTGTGACGCTCGGGGCCGGTATCGCCATTGGTGCATCGATGGCCTGCAACGGTTCTGCGATCGCCATGGCGGTCGCTGCTCGCCCGGTCCCTGCCGCCATCCGCAGCACGGTGCTTGGCGTGGTCTCGGCAGCCGGTTCGATTGGCGCACTGATCGCTGCACCGATCGGGCAGGCGCTGTCGCAGGAATACGGCTGGCGAATCGGAGTGGCCGGTTTCGTCGTCATGGCTTTGGTCATCGTTCCGGCTGCCTGGTTTGCCGGCAAAGTCGATGCCCTGCCCTTGCCGCCAAAGGTCGCGGGAGATACAGAGACCCGCGCCCATGTCGTGGCCGTTCGTGCCTTGAAGCATCCGCCCTTTGCGGTCATGACTCTGGCCTACTTTGTGTGCGGCATGCAGCTGGTCTTTCTCACCACGCACCTGCCTTCCTATCTCGACAACTGCGGGCTCGATCCGATGCTCAGCGCCCAGGCTCTGGGCGTGATCGGCGGATTCAACGTTCTGGGCAGCCTCTTTTTCGGCTGGGCCGGCGGGCGGCACAACAAGCTGCTGTTGCTCGGTGGCATCTACACCCTGCGATCACTCGGCATCGCCTGGTACTTTCTGTCGGCTGCCACACCCGCCAACACCCTGATCTTTGCGGCGATCATGGGCTTTCTGTGGCTGGGCGTCGGACCGCTGGTGGCAGGCTATATCGGTGAAACCTTCGGCCTGCGATGGCAGGCGATGCTTGGCGGCGTCGCGTTCATGACCCACCAGATCGGCAGCTTCGTCGGTGCCTTTGGCGGAGGCCTGGCCTATGACACGCTGGGGTCCTATCAACTTGCACTGCAGGTCGGTGTTTCGCTCGGGCTTGCCGCAGGTCTGGTCCAGATGGCCTTCGCGCTGTCACGCCCACCCAAACCACCGACCTTGGCGCCAGCGTGACGTCCATGGAGTCGAGCATTTCCGGCACGGTGAGCGAGCGAATTCTCGTTGCGGCCGACAAACTGTTTTACAGCAAAGGCATCCAGGCGGTGGGCGTCGATGAGCTGGCACGCGCAGCCGCTGTCAGCAAACGCACGCTCTACAAGCACTATCCGTCCAAGGATGATCTGATCATCGCCTATCTGCTGCGGCGTGCGTCCCGCTCGAGCTCATCGAATGAACCGCCACTCGAGCAGATCCTGGGCGTCTTCGATTCGCTCGAGCAGGCCTTTCGCCACCGCAGCTTTCGGGGATGCCCCTTCGTCAACGCAGTGGCCGAATTAGGAGGCGACCGCACGCACCGGGTCGTCGCTGTCGTGAAGTCGATCAAGCTCGGCAGGCATGCCTGGTTCGAAGAGCGGCTTCGTTCTCTCGGTGCCGACGATCCGGCCGGGCTGGCCTACCAGATGATGCTGCTGGTAGAAGGCGCCATCACGAATTCGATGGTGCGCGGCTCAGATCCGCAGGCTGCGGTGGCTGCCAGACAGGCAGCCCGACTGCTGCTCAAGGCAGGCGGGCTCAAACTCGATTAAGACTAGACTAAGGCTCGACTAAGGTCGCCCGGCCGACTCGACGAGCGACGTCGCTGGGCTGATGGCGAAATAGCTCGGTCGGGCACGCAAGCGATCCAGATAGGCCGATATTTTCGGGAACGCGCCGAGATCAAAGGCATCGACCTGCAGCACCATCGCCAGACACATATAGCCGATATCAGCCAGCGTGAACTCGCCGCAGAGATACGCTTTCTCGCCGATACTGCGTTCGATGAAGGCTAATGCCCGATTGCGCAATGCGGCGCGGCTTTTCTCCATTCGCTCGAGGTCGCGCTTTTCGGGCGGCGACCAGTAGGGCATCCACAGCCCGGGCAGATCTCCGACCAATATTGCCTCGTCGCAATAATTCTCGAACATGCGCGCCATCGCGCGATCCATCGGCGCAGCCGGCATCAGACTCGGGACCGAATATTGATCCTCGAGATACTCGTTGATGACAGTCGAGTCATAGATTAGTCGATCACCATCCTCGATATAAGGGACCTTTCCGAGAGGATGCTTAGCCAGAAATTCGGCAGGCTTTTTCCAGAGATCGCCGGGGCGCATCCGCTCGACACGATAGGACAGGCCCTTTTCCTCCAGCATGACTTTGACCTTGCTGGCATTCGTCGAGCGCAAAGTCCCCCAGGGATACTCAAGCTCGGTGGTGTAGACAACGATCATGGCGCTCCCTTGCACGCGGGTTGGTCGATTTTCTCAAAAGCGGATCGCATCTGAACAAGTGTGGTGACTTGCTCGCGCGGGTTCGCTATCTTCTCCCGAAACACACATGTATCGATGCTGAATCACGCCAGTCACGCCAGGAGCTTTGACGAAATGACCGATTCAACCTACACGCCCCCAAAAGTCTGGACCTGGAACAAGGCCAGCGGTGGGCGTTTTGCCAATATCAATCGACCGATCGCCGGGCCGACTCAGGACAAGGCGCTGCCGATCGGTCGTCACCCGATGCAGCTCTATTCGCTGGGGACACCCAACGGTGTCAAGGTCACCGTCATGCTCGAAGAGTTGCTTGCACTGGGACACAGCGGCGCCGAATACGATGCCTGGCTGATCCGCATCAGCGAAGGCGACCAGTTCGGCAGCGGTTTCGTCGACGCCAATCCCAACTCGAAGATTCCGGCACTGGTCGATCGCAGCGGCGCCACGCCGATCAATGTTTTCGAGTCGGGTGCGATCCTGCTGCACCTGGCCGAAAAATTCGGCGTATTCCTTCCTGCGCAGGGACAGGCACGCGCTGCCTGCCTGTCGTGGCTCTTCTGGCAGATGGGCAGTGCGCCTTATCTGGGTGGCGGCTTCGGGCATTTCTATGCCTATGCACCGACGAAAATCGAATACGCCATCGATCGGTTTGCCATGGAGGTCAAACGCCAGCTCGATGTGCTGGACCGGCATCTGGCCACGAGCGAATACATGGCTGGGCCAGATTATTCGATTGCCGACATCGCGATCTGGCCCTGGTATGGCGCGCTGGCCAAGGGCCTGCTGTATGGCGGTGGCGAATTCCTGCAGGTCCAGGAATACAAGCATGTTCAGCGCTGGACCGATCAGATCGCGCTGCGCCCTGCGGTCAAGCGCGGCCGGATGGTCAATCGACTGATGGGCGATCCGGCAAACCAGCTGCACGAGCGCCATGACGCCAGCGACTTCGATACCAAGACACAGGACAAGCTCGCACCGAGCTGAGCTTTCCCCCAGGAGACCTGATGAGCATGCCGCATGTGACGCTTCCCGCCGAAGGGCTGATTGCCGTCGTGAAACGCGATTGCCCCACCTGCGTCCTGACCGAGCCGGTCCTGGCCGAACTCGCCGCGCGTACCGGTCTGACCGTCTTTACCCAGGACGACCCGGCCTTTCCCGAATCGATTGCCCAGCCCTTCGATGACAGTGCGCTGAATGTCTCACATACCCTGGCCATCGAGATCGTCCCGACCCTGATCCGGCGCGAGGGCGGTCGCGAAATTGCCCGTACTTATGGTTGGGATCGCGCCGAATGGGAACGCGTGAGCGGGCAGGACAAGCTTGGCGCCGCGCTGCCTGCAATGCGCCCGGGATGCGGCGCGCTGAATATCGAACCGGCGACGCTTGAAGATCTGCTGATCCGTTTCGAGCAGACCGGACTGAGCGCTCGGAAAATCGAATTCGGTGAGGACGAGGACGAGATCGAGGCGATCTACGAGCGCGGCTGGACCGATGGATTGCCCGTCGTACCGCCGACTCAACGCCGAGTCCTGCGCATGCTCGCCGGCACCACCCGTAACCCCAAGGAAGTGATCGGCGTGTGCCCGCCCAATCTGGTGCCGCTGACGGTTGAGAAGGTGGCGATCAATGCGGTCATGGCAGGCTGCAAGCCCGAGTATCTGCCGGTTGTGCTTGCCGCAGTCGAGGCTGTCCTCGACCCTGCCTTTGCGATGCACGGCGTGCTGGCGACCACGATGTTCGTCGGGC
This sequence comes from uncultured Burkholderiales bacterium, assembly GCA_903903975.1. Classification (GTDB taxonomy): domain Bacteria; phylum Pseudomonadota; class Gammaproteobacteria; order Burkholderiales; family Burkholderiaceae_E; genus UBA4615. The sequence goes on from CAIVAS010000025.1 coordinate 6,466, forward strand.
CTGTGCTGGTGGTGAATGGTCCGATACGCCGACAGATTTCGATGAATGCCCGCGGTAATGCGCTCGGCCAGGGCAACCGTGCCAACGCCACGATCGGTCGAGCCTTGCAGCTGATCATTCGCAATGTGGGTGGCGGACGGCCACAGGAAGTCGACCGGGCCACGCTCGGCAATCCCGGGAAATACACCTACTGCTTTGCTGAAGACGAGGAAGGTTCGTGCTGGGAGCCACTGTCGAGCGACTTCGGACTTGCGCGCGGCGTCTCCAGTGTCACGGTCTTTGCCGGATTCGGACTTCAGGGCGTTGTCGATCAGAAATCGAGAACCCCCGAGAGCCTCGCACGCAGCATGGCCGAGTCACTCAAAGCGATTCATAACGTCAAGCTCGCGCCCGCCTGCGACGCGATGCTGGTGGTCTGCCCCGAGCACGAGCGTACCTTCAGGCAGGCGGGCTGGACCAAGCAGCGACTGCTTGATGAGCTGATGCAGCTTTGCGAAGTACCCGGCGACAGCCTTGTGCGCGGCGTCAAGGGCATCGACGAGGGTTATCCCGAGTCGGTTGCAGGCACCACACGAAACAAATTTCGCCCGGGCGGACTGCTCATCGTTCGCGCGGGCGGCGGCGCCGGAATGTTCTCCGGCATCATCGGCGGCTGGTCTTCCGGCGGTGCAGCCGGATCGCTGCCTGTCAACAGAGAGGTGAAATCATGACTGTCATCATGGATCCGACGGCGGAGCAGAGTCCGACGTCGCGCGAAAGGCTGGCGCGCCCCGACCAGCTTCAAGGCCTCAAGGTCGGTCTGCTCGATATCTCAAAACCGCGGGGCAATATTTTTCTTGATCGCCTCGATGCACTGCTCACCGAGCGCGGCATCGTCGTCAAGCGCTACATGAAGCCGACGGTGGCCAAGCCCGCCCCATTGCCGTTGCGTCAGCAGATTGTGGGTGAGGTCGATGTGGTGATTGAAGGGCTGGCCGACTGAGGGTCCTGTACGTCGTGCTGTACGCATGACCTCGCAGATCTCGAAGCCAATGGCATTCCCTCGGTTGGTGTTGCGACCACTGAATTCATCGATGCAGCAGCCATACAGTCGAAAGCACTCGGCACCGATCCGGCTTATGTCTTTGTGCCGCATCCGGTCCAGGATCGGACCGACGACGAAATGAGGGCGATGGCCGATCAGCATCTGGAGGCGATTCTCGCGCTGCTGGTCAAGAAGTCCTGACGCACTACGCCGACGCGCGCCGCCATCCGATGCGGCGGCGCGGCGGCTCACTGACAACACAGGAGACAGACATGCATCTTGAAGGAAAAGCCGCCATCGTGACCGGCGCAGGCCGCGGCATCGGCCGTGACGTCGCGCTGCTTCTCGCCCGCGAGGGCGCGCGGGTGATCGTCAACGATCCCGGTGTCGGCCGCGGCGGCGAGCCGACCGATGAGCGACCGGCCGACGATGTCGTCAACGAGATCAGGGCAGCCGGCGGTACCGCGATCGCCAACTATGACAGCGTCGCCGATTACCAGAAAGCCGGGCGCATGGTGGCGCAGTGCGTCGACACCTTCGGCAAGATCGACATCCTGATCAATGTTGCCGGCATGCTTCGCGAGCGAATGATCTGGAACATGTCGGAAGACGATTTCGATACCGTCATCAATGTGCACCTGAAGGGGCACTGGGCGATGTCGCATCACGCGATCAAGTACATGCGGCGCGAAGGCTATGGGCGCATCGTCAACTTTTCGTCGGATGCCTTCAAAGGCTCGGTCGGACAGTGCAACTACAGCGCGGCTAAGGCCGGCATCATCGGACTGACCCGCTCGATCGCCAAGGAGACTGCAAAGTTCGGCATCACCTGCAACGCGCTGTGTCCGGCCGCCGACACACGGATGATGATGAACGACGCGGTGATCGCCAATCAGAAGCGCAAGCTCGACGCCGGGCTGATGACCCAGGAGCAATACGACCGCTTCTTCGAGGGCCGAGGGCCGGAGCATATTGCACCGATGGTCGCCTATCTGTGCACCGACGGCGCCGATGCGATCAATGGCCATGTGTTTCACGTCGAGAAGGGCCGAATCAACACCTACTATTACGGCGAGGATTTCAAGACACTGACCAATGACGGCTCGGTCTTCACGGTGGATCAGCTGATCGAACAGATCCCCTCGAGCATCATGAGCGGCATCACACCGGTCGTGCCTGCCGTGAAGCGGGAAGATGCAGTCAAGTCAGCCGGTTAAATTGACCGGCCGGTTGCTGCCCAGTAGGGTTCGCGCAGCAACCGCTTCTGGAGCTTGCCGGTCTCGGTGCGCGGCAGCGTGTCACGAAACTCGATCGTTCGCGGCACCTTGTAGCCGGCCACCGCCTCGCGGCAGTGCCGCAACAAGGACTCGGTCAGCGCATCGTCGGCGCTCAAACCCGGCATAAGCTGCACGATCGCCTTGACCTCCTCGCCGAACTCCGTATTCGGCACACCGATCACCGCCGCATCGAACACTGCCGGATGAGTGGCGAGCGCCGCCTCGATCTCGGCGGGATAGATATTCACGCCACCGGAGATGATCATGTCGATCAGGCGGTCGGTGAGATAGAGATAGCCCTCGGCATCCATCCAGCCCACATCGCCGGTGGTAAACAGCCCGCCGCCGCGATGCGCTGCCGCAGTCTTGGCCGGATCATTGTGGTATTGCATGGCGATGCCGCGCCGGTTGCGCATCCAGATCGTGCCGTGCTCACCGACCTGCGCAGCCGAGCCGTCTTCATGAAGAATGAAGACATCGGTCTGCTGGATGATTCGCCCCACCGACCCAGGGCGCTTGAGCCACTCAGCAGAAGAAATGCCGGTGACCACAGCACCTTCAGTCGAGCCGTAATACTCGTGAATGCAAGGCCCCCACCAGTCGATCATCTCGCGCTTGACCTGAGGCGGACAGGGCGCTGCGCCATGCCACACGCATTGCAGCGATGAACCGTCGAAAGCGTCTTTGACCTCAGCATCAAGCCGCAGCAAACGAATGAACTGGGTGGGCACCAGATGCAGATTGGTGACACGGTAATCATCGATCAGACGCAGAGTGCCCGCGGCATCGAACCGGTGCGTCATCACCACGGTCGATCCAGCCAGCAGCGGCAAAAAGGCAAAGCTCCATTGTGCGGAGTGATAGTAGGGGCCGGCCAGCAGCGTCATGCCGTCGGGCGGCAAGGCAAGCATCGCCAACATGCCCTGAGCCATTGACTTGAGCGACTCGATCGGCGGAGGGCCATCCGTCAGCCGCACCACCCCCTTGGGCCGACCGGTTGTCCCTGAGGTGTAGAACATCGGGCCACCGGCGCATTGCCCTGCAGGCTCGCTGTCATCGCTTTGCGCGTCGATCAGCGTCTCGTGAGGGCGAAAGCCATCGGCAGTGCTGTCGGCGGGATCCGTCAATGCGCAAACCCGCAGACGCGATGCGCTGTCGGGCGCCAGTGCCAAGGCCTGCACGGCAAGCTTGGCAAACCGGGTATCGGTGAACAGCGCCACCGATTTCGAATCAGTCAGAACATGAGCCAGCTCATCGGCGGTGAAGTGCCAATTGACCGGGACATAGATGATGCCGGCATGATGGGCAGCCGCCATCAGTTCAAAGGCCTGACGCGAATTGCCGCAAAAAAAGGCGAGCCGATCGCCGGGCTCAAGGCCCGCTTCGCGCAAGGCACGAATCAGACGATTTACGCGACTGTTCAGGGCGATCCATGAACAGGATCCGGATTCATCGATCAGCGCGGGCGCATTACCCCGGCGCTGCGCCGCCAAAGCGCTCATCAGAGCCATCCTCGTCTCCATCGGGCTTGTCTTTGCGGCCGATCTTACCAATCCGATCCCCCTTGATCGAGCGCAAGGTACCAGTCGCCCGCGCAGGCACAGTGCCCTCACACGAGCAACGCTGAGGCCTGTCATGTAAGGATTCACCACCACTCTGCTCGGGGTCAGTTTCGAGCAGGCGCTTGAGCGCACCACGGCGGCCCTGCAGGCCGAGCCGGATATCGGCCTGCTGCTGCCCTGCAATGTGATTGTGCGCGATGAGGCACCAGATCGAATGGTCGTCGGCTTTCTCGGCCCGCAGATCATGGTGAATCTGGTCGGCAAGCCAGAAATCGCCAGTCTGGCCGATGCTGCGCACCAGCGCCTTCGCAGGGCTTGCGACAGCCTGGGTGGACTATCGGTTTCGTCGATCTGATCGCTCAGTCGCACCCGGCGTAACAGACACAGGTGTACTGATCCTGATGATTGGCACTAAACTTCGCCACTCACCAAGGACGAAACCGATGAATCTTTTACTGAGAGGCTTGTGCCTCTTCGCTTATGTAATGGCCAGCGCCAAACTGGCCGGCCTGCTCCCGGAAGGGCAATTCGAGCACGCGCCGATTGTCGCCGGGGTCTTGCTCGGGCTGCATCTGCTCGAAGTGATCTTCATGTTTCGGCATGTGCGCCTCTACAAAGGGCCACTGGCGGTCAGCATCATCCTTACGCTGCTGTTCGGATTACTGCACTGGAAACCGCTTGCCGATGCCAAAGCCCAGGCTGCGGGCCGCAGTTGAGCCGATGATCATGGCAGCAAGATCACTGCGACATCTGAGCCTCGCGAGCCTCGTCATGGCACTGGGTCTGAGTCTGAACGGCATGGCCGTCGCGGCTCAACCAGACCGGCCCAATATCCTGGTGCTGGTGGCCGATGACTGGGGATTCACCGATGTCGGCGCCTTCGGCGGCGAAATCGCCACACCTCATCTCGACGAGTTGGCGCGCCGTGGCATGCGCTTTTCCAATTTTCATGTCGCCGCATCGTGCTCTCCCACGCGATCGATGCTGCTGACTGGCGTCGACAATCATCGCAACGGTCACGGCAACCTGCGCGAGACCATGCCCCGCGAGCATCTTGGGCAGCCGGGTTATCTCGGCTCGCTGGTACCGAATGTCGTGACCCTTGGCACGCTGTTGCGTGACGGCGGCTACCGGACCTCTGTCGCCGGCAAATGGAATGTCGGCAGCGAACCCGACAACCTGCCCGACCGCCGCGGCTTTGACCAGTCATTCGTGATGGGCGATACCGGCTCCGACAACTGGGAGCCCGAAAAGCGCTACCTGCCGCACAACGCCAAAGTGAACTGGTTCGAAAACGGCAAGACACCGGTCATGCCTGCCGAGTTCTATTCATCGACCTTTTTCATCGACAAGACCATCGGCTACCTGAAGAGCGGCGAAGGCAGCGGCAAGCCTTTCTTTGCTTATGTCGGCTTTCAGGCCAATCATGTCCCGGTCCAGGCGCCGCAAGCTTTCATCGACCAGTACAAGGGTCGTTACGACAGCGGTTGGACCGCGCTTCGTGACGCACGGCGAGACAGGGCGGCAGAACTCGGACTCGCGCCAAAAGCTGCGCCGATGGTGACCATGCGCACGACCGAAAACTGGGACGCCTTGAACCCGGGCGAGCGCCAGTACCAGGCTCGACTGATGGAGGTTTATGCCGGCATGGCCAGCGCGATGGACCATGAGGTGGGTCGTCTGATTGCGCATCTGAAATCGACCGGCGAATTCGACCATACCGTCTTTGTCTTTTTGTCCGACAACGGCCCCGAAGGCTCCGACTACAAGGAAGCCGATATCTGGCTGAGGTTCCATTACAACCGTGACCTTGATCGCCTGGGCGGCAAAGGCGCCTATGTCGTCCCCGGACCATCGTGGTCAAGCGCCTCGGCATCGCCGCTCGACACTTTCAAGTTTTACGCGGGCGAAGGCGGCATCCGCTCGCCCCTGATCATCAGCGGCGCACCCGGGACCGCCGCCAATCAGATTCACGCCGGTCTGACCCATGTCACCGACATCCTGCCAACGCTCCTCGAACTCGCGAAAGTGCCCCGCCCGGGCGCGAGCTATCAGGGCCAATCCATCGAGGCACCCAGCGGTCGAAGCCTGCTCCCGGTCCTCGCCGATCCGGCCTTGCGGGTGCGCGCCGCTGATGAGCCGATCGGCTACGAGCTGGCTGGCAACAAGGCGCTCTTCAAGGGTGATCTCAAGCTGGTCCTGAACACTGCACCGATCGGTGACGGGCAATGGCATCTCTATGACCTGCGCGCCGACCCCGGCGAAACCAGAGATCTCCAGCAGCAGCGCCCGGATGAGTTTTCAGCGATGAGGGCCGACTACGCTGCCTGGGCGACGGCACAGGGTGTGTTGCCGATGCCGGAGGGTTACAACCCGGTGCGACAGGTCATGATCAACACTGTCTTCAATTACTGGATTCCGACCTATCTGAACTCGACGATCGCCCTGCTCGCAGGTATGGTCCTTGGGGGTGGGTTGCTGATCGCCCGACGCAGGCGCGCTCGCACGGGTTGACGCCTTTTCTCTGTGGCCTTTCGACGCGGCGCGCGATGAATGATGTGAGGACATTGCCGCTTCGTCTGATCGCCTGGGGAGCCCTCGGGGTTGCCTTGCATGTCGGGCTTGCCCGCTTTGCCTACGGTGTGGTGCTCCCGTCGCTGCGCGATGAATTGGGACTCGGCTTTACAGCGGGCGGCGTGCTCAATGCGCTGCATCTGGCCGGCTACCTTGCCGGCACCCTGATGGGACCCATGCTTGGACGCCGCATGGGACTGGCTCAGCAGATGCGCGCGGGCAATCTGCTGACTGCCGCAGGCGCCCTGCTTTGCGCGATGGTTCCGACAACTTTCTGGGGTGCCCCCCTGCTGCTCGGCGCAGGACGCCTTGCCACCGGCCTGGGCGCAGGCGCCACGATCATCGCCATCATGGTCAGCGTCTTCTCGCAGGTGAACGAATCATCGCGGGCGACCGCCAGTGTCCTGATGTGGACCGGGATGGCGGGGGCGGTGCTCGCCTGCGGCGTTGGCGCACCCTGGTTGCTTGAGCCTGGCGCATGGCGCCTGTCATTTGCGGCAGCCGCCATGCTGGCCATCGTGCTCGCACTCGGATTTCCCACATTGATCGTGCCGTCTTTCGGTTCGGCAGGCGAAACCGGATTCAAGCTCGCTTCGGTCGCCACACCGCGCTGGGCCTGGCTGGTCGCGACCTATGCCTGTTTCGGCGTCGGCTATGTGGCTTATTCGACCTTCGCAGGCGCAAGGCTTTCGGCCGCTGCCGCGCCGATCTGGGTCATTGCATCGACCTGGACCACACTTGGACTGGCCACGCTCGCGGGCAGTGCGGCCACCATCCTCCTGCTCAGTCGCCCCATGCTGCGCTCCTATGCCCTGCCGGTCGCCATGGCCCTGGCGGCAGCAGGCTGCGCGGTATCTGCCGCAACCGATGCCGGCGCGGCCATGACCGGCGCGATACTGGTCGGCCTGGGGCTGGCCGCCACGCCCGCCCTGGTGACCGCGGCGGCACGTTCACGCAGCAGTGCTGCTGACTATGCGCGTGCTTTCAGCATTGCCACCGCGGCAATGGGCCTCGGACAATTTGCTGGCCCGATTCTGGCTGGCGGCCTCGCCGATCTGTTCGGGGCCAGCGCAGCACCGCTTTTTGCTGCGCTCGCCTATGCGATTGGCGCCGTATTTGCCACCATTGACCGGCGATTCGCCTGACCGGAAAAGTCAGCATCCGATCCGAATCAACATGGAATGACCAATGTCAGACAGACCTGTGAAGACCGCTGCCGACCTGCACATCGCTGCTGATTCGAGACTTGCCTTACCGAGGATCGTCAATGCTTGACCCGCATCTGGTTCAGAACGTCCGCGACGTCATCGAGTGGGCAGCCCTTGGCATCGAGATGCTCGGTGCCGCGGTGATCGTCGCGGGCGTGCTGCGCGTTGCCATCACTCGCGGCACGATTCGCTTCCTCTTCAAGCTCGACGAGCCGGGCGCCTATGAGAGCTACAAGCATCAGATCGGCCGATCGCTGCTGCTTGGCCTGGAGTTTCTGGTCGCAGGCGATGTGGTCAGAACGGTTGCCCTCGATCCCACGCTGGGCAATGTCGCAACGCTCGGCCTGCTGGTCCTGGTTCGAACCTTTCTCAGCTGGACACTCAGTGTCGAGATCGAAGGACGTTGGCCGTGGCAGCCGCGCAGCGCTTTATCACCGAGGCGGCGCTCAGCCGACGCCGATCGATCCGCTGACGAGGCGAGCGCATCAAAGTAATGGAAAAAGCAATCAGAAAACGAATGGGAAAATCCTGTCAATCACACAAGGTCTGAGGAGACACGCATGAGTGCATCGTTCGACAATCTGTTTTCGATCAAGGGCAAAACCGCTTTGGTCACCGGCGGCTCGAGAGGGATCGGCGAAATGATCGCCGCCGGCTTCATGGCCCATGGCGCAAAGGTCTATATCTCGTCGCGCAAGGCCGATGCCTGCGAGGCCACTGCCAAGCGCCTGACCGAGGCCTATGGCGGGCAATGCATCGCGCTGCCGGCCGACCTGTCGCGACTCGATGGCGTCGAGAGCCTTGCCGCTCGGATTGCCGAGCGTGAATCGCAACTCGATATTCTGGTCAACAATGCCGGCGCTTCGTGGGGGGCGCCACTCGACGAGTTTCCCGAGAGCGGCTGGGACAAGGTGATGGACACCAATGTCAAAGGGGTGTTCTTTCTGACCCAGAAGCTGCTGCCGCAACTGCGCAAGGCAGCCGCTGGCGACAGCCCGGCGCGCGTCATCAACATCGGCTCGATCGATGGCCTGAAGTCGGCGATCTTCGACACGTTTTCTTACGGCGCATCAAAAGCCGCGGTGCACCATCTGACCCGCTTCATGGCTGCGCACCTCACAAAAGAACGCATCCTCTTCAATGCGATTGCGCCCGGCCCCTTTCCGACCTGGATGCTCTCGACTGGCGTGGGCTTTGGCGGCGCCACCGAAAATGTCGACTGGGACCGCGTCGGTCAGCGTAACCCCAGCGGCCGAGTGGGCACACCGCAAGACATTGCAGGGCTGGCCATCTTTCTGAGTTCGAGGGCCGGCGAATTCGTGGTGGGCCAGACGATTGCCTGCGACGGCGGCTCGGTGGCCGCGTCGTAATCGTCGCGGTGCCGATCAGTTGGTCGACATCCAGCGCCTGAGGTCATTGGTGCGGCGCTCGGTGTGCTCAATCATGCATCCGGCATAGACCGCTCCGCGGATAGTGCCGCCAGCATAGAGCTCGTACCGACCGCTGCAGTCGTTTTTACTGAAGGTGATCCAGGCGCGCTGAGCATCGACAAGTTGTCGCTTGACAGCCTGGTAGTCCACACCATCAGCCGGGTCAGACGCGTCAAGCCGCTTCAGAAGCGAGGCGTAGGCTGCATTCAAGGCCTTGTCTCGGGCCTCAAGCCGATTGCCCAGGCATTGATTGATTTCGACAGTGTTGGATTGCCTGACACACGGATCGACTTGTTTCGTCAGCGCATTGACAAGCACTGGCGTCATTGCCGCAAGCATCGCGATTGAAATGAGCGAACAGTTCATTTGCCTTCCTTTGTCACGGAGATTGACGCTCACACTAGATGACACGCCTGAACCACACCGCGGCGCGCGGCTTCGGGCATCATCGCTGAATAAACCCTCAATCGATCTGCCCCACTTGCCCTGTTTTCGCCATGTATCAAGCCATACCCGAGTTGGCCTATTTCAGACTGCTGATCAGCGATGCAGACAGCATTCCGCTTTTTGAAGCCGCAGCCTCGATCGGCCAGGATGCCGACCCGGCGCTCGACCTGCAAGGCACGCTGGCGAAATTCGATGAAATGGCGCGCGAATTATCTGAAGCCTGCCGCGGCGCCACAACCGAAATGCTTCGCCTGCAGCGACTTCTCGGTTTCATTTATGTCACGCAGGGCTTTGCCGGCAATGCCAATGACTACTACAACGCCGACAACAGCTATCTGCACCGTGTCATCGAGACCCGACGAGGCATCCCGATCACCCTGGCCGTGCTGCTGTGCGAACTGGCCGACCATGTCGGCATCAAACTCGAAGGCATTGCCTTTCCCGGCCACTTTCTGGTCAAGGCAGACCTGCATGAAGGCATCGTGGTCATCGATCCGTTTACCGGCAAAAGCCTCGATTACGAAGCGCTCGAGATTCGAGCCGCGCCCTACGGCATGAGCGTCGAACGTCTGTTGCGACCGGCATCGGCTCGACAGATTCTCATCCGGATGCTCAGCAACCTGCAGTCAATCCACGAGCAGCAACGACGTCCAGAGCTGCTCGACAAGGTCATGCAACGCCTGCAGATGCTTCAGGAAGACCTTGCATCATGACCCGACCGCGATCCGTCTGAGCGACGCGCCATGCGTGGCAATTCAATGCGCGGCATCAGGCGGTCACACGATCGAGCCAGGCAATCAGATGGGTCGTCACCTCGTCACGATTGGTCTCGTTGAGCATCTCATGACGGGCGCCGCCATAGACATGGCAAGAAACATCAACCAGCCCGGCCTGTCGATACCGTTCCATCAGCGGAAAGAACCAGCGCAGATTGTCGTTGACCGGATCGCTGTCGCCGGTCAAGAGATACATCGGCAAATCGGCGGGAAGCTGCTTCGCGGCTGCGACATCGGCCATTCGTGCGCTGCTTTCGGTCATCGAGGCGGATGAGGCGGGGGTGAGCGTAAAGCCGCACAGCGGATCGGCCACATAGGCGTCCACTTCAATCGTGTCCCGTGAGAGCCAGTCGAAGGGTGTGCGGGCAGGCTCGAACTGCGCGTTCAGTCCTGGGAACCCGCCCTTCAAACTGTTTCGTGCCGCGATGCGAAGATCCAGAGCGGCTGACCCGGAAAGGATCACACCGCCCAGCAGCGATGCGTGATCGAGAAGATAAAGCTGTGCGGCAAACGACCCCATGCTGTGACCAAACAGGATCACCGGACAGCCGGGATGCACGGCCATGATCAGTCGCGTCAAGGCTGCCATGTCGGATACCAGCGCAGCAAAGCCTCCGTGGCCGAAGTCGCCCAGTGCTTGCGGACTGGCGGCGGTGCGTCCATGACCGCGGTGATCGTTGGCATAGACCGCATAGCCTGCCGCCACGAGCGCATCGGCAAATCGGCGATATCGGCCGGCATGCTCGCCCATGCCATGGGCAATTTGCACAACGGCGCGCCTGCTTTCGCTTGGCCATCGATAGCCGGCGATCAAGGTGCGATCAGTGGCAGGAAAGTGGAACTGGGTTGCATTCATACCTCAAGTCTAGCCGCATCGAACGACCAATGCCGGCTCATGCTCAGGGTGCGCAGGCGATGCCGCAATGCTTGTCACTTAGAATGCATCGATCCGATGATCAGGCTATGTGATCCGGTTGGCGCCCCCAATCATCCCAGGCAAGGAGACACCATGACCGACCAGTCGCCACCACCGAATCCGTGGCAGGAACAGATCTTCGACGTCCTCAAGCGAGGTGGCGTGCGACAGGTGGCCTATGTGCCCGATGCCGGCCACGCGCACGTCATTCGCCGGGTCCACGCCGACCCCGAGATGCGGGCCATCGTCCTGACTACAGAAGAAGAAGGTGTGGCGACCTGTTGCGGCGCCTGGCTCGGCGGCGAGCGTTCGGTGCTGCTGATGCAAAGCAGTGGCGTGGGCAACTGCATCAACATGATGTCGCTGATCCAGAATTGTCGATTCCCCTTTCTGACGCTGATCACCATGCGCGGCGAATTTGCCGAGTTCAATCCCTGGCAGGTGCCGATGTCGCGCGCAACGCAGCCGGTGCTCGAAGCCATGGGCCTGACGGTCATGAGGGTCGAGCATCAGGAGGATGTTGCCGATGTCGTGCAGGCCGGACTGGATGCGGCATTCGAGAGCGGTGAACCGATTGCAGTCCTGCTCTCGCAGCGTCTCATTGGCCGAAAAAAATGGGTGGCAAAGCCATGACAACGACACCAAAGGAAGCAACGCTCGATCGCCGTGCAGTCGTCAAGCGTCTGCTCGCTGCCAGCCCCGATGCGCTGGTCGTGACCGGCCTGGGCTCATCCGCCTACGATGTGTTTGCGGCCGGCGACCGTCCCGAAAATTTCTATCTCTGGGGTGCAATGGGCGGGGCGGCCGCGATCGGCCTGGGGCTGGCGCTGGCACAACCCTCACGCAGCGTTCTGGTCATCACCGGCGATGGCGAGCAGCTCATGGGCATGGGCGCGCTCGCCACGATCGGCGCGCAGCAACCGGGCAATCTCAGCGTGGTGGTGCTCGATAACGGCCACTTTGCAGAAACCGGCATGCAGCCCAGCCACACCCGTCTTGGCACCAATCTGATCGAGGTGGCGCGCGCCTGCGGGATCAACCGCTGCGAGGCGGTGACGAGTCTGGATGGGGTCGATCGCCTCGCCGCACTGGTCAATGCCCGCAGTGGCTGCCTGTTTGCCCGAATCCCGATTGCGGCCGATGAAGTCCCCCGTGCCCTGCCACCGCGCGACGGCACTTTCCTGAAGAACCGCTTGCGTGAAGTGCTGCAGCTCGCGCCGTTTTGAGTGGCCGATGGTCGCCAGCGAGTCGCACGCTGGCTTGCCGACCGCCACTGCTGCTGGCTGATGCACCAACCACCGCGCTCGATGCCGCCGTCCAGATTCAGGTGCGGTCCTGCTGCGCGAACTGCAGCGCGAAATCGGCCTGCCAGTGATCTTCCTCACCCATGACATCGGGGCGGCTGTCGAGATCGCCGACCGTTACACGCAGGCACTTTTGCAAAGCCGCGCCCATGGCGGCGCCCTGTGTGATCGACTTTTTCTGTTGCCTGGAGCATCGAAGCTGCTGCCTGGTGGCTTTGATATCATCCGCCAAAAGACAGCGGAGTCAGCCCTTGAAAAACGCCTTTCTGCGCCTCACAGCGCTGGTCACACTGCCCCTTCTCCTTGCGAGCACCCTTGCCAGCGCATCCCAACAGGTCATCGAATTGGGAGCCAACGGCGCGCCAGCAAATGTCCAGTTGCCGCGTGGAACCCGCGAGGTTGACCTGATAACTCAGCGTGCCGGCAACTGCCGCTTCGGACGGACCTGGGGCTACGACCTGACCACGCTTGAACTCTGGGTCAACGGCTGCGCCGGCAGCTTCAGACTGACTGTCGCCGACCCGCAACCTGCCACAGCCCCGGCCACGGGCGCACCGGATTCATCCAATGCCGCGGCTGCACTCGCAGCGGCGGCTGCGATCGCGGGCATCGCGATCCTGGCAAGCCGTGGCAATCAGGACCACAACCAGCAACCCAACTACCCGCCGCAGGGTGGCCAGTATTACCCGCCGCCCAATGGCGGCTACTACCCGCCGCCACAGGGTTCTTATCCGCAAGGCGGCGGACGTCAGGGCGCGATCAAAGGCCCGAATAACCTGTGTCTTGACATGCGCGGTGGCCAGGCAGTCCAGGGTACCGAACTGACTGTCTTTCGATGCCATGGCGGCCCCAACCAATCCTTCACCTGGACGCCACGCGGCGAGTTGATGGTTCAGGGGCTTTGCCTGGATATCGCAAACGCCGATAACCGCGAAGGCGCCAAAGTTCAGACCTGGCGCTGCGGGGGAGGCATCAATCAGCGCTGGGCTGCCAATGGCACACAAATACAGAGCCAGATGAACAGCAAATGCCTGGATATCGCTGGCGGCAATTTGAATTCAGGTACGACGGTCATCATGTATTCGTGCAACGGCCGCGCCAATCAGCGCTGGTACTGGTGAGCGCTTTGCGCAAGGTGATCCCTATGAAAAAAACTCCTTTTCGTGTGCTGACCTTTCTGGCGGTGCTTGCCTGTTTCACGGCGACGGCCAGTGCCCAGACCGCGCAGCCAACGGTCTCAAAACAGATCTTCAGTGATGCCGACGCCGACCGCGACGGCTATGTCGATCTGAATGAATTCCATCGGGACATCTCGGCGAGCTTCGTGCTGCTCGACCATGATCGCGATGGTTACATCACGCGCGAAGAGATCGGCTCGATTCCGGACAAGGCTCGCGTGAAGCTGCTTTTGCGGGCACTGAGTGCGGCTGATCGAGATGGCGATGGCCGGCTCTCGTTCAAAGAAGTGATCACAGCGAGAATGGCCTACTTCGATCAGGCCGACACCAATCACGACGACCGGATCTCGCTGGATGAAGCGCTTGCCTATGATGCGCTGCTGCAAAAGCGGATCCGCGAGATGCGGAGTGCCGCTACGGGCAAGTAATCGTCAGAAAGCCTCGGTCTTCCGGGGCTTTTCGTTTGACGAACCGAACACACGGAAGGCCTGAGTGAGCAACGCCCATGCTCTGCCTCATTGCATCGGCGTCGACTTCACATAATCGACCAGCTGCTCCAGTACCCTGCCCCATCCCTGACTGAAGCCCATCTGCTCGTGTGCCTGCGCGTCTTCTCGGGTGCTGTGAATCGCCCGGGCGGTGTAGGTGCAGCCTCCGTTGCCATGGGGCTCGAAAGTCAGCGCGGCGGTAAAGAACCAGGGCGCTTGGCCCGGTGCGAGAGGCCGGAAACCCGGGCCAAGCGCTGAGGTCCATACCAGCCTGCGGTTCGGCACGATCTCGAGATAGCAGCCTGGCGCTGTGGGCAGCTTGTTGCCGTCGGGGTCGACCATCTGGGCAAAAAATTTGCCGCCGGGCTTGAGGTCAATCTCGCACTCGATGGTTCGGTAGGGCTTCGGACAGAACCATGGCATCAGATGCTCAGGCGTGGTCCATGCCTTGAACAGCAGCTCGGGCGACACGTCAACCACGCGCTCCAGCACCAGATCTCGTTCGTCTTGCATCGTCACGTCGTACTCCCTTTCAGACAGGTACAGATTGTGCCGACAGTTTGAGGCTGCAGCGCGTTGCCGTTAATGCATTGCCCGTCACGATTGCCCTTCAACGAGGAAATGGGAATGAACCATCAAGCCGTGACGCACTCACAATGAGCCTGAGATTATGGCGTGATGCGCGACGTGCGCGCGACCGATGCGGCGCAGCACTGGTGCTCGCGGTCGCCCTTGCCGGCTGTGGTGGCAGCAGCGATGGCGGCGGGGCCGCATCGACCAGCGTCATGACGAGTGTGGCGTCGCTGACGCTACCTGGACCCTATCCGATTGCCTGCAGCAACATCGCGCAGGACTTTACCGGCGTGGCGCAAAGCGCCGAACAGGCGCAAGCCCACTGGGAAGGCAGACCTGCCCCAGACGGAACATCGCGCTACGCGACTGATCTCCTGACCGACCCGGTCAATACACTCGCGGTCACCGTCAACGCGCCACGCGACGCCGCACTCTTTGGCTCATTTGCCGGCAAGTCGGTCCAATTTGTCGTTCTCGCCTGTTATCCCACGACTGCCGACAACACCCGGTCAGACTTTGCCTTGCCCACCGGCAAGGTCGTGCCGCGCATGCAGACCGGTGCGCAGCCGCCGCTGTTCGCAGATGCGTCGGCCCGCTACCCGGTGCTTGCCTTCTCGCACGGATTGGCCGGAAGCCCCCTTTCGGGCGACTATTTCGTGGTGATGTCGTGGCTGGCAAGCTTTGGCTATGTCGTGATCGCGCCATTTCATGGCGATCCGCGTTTCACCAATCTGAAGATCGCCGATTTCGGCGACGCGCTCACCGTCCTCTCGCATCTGAGCGATGCAGTCGCCATGCAGGCACTGCGCCCGCTGTCGGTCTCGGCTTCATTGGACCTTTTGCTTGCCCACCCGCAATGGCGTGACCATCTCGATGCCGCACAGATCGGTGGCTTCGGCGTGAGCATTGGCGGCGAAACCATGATGCTGATGGGCGGTGCAGCGCTGACGACCACCCCTGGTCTGGCCTCGTCTTCGGTCGGTGTCGATCCGCGCATCAAGGCCGCGGTGGGCTATGTGCCCTACTTCGGGCAGCCGCTGCTGCCGGCCTTCGGTCGTGACCAGCACGGCCTGGACAGCGTGACGCTGCCCTATCTGGCCATCAGCGGAACGGCGGACAAGATTGCCCCGGTGCTCGTCACCCAGCAAGGCATGACGCGACTCCAGGGAACCCGAGAGCTGGTCACACTGGCTGGTGGCGATCATGAGCTCAATGCATCGTCAGACACTGACGTGCTGACCTGGTCAGTGACATTTTTTGATGCACTGGTTCGCAAGCTTCCGGCTGCACGCACAACATTGACCAACATGACCCGTGTGGATGGCGGTGCCAACGACAGGCTGGTCATGCCCTTGAGCGGACCGCTTGCACCCTGACAGGGTCGTGTCGCACCCAGGCCACCAGACTAAGCCCCCAACTTGAAGGCCGACACGCCCTGCAGCAACTGACCTGCCTGCTGGCGCAGGCTTTCCGCTGCCGCAGCGCTTTCTTCGACCAGCGCAGCATTTTGCTGCGTTGTGCGGTCCATCTGTGCCACTGCTTCGCCAACCTGATGGACGCCGGTGCTCTGTTCTGTGCTGGCACTGCTGATTTCGGCAACGATGGCGCGCACTTGCTCGATTGCGGTCACGACCTCGGTCATCGTCACACCCGCCGCATCAACCTGCTCGGCGCCCTTTGCCACACTGTCGACGCTTGCTGCGATCAGTTGCTTGATCTCACGAGCAGCGTCGGCAGCGCGCTGAGCGAGCAAGCGCACCTCGCCGGCCACCACCGCAAACCCGCGACCCTGCTCACCTGCTCGCGCAGCCTCAACCGCGGCGTTCAGTGCCAGGATATTGGTCTGAAAGGCGATGCTGTCGATGGTGCTGGTGATATCCGCGATGCGCCTTGAGCTGTCATTGATGCCCTTCATCGTCTGCACCACCTGACTCACGGCATGGTTGCCGCGCTGCGCCACGCTGCTGGCATCCTGTGCCAACTGGTTGGCCTCGCGGGCGTGATCAGCGGTGCTTCGTACGGTCGATCCCAACTCATCCATGGTGGCTGCGGTCTGCTGCAGCGCTGCGGCCTGCTGTTCGGTTCGCCCCGACAAGTCCTGATTTCCCTGTGCGATCTGCGCGCTTGCCGTAGCCACACTCTCGGCGTTCTGACGCACACCGCTGACAACTGATTCCAGACTGCTGTTCATGGCCGCCAGCGCGCGCAGCAGTTGCGCGATCTCGTCGCTGCCCTTTGCCTGCACGCGTGAGCGCAGGTCGCCATCAGCGACCGCCTGAGCCAGGCTCAGTGCGTTGCCGATAGCAGACGTCGTGCTGCGAGTCGCAATCCACATCACCCAAATGGCGAACGCGGCGAGCGCGGTCAGGCTGACGCATAGCCAGACGAGGCTGCTGCGCACCGATGCCACATGCTGTGTCAGGGCTTGTTCGATCAAGGTGAATCCCACCGCGACAAGCTTGAACTGTTCGTCGATGGCTCGGGTGTAAGCAGCGAAGTAATCATCAGCCGGGTAACGAAGTTTGTCGGCATGAAGGATCTGCTCATCCATCAGCTTGAGCGCGTCGTTGGCGCCCGACCGAGCGGCTTGCATCGGTGCTGCAAGCGTCTGACCCATGCTCGGGTTGTTGAGCGCCACCTGGTCCATCAGCTTGGCCGCCTCACGAATATGTTGCTGCATCTGAGTGGCCATGCCCTCGAAGCGCGCCTTGTCCTCGAGGGATGCCTCGCCGCGAGTGAGCAGAACCGAGCCCCGCGCACGCATCTGCCCAAGGCCCTCGGTCACTTTTGGCAGGGCCGACAACACGGCTGCCTGCAGGAAATAGGTTGCCGGATCGGACTCGAAGACCAGACCGCCTTCATTGTTGAGGTCCTCCAGCAGCGTCAAGGCATCGGCAATCAGTGCGGTATGCCTGGCGAAACTTTGGGCGGCTGGAATTTTTCTGCCTGCAACCTCGCTCGACAGTGCCTTCCAGTTGGCGGACCAGTTGCTCAGACTCTGGTTGATGCTGACAACACTCAGCGAGCCAAGTGAGGCCTGAACTGCCGCGAGAGCATCGTCGACTTCGGTCTGCTTTGCCTGGCGCTTGGGCACCATCGCCTCATTTCCTGCCAGCATGCCGGCTGAGAACCCGCGATGCTGCTGGGCGAGGCGGATCAGCGAAAGCGTGGCGTCTAGGGGCGGCAGGCCTGCCAGCTCATTTCGTGCCGTCGACCACTGCCCGATGCGGTCCTGCAAAACAAGCGTACTCGGCACTGCCAGCATGAGCAGGGCAATGAGCCCGACCAGAAGGAACTTGTGCGCCATGCGAAGGTTGGAGATAAGCGTGTTCATGCCGCGCAGGTCCTCAGTTTGCCGCCCGCCAAGGGCGCGGACCTACAATGTCACCGAGTTGTGTCTTTTGATCTCCGGATTAGCGGGAACACATTCGGCTTTATTGGGTGTTGCAGTCCTCCTATTGACCGCAATCAAGCTCGCCGGCGAATGCTGCCTTGAGGTCGACCCGTGCGCGCAAGCGCGTGCACAGCATGAAAGTCCCGGCGAATTTGCGCTGTAAAAAGAGCAGGTCCGGTGGAGGTGTCCGTGCATAACCCTGACCGATGAACTGCGCGCGCCCCTGCTCGATACTGCGGGCGAACAAGTCCGAGGCACCGAAATCGTAGACGCCGACATGGCGCAGAGGCTCGCCTGCCATGCGCATCATCCCGATCACGCCACGCGTTTGCTCGACAGAGTCGTCAGCCGCCGTGAAGCCGGCAACTTCACACGCGGCCGCGAGGCGCTGCATATCGTCTTCACGCAGCGCGCGGCCCAGTTCGCGCAGTTGCGCGACGCGCTCAGGCGTGACGGATTCGGTCGCGCCAAAATCGATCAGTGCGATGCGTCCGCTATCCGCATCAAACAGGTAGTTACCGAAGTTCGGGTCGGTCTGCACCAGTCGCATCCGGAAAAACTCATGCACCGCAAGTCGACTCAAAGAGGCTGCAACATGGTCTCGCTGTGCCTGAGTGCTGTCGCCTCGGGCCAGGCGATCGACCGGAACGCCAGCGGCGAAATCGGTGGCGATGATGTGATCGGTGCAGTGCTCATCGACCACAGCAGGTACGGTCAATACCGGATCGTCGCCCAGCCGCATCCGGTATTCGGAGGCGGCTTGCGCTTCTGCGCGGTAGTCGGTTTCGTGCTCGAGCTGCACCCGAACCCGAGCGAGCAAGGACGTCATGTCGATACCTGCCGGCACCAGGCCGGGCGTGCGGGCCAGGAACGCCAGATTGGCCATATCGCTGGCAATGCTCTGGCGTACGCCCGGATACTGAATTTTCAACGCCAGCACCCGGCCGTCGTGGGTTTCTGCACGATGCACCTGGCCAATCGATGCCGCTGCAACCGGGCGATAACTGAATCGACGAAAGCGTCGGCTCCAGTTGCTGCCGTACTCGCGCTCGAGCACCTCAACCAGTTGGGAGGCTGGCATCTCATGGGCCTGATCGCGAAGACCACCGAGCAGATCGGCCACATGCGGTGGCAACAGGCCTTCGCTGTCCATCGACAACAGCTGGCCAACCTTCATCACCGCCCCACGCATCGTCGACAGGCGCTCGGCGAGCCGACTCGTGTTCCCGGGACTAAGCAGCAGCGCCGCCAATTCGGGACGCTCACCCTTTGCCAGGCGATCAAGCCCCTGCGCTGCAGCGCCGCCAGCCATCTCGCCCAAGGCGCGGCCGAAGTGCCAAAGGCGCTGCACCCTGCCCTGGGGCACCGGTGCGCTTCGCTGAGTACTTGAAGGTGTGAAAGAAGGAAGGTCCGACATCGCGTTGACGGGACCTCAAAGTCCCTGGCCCGGATTATGCCCGCCAGGGTGATAAACCCATGCGACGCACCGCAGTGCGCCGCATGCTCTGCTCACGGGATGCTTACCTCGTAGGCTGGACTTTCGTCCAGCTTGCGTCGGGGTTATAGCTCGTGACCTTTCGTGCGGCAGCGTCTGTACCTGGCCCAAGGTTCTTCTGATAAACGATGCCGTCGCGATTGACGATGAAGCTCATCACGCCGGTGTCGCCATAGTGCTCGGGCCAAGCGATCAGCGCATAACCCTCGGTCATCAGCCCGTTGCGCAGATAGCTCTTCGCGCCCCCTGGCGCATCCTTGCCCTGCGCCGTCAGCAGCCTGTAGAGATACCCGTGATAGGCCATGCCCCGCTTGGCATCAGCGAAATCCGGGCCAAGCGGGCTCTGGGTTTCGCCCGGCAAGGACGCCCAGTAAAGGCCATCACGCTTGCCCGGCGAAGACAGCGCGCGCAGGGCAAAGTGCTTGGTTGCCTTGCCATCGGGGTCCTTCGTGAAGTATTCCTCCTGGGCATCGGTGTAGGCCAGCACAACCTGGATCGCGGCGAGCTCGTTGCGACCGATGCGACGGGTGCGCATCTCGGCCGGCGCGGCGCGGGGATTGAATCGCCAGCCTGATGCGGACTGCACCAGCGGAATCGGCAGCGTCCAGCCACTGGTGCCCACCTGGAGCATGGCTTTGCCACTGCCCGCATCGATAATCTTGTGACCCCGCGACCAGGACTCGAGGAACGACAGCTTGTCGGCATCCGAACTCGCGCTGTCGGGGATGTAGCGCTTGTAATCCGAGCCGAGAACCGTTTTCAGCTGACCCTCATCGCTGCGCGCAATCCCGTCGACCAGCGCTTCTGTAGCGGCCTCCGGGGTTGCAAAGAGGGCTTGCGCGTAAGTCGCAGGCGTGAACGCCAGGGCGCCAGCCATCAGCGCGGTTCCGAAAGCCACGCGCGACAAACGCAGGGCAGATGACTTTGTCTTCATGTTCATATTTCCTGTTATCGACCGTGAGCACCGCCGCCGACCCTTGCTGCACCACCGCCACCACCAGGCCTCGCGGCCCCGGCATTTGCAGCGGCAGGCCTCGCTGCCGCCGGTCGCGCTTCCGATGGCCTTGCCGCACTGGCCCCAGCCATCGCACCACCGCCGGCCCCGGCTGGCCCTCTCGCAGGCGCCGCCTGCGGCCGCTGTGCGGCGGCCTGACTCGCCGCACCGCGATCGACCTGCTGGCGTGACTGACGATCGCCCGCACCGCTCAGAGCGTTGTCCCGCGAGGACTGCTGCGCACGCTGCCGTGCAGCATCGCGGTCAGCAGCCTGTGCCCGCTGCCGTGCGGCATCGCGATCAGCACCCTCTGCCCGCTGCCGTGCGGCATCGCGATCAGCACCCTCTGCCCGCTGACGTGCGGCATCGCGGTCAGACCCCTGCCCACCTGCGTTGGCCCCGGCGGCCGGCCTGGCGGCCGATCGATCCTGGCCTGCAGTTCGATCCTGCATGGTCTGCGCTGCGCGCTCGCGGCTTGCATCACGATTGGGTTCACGATTAGCGCCGCCGGGCGCCTCTCTGCCGCGGAACTGCTCGCGATCGGCCACCTCGCGCTGCTTGTCCAGCTTCTGGCGCGTACTGTCACCGCCCCGGTAGGGCGTGTTGCCGCGATGACTGGAGTCGTGATTCCAGCCCGTATTGCTCGCATTCACATTCATGCGATGGTTGACGTTGATGTTGTTGTAGCGATTGACGTTGATATTGACGTCGCCACGGCCCCAATTGAACCCTCCCCATAAAGCATTGGTCACACCGATACCCACGCCCCATGCGATGCCGGTGGCAATCGTGCGCGACCACCAGTAACCGGGCGGCGGCGGATAGTAGTAAGGCGGATAGGACGGATACATCCACGGCCCGTACACCACCGCCGGATTGTAGGCAGGCACATAAATCACTGAGGGCTGCGCCGGCTGGATCACGATCACTTGCGGCGGCGGCGCGGCCGAAGACACAGCAACGGTGGTCGACGTCGCAGCGCGGGGTGGAGCCGCCTGCATCGAGACATTCACCTGTTCGTTCGACTGCAGATTACCGGCCTTTTGCGCACTCAGTCGCAAGCGCTGCACCGAGTCCATCACGTCTTGTGGTTGCGCGAGAAACGCGTCGCCAAGGGTGCGCACATAGTCGGGCCTGTCACCCAGCGTGATCAGGGCATCGGGAAAGGCCACCAGCGACGCGACCGACGGGTCCCAGGGCTGGTTTTCGACCATCTTGACGGCAGCGTCTCCCTTCGCGTCTGGATGAGCCTTGGACCACGCCACAGCTTGAGCAAATTCGTCGGGATAGGTCGCCGCCATCAGGACCTGCGACAAGAGCGGATCGGGATACAGGGCGATCTGCGCCATCATCTGGTCGAGCTGCTCGACGGTGAAGGGCCTGTCAGCGCTTTGCGCCGCTGCCGCCAAAGGCAGCATCAGCATCAGGGCATGGAGCAATTGCCTGAGCCGCGAGCGAATTTTCTTGATCACATGATCCTCCTGGGAATCTGCTGCCCGGTTGCAGCAACGGGCGCGCGAAAAAAAAGATTGGACCTTATGTCGAATTCCTGGCCCAACCGTCGCAGCGCTGCGCATCGATTGGATGCCCTGCCTCGCGAAAACGCGCCGCCGCGGCGGCAAAGTGCGCCAGTGCCTCATCGGTGGTGCCGCGGGTTGCAGCGATATGGCCGCGGACCTCGTGGTGCGAGGCGTACCAGGCCGGCAAGCGCATCACGACATTCGCCAGATAGGCACATTGCTCCTCATGCTTTTCAGCCAGCG
>CAIVAS010000026.1 GCA_903903975.1 uncultured Burkholderiales bacterium
CAGCCCAGGCCGATGATCACCACGCCGGCGAAATTGGCATGCCGCACATAGCCGGCAATGGTTCGGCGCAGCAGATCCATGCCCTTGCCGTTGGAGTCCATGCCGCAGCCCACGCTGTGGGTGATCGGCACGATGCCGTCGACGTTAGGCCAGGCCGCCAGCCGCTCCGGCGTGAAATGCGCGGCCACGAATTTGGAGACGCTCGCCGAGCAGTTCACGGTCGAGATCACGCCGATGTAGTTGCGCGTCGCAACCCGGCCATCAGGGCGCAGATAGCCCATGAAAGTGGCCGGTTCGCTCACGGTCGGGGTGGGCTTCACATCGACACCCACCGCATAGTCGCGCTCGAAAGTCTCGAAGGCGAGGTTATGGGTATGCACATGCTGACCGGCCGCGATGTCGTCGATCGCAAATCCGATGATCTGCCCGTAGCGGCGCACCGGCTCGCCGCGGGCGACCGCGCGGGTGGCCAGCTTGTGTCCGGCCGGAATCGGGTCGATGCACACCAGGTTTTCGTCGGCCAGGCGCGCACCGGCTGCGAGCGGGCGGGCGGCGATCACGACGTCATCGCTCGGATGAAGACGCAGCACCGGTTTGCGGATAAGTGAAAGGGTGGTCATGGCGGCGGGCGTGTCGGTTGCGGTGGCCTCACGTTACCATCGGCTGACAGATCAATTTCGAGGAAGACGCGCCATGGAACTCCCCGTCAATGCTTTCAAGCATGCGCTGGCCGCCGGCAAGCCGCAGATCGGCCTGTGGTCGAGCCTGTCATCGCATCTCACGGTCGAGCTGATCGCAGGGGCCGGATTCGACTGGATCCTGCTCGACATGGAACATGCGCCCAACGACCTCGAGTCGATTCATACCCAGCTGCAGGCGGTGGCGGCCTATCCGACCCAGGCGGTGGTGCGGGTGCCCTGGAACGACATGGTGATGCTCAAGCGGGTGCTCGACGTCGGCGCCCAGACCGTGCTGATCCCGATGATCGATACGCCCGAGCAGGCACGCGAAGCGGTCTCCTATACCCGCTATCCGCCCAAGGGTGTGCGCGGCATGGGCGGCACGACCCGCGCCACGCGCTATGGGCGCATCAAGAATTATCCGCAGGTGGTCGAGCGCGAACTGTGCGTGCTGCTGCAGGTCGAGACCGCCCAGGCACTCGACAACATCGAGGCGATCGCAGCGGTCGACGGAGTCGACGGCATCTTCATCGGACCGGCCGATCTGCATGCCTCCTTCGGTCATGCCGGCGAGGGGCACCATCCCGAGGTCTGGCCGAAAATCGAAGACGCCATGCGGCGCATTCGTGCGGCCGGCAAGGCACCGGGATTTCTCACGCCGGTCGAAGCCGATTCGCGACGCATCCTTGAAGTGGGCGGGCTCTTCGTGGCGGTCGGCACCGACGCCAATCTGCTGATGCGCGGCGCCGACGCGCTGTGTGCGCGCTTCAGGACCGGTTACGGAGCGTGATGGCCGCGATGCCGGGGTATCCTGCAGTGAAACACTGACGAGGAGACAGCCGTGAGCGATCAGACGCACATCAGGCGAGGACGGCGCGCGGTGAAGGCCCTTGCCATGGGGGCAGTGCTTGTTGCGGCCGCGCTCTGGGGTCCGCCATCCGCCCTTGCCCAGGACTACCCGACCAAGCCGATCCGCTTCGTGGTCAGCTCGCAGGCCGGTGGTGTCGTTGACATCCGCGCGCGGCGAGTCGGTGCCCGCCTGGGCGAGTTGCTCAAGCAGCCGATCGTGGTCGACAACCGTCCCGGCGCCTCCGGAACGATCGGCGCCGAGGCGGTGGCCAAAGCCGCACCCGATGGCTACACCGCGCTTTTCGGCGGTAACACCGAACTGGTGGTCGTGCCCGCCCTGGGCACCCCGATCCGTTACGACCCGCTCAAGGACTTCATGCCGGTCGGCCAGTTTTCACTCGGCTACTCGCTGCTGGTGGTCAATGCCGGTCTGGGCATCAAGTCCTTGCCGCAGCTCATCGAGTGGGCCCGGGCCAATCCCGGCAAGCTGCTGTGCGGCACCGCAGGCCATGGCAGCGGACAGCACTTCCGCTGCGAGCTGCTTGCCCGCAGCGCCAACATCCAGGTGAGCTCGGTGCCTTACAAAGGGACCGGACC
>CAIVAS010000027.1 GCA_903903975.1 uncultured Burkholderiales bacterium
ACTGCGCGTAAACTTTTTGATTTAGCGACCGCTCGAAATCAATTTGCGCACCACTTAAAAATCTCATGTAACGGCCAATCGGACGCGCAGAAATTAAGAGACATCTTAAAACCTTATTGTGGTGCATCCTGAACGCCTGCGCGTCGCTGCGCCCGACTGATCCCGCGCAGGCGCAACCCGTACTCAAGGTTCGAGGCGATCGAGCCGTGGAACAGATACGGTTGCTGATGCACATAGACGATCTCGCGCCGCCAGGTCATCGGCAGTACGCCCGAGCGCGCCACCTCACCGCGAAAACTCACGATGCCGCCATCCATCACTTCGAGCCCGGCGAGCATGCGCAGCAGCGTTGTCTTGCCGCTGCCATTGGGACCGCTCAGGACATAGCGTCGGCCCGCTTCAAAGCTCAGCGAGGCATCCGCAAACAGCATCCTGTGGCCGAAATTTTTTCGCAAGGACGACACCTGCAGCAGCGGCGCGCTCATTCGAGTCCGCCTCGCCCTTGCAAGGCGGCCAGCGCAATATTGATACCCACCGCCAGTACCACCAGCACCATGCCAAGCGCGATGCCTTGTGCAAACTCGCCCTTGGCGGTTTCGAGTGCAATCGCGGTCGGGATATTGCGCGTGAGGCCTGCGATGTTGCCGCCCACGAGCAATGCGCAACCCACTTCAGAGACGACGCGGCCAAAGGCATTGACGATGCCCGCCATCACCGCGAAGCGCACTTCCCACAAGGTGGTGGCGGCTGCGCGCAAGGGGCTCGCGCCGAGACTGCGCGCCGTCTCGAAGATTCGCGGATCGGCACCCTGCACCGCCGAAACGGTGAAGACAATCAGAATCGGCAGTGCGATCACGATGTAGCCGAGCATAATCGCCCAAGGCGTGAACAGGAGCTCGAAAGCACCGAAGGGGCCGCGCCTGGACAGCAGCAGATAGATCACCAGTCCGATGACGACCGTGGGAAACGACAGCAGCGCCTGCATCAGGACGATCAGCAGACGCCGGCCGGGGAACTTGACCTTCGCAAGCAAAAACCCGAAAGCGATCGCCGGGGGTGCAGTGAGCGCGACCGCCGCAAGCGCGACCCACAGCGAGATCCAGATGGTGCCCCACAGCCTCGCGTCCGCTGATAACAGCAACGCAAAGGCCTGACGGGTCGGCTCGAACAGATCCACGCCGGCTATCTCCGGGCGCTGGGGAAAAACATCTGCACGCCATTGATCCTGAATGACGCGACCGCAGCCTGGCCCTCGGCAGACGTCAGCCATTCGGCAAAGGCCTGGGCCCCGGCGTGGTTGAGATTGGGGTAACGCTGAGGGCTCAGCGTGATCACGCCGTAAGGATTGAACATGCGAGGATCACCGTCGACCAGCACCTGCAAACCGGTGCGGTCGCGATAGGCGGCATAGGTCGCTCGATCAGTCAGCGCATAGGCAGTCAGTTCAGCGGCCATCGTCAGCACCGGCCCCATGCCCTGACCGGCCGAGACGTACCACGCGCCTCTGGGTTCGAGGCCGGCGGCCTTCCAGTAGGACTTTTCCATTTCGTGCGTGCCGGACTCGTCGCCACGCGAAATGAATTTCGCACTGCCGGCAGCAATTTTTCTGAACGCTTCAACCGCGTCACGCACGCCGCGCACCGCGGCCGGATCACGCATTGGCCCGACGAGTACGAAATCGTTGTACATCACATCGCGCCGCTCGCCGCCGTAGCCCGCCGCCATGAATCGGTCTTCCGAGGCTCGCGCATGCACCAGCAACACATCGGCGTCGCCGTTTTCGCCAATCTTCATCGCGGCGCCGCTGCCGACCGCCACCACCCGCACCTTGCCGCCATAGCGCGCCTCGAACTGCGGCAGGATGACCGCCAGCAGACCGGAGGCTTCGGTGCTGGTGGTGGTTGCCAGCCGGATGTCGGGTGCGGCCCGCAGTGATGCGGCACCGAAACACATCAGCAACGCGACGAAGGCGCGGAAGGTTTTGGCTGCTTTCAACCGCGAGCTTTCCGCATAAGTTGTCCGGGTGGTTCGGAATGCGAAATGTTCATCGGATGCGAAATGTTCATCGGACGACAGTTTTGACAATTTTGCGAAATGCTCATCGGATGACGATTTTGCTCATCGGATGACGATTTTGTGAAAATCTTGATCGGATGACAATTTGACAATTTGGATCATTTCACAGGAGTCGGCGCAACCGTCTGCCACCGAGCGCCATGCCGCGATCAGGACCGCTGCTCCCCTGAGGCAGCCACCACGATGCCGATGAGCAGTGTCGCAAAGCCTGCCCCCTGCAAGGGTGCGATCGTCTCGCCAAGCAGCAGCCAGGCCAGCAGCGCCGAGCCGATCGGCTCGCCCAGGATGGCCAGCGCCACGAAGGTCGCCGAAAGATGCCGCAGAGAGGCATTGATCAGGGTGTGGCCGGCCAGTTGCGGGCCGATGGCCAATGCGGCAATCGGCAACCAGGCGGCAGCCGGGATCGTGAGCAGTCCCTGCCCGGCAATCGTCGCGATCAGGTTCATGGCAATCGCCGAAGCACCATAAACAATGGCCACATAAGCCAGCAGCGAGACGCGTCGGTTCAGACGCCGGCCGACCAGAAAATAACCCGACACCGCGATCGCACCGGCGAGCGCAAGCAGATTGCCCAGCAGCGGCGCGCTCGGCCCGCTGCCGTCGGCAAAGGGGGTTGCCACCAGATCGGAGGTGATGACCAGTGCACTGCCTGCCGCCGCCAGGACGATGCCAGCGAGCGTGCGTCCGGAGGGTGGATCGCGCAGCAGCCACCAAGAGGCAAGTCCGACCCACACCGGATTGGTGGTGACCAGGGCAACACTGCTGGCCACCGAGGTATAGGCAAGCGAGCTGACCCAGGTTGCGAAATGCGCCGCCAGAAACACGCCGGCGATCGCGGCGATCGTCCAGTCGGGGCGGCGCAACCGGGCGAGTTCGGGGCCGCGGCGCCGCAGCGCCAGCGGCACGACCACCAGCGCAGCCAGCGTGAGTCGCCCGGCTGCCACCGCCAGCGGCCCGGCACCGGCCCCCATCGCAGAACGAATCAGCAGCGCCGCAGTCGAGACGATCAGCACACCGAGCGCGAGCCCGCCATAGCGCCTTCCCAGGCCGGCGATACCGAGAGCGGAAGACGCCACCGCCGAGCGCAGCTCAGGTCTTTGGCAGCGTCACGCCGCTTTGGCCCTGATACTTTCCGCCCCGATCCTTGTAGGAGGTTTCGCAAACCTCGTCGGACTCGAAAAACAGCACCTGCGCGCAGCCCTCATGGGCATAAATTTTGGCGGGCAAGGGGGTGGTGTTGGAGAACTCGAGCGTCACATAGCCCTCCCACTCGGGCTCGAAGGGCGTCACGTTGACGATGATGCCGCAGCGCGCGTAGGTCGATTTTCCGAGACAAATCGTGAGAACGCTGCGTGGAATCCGGAAGTATTCGACGGTGCGCGCCAGCGCAAAGGAGTTGGGCGGGATGATGCAGACATCGCCCTTGAAGTCGACAAAAGACTTTTCATCGAAGTTCTTGGGGTCGACGATCGTCGAATTGATATTGGTGAAAATCTTGAATTCGTCGGCGCAGCGGATGTCGTAGCCATAGCTCGAGGTGCCCCAGGACACCACCCGACGCCCGTCGGAGACTCGAACCTGACCCGGCTCGAAAGGCTCGATCATGGCGTGCTCGGTCGCCATGCGGCGGATCCAGCGGTCGGACTTGATGCTCATGGGAAGACGCTCGCGTCGGGTTAATTCGCGATTCTCGGCGTTCCGGGCAGCGCAGGCAAATCAGGTATCCGACCGGTTTGCCACCGGCCAGACTCGACGCCATCACACTGACATGGCAATCGCTGCATTAGGGCGTATGATCGCCTGCGGCGGCGAGACTGCCCGTGGCACGACCTTCTTCAGGTCCGCGTCCATCGGCCCATCGACCGACCCAGAAACCAGGAAAATAACCGGGCAAACCAGCAGGCAATGGCCAAATCATTTGCCAATCAGTTTGCCAAGAATCAACCAGGAGATCCCGTGATGAGTCAGACACTCAACCTGACGGTCAATGGCACGGCCGTGTCACTGACCGTTGATCCGCGCACGCTGCTCGCGCAAGCGCTTCGCGAACAACTCCACCTGACCGGCACCCATATCGGCTGCGACACCGCCCAGTGCGGCGCCTGCACCGTCCGAATCAACGGACGTGCGGTGAAATCCTGCTCGATCCTGGCGGTTCAGGCCGAGGGCGCCGAGATCCAGACCATCGAAGGCCTGTCGACCGATGGCGCCATGCACCCTGTGCAGGAAGCCTTTCGAGAGTGCCATGGCCTGCAGTGCGGCTTTTGCACGCCCGGCATGGTGATGGCCTCGGTCCAGCTCCTGCAGGACAACCCCAAGCCCTCCGAGGCGCAGATCCGCGAAGCACTCGAAGGCAATATCTGCCGTTGCACCGGCTATCACAACATCGTGCGCGCAGTGCAGTCTGCCGCCAGCCGCGCCTAAGGAGGCATCATGACCGACCTCTCCAATTCACCGATCGGCAAGTCGATTGTTCGCCGCGAAGATGAGCGCTTTCTGACCGGTCTCGGCCAGTACACCGACGACGTCATCCTGCCCCGCCAGACCTACGCGGTGTTCCTGCGCTCGCCCCATGCGCATGCCCGCATCGTGTCGGTCGACATCGCCGCCGCGAGCAAGATGCCCGGTGTGGTCGCGATCTTCACCGGCAAGGACATCGCCGACTCGAAAATCGGCGGACTGCCCTGCGGCTGGCTGATCCACAACCGCGACGGCTCGCCGATGAAAGAGCCGCTGCACCCGATCATCGCCGCCGACAAGGTGCTGCATGTGGGCGATCAGGTCGCGATTGTCATCGCCGAATCGGTCGTGCAGGCCAAGGACGCGGCCGAAGCCATCGTGGTCGACTATGAAACCCTGACTGCCGTCGTCGATACCGCGACCGCCGCCAATGCCACCGCGCTGCACGATGCGGTCGCGCCCGACAACGTCTGCTACAACTGGGGCCATGGCGATGAAGCCGCCGTCAACGCCGCATTTGCCAAAGCAGCGCAGGTCACGCGACTCGACTTCGCCAACAACCGCCTGATTCCCAACGCAATGGAGCCGCGGGCAGCCAACGCGTCCTATACCCGCCATGACGACAGCTACGTGCTGTATGTCGCCAACCAGAACCCCCATGTCGAGCGCCTGCTGATGGCCGCCTTTGTGCTCGGGATCCCGGAGTCGCGGCTGCGCGTGATCGCGCCCGACGTCGGCGGCGGCTTCGGCTCGAAGATCTTCCTGTATGCCGAAGAGACCGCACTGGTCTGGGCCTCAAAGCGTGTCGGTCGTCCGATCAAATGGACCGCCGAGCGCAGCGAATCCTTCCTGACCGACGCGCATGGCCGCGATCATGTGACCACCGCCGAGATGGCCACCGACAAGGACGGTCATTTCCTGGCGATGCGGGTCAAGACCATCGCCAACATGGGTGCCTATCTCTCGACCTTCGCATCGTCGGTCCCGACCATCCTCTATGCCACGCTGCTGGCCGGGCAATACAAGACGCCGGCGATCTTCTGCGAGGTCAAGGCGGTCTTCACCAACACCTCGCCGGTCGATGCCTATCGCGGCGCCGGTCGCCCCGAGGCCACCTATGTGGTCGAGCGGCTGGTCGAGCAGGTGGCACGCGATCACAAGCTTGATCCGGCTGAACTGCGTCGTCGCAACTTCATCAAGGAGTTCCCGTATGCCACACCGGTCGGTCTGACCTATGACATCGGCGACTACGAAGCGACCCTGAGCAAGGCACAGAAGATTGCCGACGTCGCAGGCTTTGCGGCACGCAAGGCCGAATCGGCCAAGCGCGGCATGCTGCGCGGCATGGGCTACTCCTGCTACATCGAGGCGTGCGGCCTGGCGCCGTCGAACATCGCCGGCGCACTCGGTGCGCGTGCGGGTCTGTTCGAAGCCGGTGAAGTGCGGGTGCATCCCACCGGCACGGTTACGGTCTTCACCGGCTCGCACAGCCACGGCCAGGGCCATGAGACCACCTTCGCGCAGGTGGTGGCAGGACGCCTTGGCATCCCGGTCGAAAACGTTGAAATCGTGCACGGCGACACCGGCCGCGTCCCCTTCGGCATGGGCACCTACGGGTCGCGCTCTCTGTCGGTCGGCGGCAGCGCCATCGTCAAAGCGGTCGACAAGGTGATCGCCAAGGGTCGCAAGATCGCGGCTCACCTGCTCGAGGCCTCGGACACCGACATCGTCTTCGAAAACGGCGAGTTCAAGGTGGCCGGTACCGACCGCAAGGTGCCGTTCGCGCAGGTGTCGCTGTCGGCCTATGTGCCGCACAACTATCCGCTCGAAACGCTTGAGCCGGGCCTGAACGAGAACGCCTTCTACGATCCGACCAACTTCACCTATCCGGCCGGCTCCTATGTGTGCGAGGTCGAAGTCGACCCGGCCACAGGCGTGGTCAGCATCGAGAAGTTCACTGCGGTCGATGACTTCGGCAACATCGTCAATCCGATGATCGTCGAAGGCCAGGTCCATGGCGGCATCGCCCAGGGCATCGGCCAGGCCCTGCTCGAGCAGGCGGTCTACGACAAGGAGTCGGGCCAGCTGCTCACCGGCTCCTATCTCGACTACGCCATGCCGCGCGCCACCGATCTGCCGATGTTCACGGTCGACACCTGCTCGACGCCCTGCACGCACAACCCGCTGGGCGTCAAGGGCTGCGGCGAGGCCGGCGCCATCGGTTCGCCCCCGGCACTGATCAATGCCATCACCGACGCCATCGGCGTTCGCGACCTCGCCATGCCGGCGACCCCGGAACGCGTCTGGCGTGCAATCGCCCAACGCGCCTGACCGACAGGAGACGAACACATGTACTCATTCGACTATCAGCGTCCCAGCCAGTCCGCCCAAGCGGTCGGTGCTGCCAAAACCGGTGCAGAAGCCCGGTATCTCGCCGGCGGCCAGAGCCTGGTCCAGGCCATGAAACTGCGCCTGTCGCAGCCCTCGCATCTGATCGATCTGAGCGGCATCAGCGATCTGGCCGGCATCACCGTGTCGGCCACCACCGTCAGCATCGGTGCCATGACCCGTCATGACACGGTTGCCCGCTCGGCCGAGGTGGCTCGCGCCATCCCGGCGCTGGCGGCGCTGGCCGGTGGCATCGGCGATCCGATGGTGCGCAATGCCGGCACCATTGGCGGCTCGCTCGCCAACTCGGACCCGGCAGCCTGCTACCCCTCGGCCATCCTGGGTTTGGGCGCGACCATCCGGACCGACCGGCGTTCGATCCCGGGCGATCAGTTCTTTACCGGTCTGTTCGAGACAGC
This sequence comes from uncultured Burkholderiales bacterium, assembly GCA_903903975.1. Taxonomy (GTDB): domain Bacteria; phylum Pseudomonadota; class Gammaproteobacteria; order Burkholderiales; family Burkholderiaceae_E; genus UBA4615. The sequence continues at coordinate 7,344 of CAIVAS010000027.1, forward strand.
ACTGCAAGCCGGCGAGCTGATCGTGGGCGTCGATTTTCCGATCCCTCAGCAGGCTGCCTATGTGAAGTTCAAACACCCGGCCTCGCGGTTCGCGCTGGTGGGTGTTTTCGTCAGCAAGAGTGCCTCGGGTGTGCGGGTCGGCGTCACGGGTGCGAAGTCGCATGCGTTTCGCTGGACGGCTGCCGAAACCGCGCTGTCGGCAAGCTTCACGCCGGCAGCACTCAAGGGCCTGAGCATCAGCGCGGCCGACATCAACGGTGACCTGCATGGCAGCTCTGAGTATCG
>CAIVAS010000028.1 GCA_903903975.1 uncultured Burkholderiales bacterium
TCCCGCGCTGATGCCGGAAATCCCGGCACCCACTACCAGGACATCGAGATGTTCGATCGGCATGTGCAGACTCCTACGAAAGCCGGCAAGCTTAGGCAAGGCCGGGCCCGAACACAAATCGGATAAGCTCGCAGGCTCGTCCAAAAGTGTCGAGCCGCCATCAGGAGACCCTCTTGCTTGCCCAATTCGCGCGGCGTCTGCCCTTTTTTTACGGCTGGGTCGTGGTCGCCGTGGTCTTCGTGACCATGGGCGTGGGGGTCAATGCCAGGACCGCGTTTTCATTGCTGTTTCCGCCGATCCTTCAGGAGTTCGGCTGGGATCGCGCAATTACTGCCGGTGCTTTCTCCTTCGGCTTCATGGTATCGGCCTTTCTGAGCCCGGTGCTTGGCCGGATGATGGATTCGCGCGGCCCGATGGTGGTCTCCCTGATCGGCGTCATCGCCACCGCGGCCGGATTGCTGGGGGCTACGCTTGCGAGTCAGCCCTGGCATTTCTACGGCACGCTTGGTGTGCTGGTGGCAGCCGGCAGCGTGTGCCTGGGCTATTCATGTCAGGCGCTGTTTTTGTCGGCCTGGTTCGTGCGCCGCCGGGGCCTGGCGCTGAGCATTGCGTTTGCCGGCGTCGGTGTCGGCTCGATCGTGCTGTTGCCGATGTTGCAGCGGATCATCGAGCAGTCGGGCTGGCGCTCAGCCTGCCTGTCGCTCGGCATCTTTGCGGCACTGCTGCTCACACCACTGGTGTTCCTGTTGCGGCGAAGACCCGAGAATCTCGGGCTGCTCGCCGATGGTGATGAGCGTGATGAGCGCGGCATCGCGGGCAGCGCGCGTCCGAGCAATATCGTCGATCCGGCCTGGACGGCGATCGAATGGACCCTGGCCCGCGCGATGCGCACCGCGCGGTTCTGGTGGCTCGCGCTTGCCTTTTTCTGTGCGCTTTTCATGTGGTACGCGGTGCAGGTCCATCAGACCAAATACCTGATCGAGACCGGCTTTACCGCTCGCGATGCCGCACTCGCGCTGGGCGCGGTGAGTCTGGCCGGCGTGCCCGGTCAGATCGCGCTCGGGCAGCTGTCGGATCGCGTTGGCCGCGAGATTGTCTGGAGCATCGGGGGCATCGGTTTCGTGCTGACCTATCTGGCCCTGCTTGCGCTCGAATCCAACCCGAGTCCGGTGCTGTTGTGGGTGATGGTGATCGCCCAGGGCGCGCTGGGCTACGGCGTGACCTCGGTGCTTGGGGCGGTCGCGGCCGAGATCTTCGAAGGACCGCATTACGGCAGCATCTTCGGCACGCTGATGTTTGCGGCCATCAGTGGCGGGGCGATCGGACCCTGGATGGCCGGCATGGTTCATGACGCCACCGGCAGCTATGCGATCGCCTGGTGGATCTCGATCGGGGTGAGCCTGATGACCATCGTCGGCATCTGGATGGCTGCGCCCGGCAAGGTGCGGGCGGTGGCCGGGCGGATCGGACGGATCAGGCAGGCGTCCTGACCCGGGGCCCTTCAGTTGAGTCGTGTCCCTTTCACACGGGCATTGAAGGCGATTGATTCGGGGGTGGCAAGCAGCCGGTCCGACCACTTGCGGGCCACCTTGGCCATGCGCTCGGCGCCCACGCCAAGCTGCGACATCGCCACGCAGCCGTTGACCGATTCGCGGTATTCGGCGATCAGGCCATCTCGCAAGGTGAAGCGGCTCATGCCGTCGATGGTCACGCGGCGTCCGGCAAACTCGGGCACGGTCGAGGAAAAGCTCGACAGCGACCAGGCATAGCCGGTGTTGCCCTGGCAGATCGCATCGAACATCTCCCAGCGGTAGTCGGGCCCGGCATCGCGCAAAAAGAGCTCGGTGAGCATGTGCGAGATCGACTCGCGGCCGGTGTGCGGGCCGTAGATGTAGTCGTAATAGACCGCATCCGGCGTGAAGCAGGCCGCGAAAGCTGTGCCGTCGCCGGCTTCGGCCGCGCGGGTCATGCGTTCAAGCAAGGCGGCGAGCGCGGGGGTGTCCATCAGGTCGTCTCTCTGTGTGATCGATTGCCGCGGGTCTGAGTGCCAGCCTCAGACGGCGAGTGCCGGCTGAGCCTGGGCGACGGTGTCGCGCTTCGGTTCGAGGGCACGACAGATGTCGGCGAGCAACTCATAGGAGCGCAGCCGCGCCGAATGCTCGAAGACCGTGCCGCTCACCATCAGTTCGCTCGCGCCGGTGCGCTCGATGAAGCCGGTGAGCAGGCGGTGCACCGTCTCGGGCGAGCCGACGAAGGCGCACTCGAGCATGCGCATCGCCTGGGCTTTCTCGGCGGGCGACCAGTAGGTCTCGATATCGTCGATCGCCGGTGACATCAGGCCGCGGCGGCCGCGGGCCATGTCGGCAAAGCGCATCTGCAGACTGGTGAAGAGCCGCTTGGCCTGCGCATCGGTGTCGGCGCAGATCACGTTGATGCAGGGCATGACATAGGGCGCTGCGAGCTGTGCCGACGGCTTGAACAGCTGCCGGTAGGTCTGGATGGCGGCATCGAGGTCGGTCGGGGCGAAGTGCGACGCGAAGGCATAGGGCAGCCCGAAGTGCGCAGCGACCTGCGCGCCATAGGTGCTCGAGCCAAGGATCCACAACGGCACGTTCAGGCCGGCGCCCGGCACGGCGCGGACCTGCTGGCCTTCCTGCACCGGGCCGAAGAGCATGCGCAGCGCCTGGATGTCGTCGGGGAAATGCTCGGCCGCCTGCGGATGAACCCGCATCGCCCGCATCGTGACCTGATCGGAGCCGGGAGCGCGACCCAGGCCAAGGTCGATGCGACCCGGGTAGAGCGACTCGAGCGTGCCGAACTGCTCGGCGATGACCAGGGGTGAGTGATTGGGCAGCATGATGCCGCCCGAGCCCACGCGAATCGTTTTCGTGCCGCCGGCCAGATGGCCGATCACCACCGAGGTGGCCGAGCTGGCGATACCGGCCATGTTGTGATGCTCGGCGACCCAGTAGCGGCGATAGCCCCAGTCTTCGGCATGCCGGGCGAGATCGAGCGCATTGCGCAGGGCATCGGTGGGCGTGTCGCCGAGCCGGATCGGCACAAGGTCAAGGATGGAAATCGGGATCATGGCTGGGGGTCTCGTGTCGGGTTGTTCTTGGGAATGCTTGCGGGCTGTGCCTTCGGGGCGCTCGGTTCTAGATCAGTTCTCGATCAGCCTGGCTGCTCGAGGCGCTGGTTTTGCGGAAACAGGTTGCGCAGGGCATCAGCATCGACCTCGGCCTTGAAGGCGTGGCGGGTACGAAGTGCTTCGACGCGGGCTGCCGCCGGTCGCGCGTTGATCTCATCAAGCAGCCGCTTGATGTTCGGATAGCGTGTCCAGGCGTCGTCGATACCCAGAACGAAAGGCACCATGCGTGCCCAGCCCCAGAAGGCCATGTCGACGATGCCGTAGTCGCGCCCGACAAGGTAGGGCTGCTTGCCCAGGCGCTCATCGAGGATCTGCCAGTGACGGTGGGCTTCGAAATCGTAGCGGTTCAGTGCGTATTGCCTGGGCTCCGGCGCGAAGTGCCGAAAGTGCACCGCCTGCCCCGAGTACGGGCCGATGCCGCTGGCCACGAACATCAGCCAGGACAGCATTTCGCCGCGGGCTGACGATGACAGATCGGTCGGTACGAAGCGGCCGGCGCGATCAGCGAGATAAAGCAGGATCGCGTTGCTGTCGAACACCACGGTCTCGCCGTCGACGATCGACGGAACCTTGGCGTTGGCATTGATTGCGCGGTAGGCGTCGGTATGTTGTTCGCCCTTGCGGGTATCGACCGGGATGGCCTCATAGGGCAGGCCGAGCTCTTCGAGGAGCAGGGCGACCTTCATCGGGTTCGGGGCGGTGTTGTAGTAGAACTTGAGCATCTCGGGTCGCATTCAGGGTCGTGGAGTGCCGAATCGGTGGGTTGCGACGCAACGCCGCCTGCCCGCAATGATAGGCCGTGGCCGGCGTTCTCGTCGGAAAGCGATGATTTCAGCGTTCGTTTTCTGGCAACATCGCCACGCGGCATCTGACCGCCGGTCGGCGCTGGCGGCCCGGCCGTCGACCTTCACGGTACGCATAGGGCTGCTGGCCGGCAATTTTCGGACTCGAATCGGCCACTTTTTTCTCGACGGTCTTCCCTGGTGCAAACATGACTGCGCTTGTCTCCGAATTTCTTCCTGAGCGTGATCGCGAGTTCGATGCGTCAGCAGTCGACGCCGAACCATCCCTGCCCGCAAGTCATGCGGCCACTGCGACGCTGATCGCTTCGGCGGCTGCCGTGCTGGCGGCTTGCGGTGGGGCGGGCAGCGATGTCGGGACGCTGCCGTCTTCGGCGACATCGGCAAGCAGCCAGAGCTCCGTCACCGGCAATGCGGCGCAGTCTGTCCCGTCAGCGGCTCCGAATGCCCCTGCAGCCGCACCCACGACCCCAACGTCATCCACGACCCCAACGTCATCCACGACATCAACCAGTTCCCCGGCCACCGTCAAAACCGCCGACGTCTCGGGTGTGACGGATGCGCCGATCGACCTTCCCGGCGCCGCGCGGTTTCTGGCACAGACCACCTTCGGTGCCAGCCGGGCCGAAATCGCCCGCACCCAGCAGATGGGTGTCACTGCCTGGCTCGACGAACAGTTTGCGATGCCGCTCGGCACGAGCCATTTTCAGTGGCTGAAATCGAAGGGCTACGACAACACCACGCTGATCTTCAATTCGAGCAGCTTCGACTACACCGTCTGGCGGGCTTTCCTGTCGAGCCCCGACCAGTTGCGACAGCGCGTGGTCTATGCGCTGTCGCAGATCCTGGTGGTCTCGATCAGCGGCGTGAATTCAGCATGGACGCCGTTTTCGGTCGGCAATTATCTGGATGTCATGGGCGCCAACGCCTTTGGCAATTTCCGCACGCTGCTTGAGCAGGTCACGCTCACCCCGGCGATGGGCGATTACCTGAACATGCGCGGCAACCGCAAGGCCGACAGCACCGGCCGATTGCCCGACGAAAACTATGCCCGCGAGCTGATGCAGCTCTTTACCATCGGGCTGACCGAACTGAACCCGGACGGCACACCAAGGTTGGTCGGCGGACAGCCGCAAGACACCTACGACCTGGACGATGTCACCGGCCTGGCGCGTCTGCTGACAGGCTGGGAATATGCGGTCGGCTACGACGGCGCCCCCGAGCAGTACGCCACCCCGATGTTTTGCTACCCGGCGCGCCATGAGAGCGGCGCGTCCTCATTTCTGACGGTGAACGTACCGGGTGGCAATGACGGCCCGGGTGCTCTGAAGCTTGTGCTCGACGGCCTCTTTGCGCATCCGAATGTCGGACCCTTCATCGGCCGCCAGCTGATCCAGCGGCTGGTCACCAGCAATCCCTCGCCGGCGTATGTCGGCCGCGTGGCCGCCGCCTTTGCCAACAATGGCGCAGGGGTGCGCGGCGACATGAAGGCACTGATCCGAGCGGTGCTGACCGATGTCGAGGCGCGCACCGTTCAAACCGCACCCGAAGCCGGCAAGCTGGTCGAGCCGGTGCTGCGCTTTACCCAATTCGCCCGGGCCTTCGGCGTCAATTCGCCATCGGGAGACTGGAAACTCGGCAATCTGTCGGACCCGGCAACCCGACTTGGCCAGAGCCCGCTTCACAGCCCGACGGTTTTCAACTTTTTCCAACCCGGGTTCGTTCCGCCCAACACCGCTCTGGCGCCCGTGGGGCTGGTGGCCCCCGAGCTGCAGATCACCAGCGAATCGAGCGTGGCCGGTTATCTCAACTTCATGCAGACCGTGATCAACAACATCGCCAGCATCGGTGCCACCGACCTGGTGGTCGACTACAGCGGGCTGCAATCGATCGCGGCCGATGCCAATGCCCTGGCGGCTGAGGTCGAGCTGATCCTTGCCGCCAACCGACTCGGTCTGACCAACCGCACGCTGATCCGCAATGCCCTGACATCGATGCCGATCGCCACGGTCGCCAATCTGCTGGACCGGGTCAAAGCAGCCATCCTGCTCACGATGGCAACGCCCGAATATCTCGTCCTGCGCTGAAGACCGTCCATGAAAAAAGCCTCTGCCACTCGCCGTGAATTCATGCGCCGCACCGCCGGCCTCTCGGTAGCCGGTGCGGCCGCACCCTGGGCCCTCAATCTGGCGGCCATCTCGGAGGCTGCAGCCCAGACGGCGACCGACTACAAGGCGCTGGTGTGCGTCTTTCTGGCTGGCGGCAATGACTTTGCCAACACCGTTATTCCATTCGACACTGGTGGCTATGCGGAATACGCCGCGATCCGTTCAACGATCGCCACGCCGCTGTCCTCGCTGGTCGGCCTGAATTCGCTCAATGCGCCTGGCGGGCGTCAATACGCGCTGGCGCCGCAACTCACCACCTCGACCTCGACCTCGACGATGCAGTTCAAGTCGCTGGCCGATCTGTTCAACAACGGCAAGCTCGGTGTGATGCTGAACATCGGCACCCTGATTCGACCGATCACCAAGGCCCAGTACACCGCCAAGTCGGTGCTGCTGCCACCGAAGCTTTTTTCGCATAACGACCAGACCGCCTTCTGGCAGTCCTCGCGGCCTGAAGCGACCGCCATCGGCTGGGGTGGCAGCATCATGGAAATGCTGGTCTCGGGTGGTACATCGGGCAATACCAACACCACGTTCAGCTGCATGAGTGCAACCGGCAATTCGGTGTTTCTGGCCGGCGGTTCGACCGCTCAGTATCAGGTCAGCACCAATGGTGCGGTGGCGGTTGCAGGGATTCCGCGCTCGAATTCGACCGGCACGAAGCTCTTCAATTCAGCGCCGGCGGCAGCCGCGCTGAAAACCCTGATTACCGCCCACAGCGGCACGAACCTTCTGGAAAATGCCCATTTCGCAGTGACCAAGCGCTCGGTTGCTGCCGAGGAAATGATGCGCACCGCGCTGACCGGAACGACGGCCCTGACCACGACTTTCGGCTCGGTCGACGCGGCCCTCAGGCCCATTGCCAATCCGCTCGCCGATCAGCTAAAGATTGTGGCCCGGACCATTGCGGCCCGCGGCGCGCTGGGCGTCAAGCGCCAGGTGTTTTTCGTGAGTCTCGGTGGCTTCGATCTGCACGACTACCTGCCGCAAAAGCACCCCTTGCTGCTGCAGCAGATCAACGATGCGATGGCGCAGTTCTATGCCGCGACCGTCGAACTCGGTGTGCAGAACCAGGTCACCACCTTCACCGCCAGCGACTTCGGTCGCACCGCGATCTCCAACGGCGACGGCTCGGACCATGGCTGGGGCAGTCATCACTTTGTGATGGGCGGCGCGGTCAAGGGACGCACGCTCTATGGCACGCCGCCGGTGCTGGCCAACAATGGACCGGACGATGTCGGTCAGGGCCGGCTTTTGCCCACCACGTCGGTGGATCAGCTGGCGGCAACGCTCGCCACCTGGTTCGGCGTGCAAGCCACCGATCTGCCGCGGGTCCTGCCCAGCATCGGCAATTACTCGCTGAAGAATCTCGGGCTGATGGTCTGATCGGCAGGGCGGGCCGGGCGCCTCGGGCGCTCGGTGCCTGCGCTGATTGACGGTGCCCGGTTGGCTTTTCGCGCTCAGACGCTCGGAATCGGCTTGAGCGGCCCCTTGAAGGACTCCTTGCCCGGCGCGCCCGGCAGCGGCGGAAACTCGACCGGCTGATCGATCACGTCGAGTTCGGGCACCTTGTCGAGCAGATGGCGGATGAGCGTGAGCCGGCCGCGCCGCTGGTCGTTGAAGTCGACCAGCGTCCAGGGTGCGTGCTTGGTGTGGGTGGCCTTGAGCATCGCATCGCGAGCACGACCATATTCGCGATATTTCAGGCGCGCCTGAAGATCGACCGGCGAGAGTTTCCAGTGCTTGAGCGGGTCGTCGAGCCGCTCGCGCAGGCGCTCTTCCTGCTGCGCCTGATCGATGGTCAGCCAGTACTTCAGCAGCACGATGCCGTCGTCGACCAGGAGTTTTTCAAAGGCGGGTGTCTGCTTCAGAAAGGCCTTGTAGTCGTCATCGCTGCAGTAGCCCATGACCTTCTCGACCCCGGCGCGGTTGTACCAGCTGCGATCAAACAGCATGATCTGGCCGGCCGCAGGCAGGTGCTGCACATACCGCTGGAAATACCACTGCGTGCGCTCGATCTCGTCGGGCTTGGGCAGCGCGACCACATGGCACTGGCGCGGATTGAGCGGCTGCGCAATCGTGCTGATCACGCCGCCCTTGCCGGCGGTGTCGCGCCCCTCGAAGATGATCAGCACACGCCGCTGCTTGCTCTGCACCCAGCGTGCGACGCGGTTGAGCTCAAGCTCGAGCGGCAACAGCGCCGACTCATAGTCCTGGCGGCTCATCCGCTCGGTCGATTTGCGCTTTGCCATGCTCAGACTCCTGCAAGGGCCTGCTCGAGATCAGCCTTCAGATCGTCGATATGCTCGATACCGACCGACAGCCGCACCATGCCTTCGCTCACGCCGGCTTTGGCGAGTTCTGCAGCGTCGAGCTGGCGGTGAGTGGTCGAGGCCGGATGCGTGGCCAGCGATTTGGCGTCGCCGATATTGACCAGGCGGGTAAAGAGCTTCAGGCCATCGAGAAAGCGCGCACCGGCCTCTCGACCTTCACCGCCCTTGAGCGTGAACGACAGGATGCCCGAGGCCTTGCCGCCCATGTATTTTTTGACCAGCGCGTGTTCGGGATGATCGGGCAGGCCGGCGTAATTGACCGAGGCGATCTTGGGATGCGTACTCAGATACTCCGCGATTGCCAGTGTGTTTTCGCAGGTCCGGTCCATACGCAGTGCCAGGGTCTCGATGCCCTGCAGGATCAGGAAGGCGCTCATCGGCGAGAGGGCGGCGCCCATGTTGCGAAGCGGCACCACGCGGGCGCGGCCGATGAAGGCGGCGGCACCGAGCGCTTCGGTATAGACCACGCCGTGATAGCTCACATCGGGTTCGTTCAGGCGCTTGAAGCGTACCTTGTGCTGCGCCCACGGAAACTTGCCGCTGTCGACGATGGCGCCGGCGACGCTGTTGCCATGGCCGCCGAGGTATTTGGTGACCGAGTGCACGACGATGTCGGCGCCGTGCTCGAAGGGTCGGCACAGATAGGGGCTGGGCACGGTGTTGTCGACGATCAGCGGAATGCCGGCGTCGTGAGCCACCTTGGCGAGCGCGGCGAAGTCGGTGACATTGCCCAGCGGATTGCCGATCGATTCGCAGAAGATCGCCTTGGTGCGGGCATCGATCAGGGCAGCGAAGGTCTCGGGCTTACGGGCATCGGCAAAGCGGGTCTCGATGCCCATCTGCGGCAGGGTATGCGCAAAGAGGTTGTAGGTGCCGCCATAGAGCTGCGAGGCCGAGACGATGTTGTCGCCGCTCTCGGCAATCGTCTGGATTGCATAGGTAATCGCGGCCATGCCCGAGGCCACAGCCAGCGCACCGATGCCGCCTTCGAGTGCAGCGATGCGCTTTTCGAGCACATCGGTGGTCGGATTCATGATGCGCGTGTAGATGTTGCCGGCCACCTTCAGATCGAAGAGGTCGGCGCCATGCTGGGCATTGTCGAAGGAGTAGGCCACCGTCTGGTAGATCGGCACGGCAACCGCCTTGGTGGTCGGGTCGGGGCTGTAGCCGGCGTGAACGGCGAGGGTCTCGAGGCGCATGAAATCGGTCTCCGGGTTCGGTTTGTCGAAGGGGCTTGCAAGGGGCTTGTTTCGGGTTGCGCCACCTGGGCGCACAGCACGATTGTGGCATCCTCGCGCACCGAACGGTCCCCTGCGCGATGCGCTTAAGCTTATGCCATCTTTTTCTGCAATCGTTTCCCGTCCTGTTTCGCGTGCGCCCGACAGCGCGGTGTTCGAGGCCGACATCACCACCGATTGGCTGCAGGGCAAGGCAGCATTCGGTGGTATCCAGGGCGCGATTGCAACCGTTGCAATGCGGGCTGCAGCCGGCAATGAACTGCCGCTGCGGGCCCTCCAGATGACCTTTATCGCCGCACTCGACGAAGGGCCTGCCACCGCACGGGCCAGCGTCGTGCGGCGTGGTCGGGCGATCACGCATGTGCAGTGCGAACTGCGCAGCGGCGACCGGGTGGCGGCCCTGCTGGTGGGCCTGTTCGGCGCCAGCCGCGAATCACAGGCCCGGCTTGATCTGCCGATGCCAGCCGACGTGCGGCCCTACGCCGACCTGCGCGACGGGCCCTTCGTCGACAAGCGCATGCCCGATTTTCTGCGCCACTACCGACAGCGCTGGGCGGGTGGCCCGATGCCCTACAGCGGCACGCCCACGCGACCGGCCCGGCAGTGGGCGATGCTTCGCGAGGCCGCGCCCGATGACGGTTCTGCTGCACCGGTGGGGCTCGACAGTGCCACCGCCCGCGAGGCCAATCTGGTCGCCCTGGCCGATCTGACCGCCTCGCCGGTGATCTCGATGCTGACCCGGCCCGCGCCGAGCGCGTCGCTGACGTGGCTGCTGGAGTTTTTGCGCGATCCGCGCGAATTCGATCCGGCGCAATGGCTGCTGGTGCATACCGAGTCGCGTCATGCGGCCGACGGCTATCAGAGCCAGACCGCCCATATGTGGGATCAGCAGGGACGCGCGGTGGCGGTCAGTCATCAGACCACAGCGATCTTCGGCTGACGCAGCACTGATCAACAACAGAGACACGAGGGGAGGAGACGCCCATGAACACCACAATGAGCACCACCATGGACACCACGAAGGCGACCTATCGGGCACTGAGGTGCAATGCGCTCAGCAGCGACCTGTCGGGCTTGCATTTCGTCGAGCTCGATGCGCGAGCGCCCGGGCCGGGTGAGGTCGCAGTCAGGATGCGCGCAGCGGCGCTCAATTTTCCGGACCTGCTGATGACCCGGGGCGGCTACCAGCACAAACCCGATCTGCCCTATGTGGTCGGCATGGAAGGCGCGGGCGTGATCGAGGCGGTGGGGGCGGGCGTCGACCCCTGGCGTGTCGGCGACGGCGTGTGCTTTTCGAATCTGACCGGCTCGTTTGCCGAGCGCAACATCGTGCCGGCCGACAAGCTCAGCGCGATTCCGCAGGGCTGGGATTTCGCCAGTGCCGCCGGCATGCCGGTGGGTGCCTCCACCGGCTATGTGTCGCTGGTGACGCGGGGTGCGCTTCAACCCGGTGAGACCCTGCTGGTGCATGGCGCCACCGGTGGCATGGGCGCGGCCGCGGTGCAGCTCGGTGCCAGGCTTGGTGTCACCGTGATCGCCACCGGCACCAATCCCGAGTGGCTCGAACTGCTGCGCCCGATGGGTGCTACGCATCTGCTGTCATCGCGCGGCGACTTCGCCAGCGAGGTGAAGGCACTGACCGGCGGGCGCGGTGCCGATGTCATCTATGACCCGGTGGGCGGCGACGTCTTCGACAAGTCGACCAAGTGCATCGCCTTTGGCGGGCGGCTGCTGGTGGTGGGGTTTGCCGCCGGCCGCATTCCGACGGTGTCGGTCAACCATCCGCTGATCAAAGTCTATTCGGTGGTCGGCGTGCGCGCCGGCGAGTGGATGCGCCAGCGCCCGGCCGAAGCGCCCGGCATCAAGGCCGAGATCGCGCGGCTGGCCGCCGAGGGTGTCTTCAAGCCACTGATCGGTGCGCGTTTTGCCTTCGAGCAGTCGATCGAGGCGATCCGCGCGCTGGCCGATCGCGGCGCGCCCGGCAAGATCGTGATCGAGATGGCGGGCTGATCAGCCGAGCGGCTGCGCGCCGATCAGCCAAGCGGGCGCAACCCCGCTCAGCCGAACGGCTGCACCCCAATAATCCAGGCATGGGCCCAGAAGGCGAACACCGCCCAGCCGATCAGGCCCCCGAAAATCGCGATCAAGTCGCGTGAGATCGGCCCGACGGCATAGACCGTGCCGGCCTTGCGGTCGCGCCGTTTCGAGGCGGCGTAAAGCACGACCGCCCACACCAGAAACGACCCGAACAGCACGATGTCGCCCAGCCGGCCATTGCACAGCAGATGCGCCAGCGCCCAGGTCTTCACGCCGAGGACCATCGGATGGCCAACCGCCCGCCGGATGCGCGTGCCCGGCACATAGGCGGCCGCCAGCAGCACGAAGGACACCCCCATCAGCAGCGCCGCCAGATGGCGGGTCCACAGCGGTGGCATCCAGACATCGACCGGCGTGATCCGGGTCTGGCCGTAGCCCCAGACGATCAGGACGAGGCCGACCAGCGAGAGCAGCGAGTAGATCCCCTTGTAGGGCTTTTCGCCGAGGCGGGCGATCTGGCCGCTTCGCCAGTCGTCGGCAAAGATGCGGGTCGAATGCACGCCGAGCATCAGCGCAATGCCGAGCAGGAGAACGATCATGGGTAGACCTCCAGGTTGGCGTCGATCCTAGCATCGCGCAGGTGTTCGTCTCACCGGGAGCCGCCCGCCCGCCCGCGCGGGCATGCCAGAATGGCGGTCCTTCCCCGCTGCCGGCCATCCCCATGAGCATCGACACCACCATCCAGTCATTCCAGGCCGATGTCATTGACGCATCGATGCAGGTGCCGGTTCTGGTCGACTTCTGGGCGCCCTGGTGCGGCCCGTGCAAGACCCTGGGGCCGATGCTCGAGAAGCTTGAGTCCGACTACGGCGGGCGCTTCAAGCTGGTCAAGATCGACAGCGACAAGGAGCAGCAGCTCGCGCAGCACTTCAAGATCCGCTCGATCCCGACGGTGTTTGCCTTTGTCGGCGGCCAGCCGGTCGATCAGTTCCAGGGGGCGCTGCCCGAGCCCAAGTTGCGCGAGTTCATCGATCGGCTGATGCCCAATCCGTCCGATGTCGAGCTCGACCAGGCGGGCGCTGCGCTCGATCGCGGCGACCAGGAAGCGGCGGCTGACCATGCGCGCAAGGCGATCGAACTCGATCCGGCCAACGATTCGGCGCGTCTGCTCTATGGGCAGCTGCTGCTTGCCAGCGGCGAACCGGCGGGGGCACAGGGCCAGCTCGACGCGCTGTCGCCGCAGGCCAAGACCGATCCTCAGGTTGCCGAACTGATGGCTCAGGTGGCCGCGGCGGTCGAGGCCGCGCGCCCGCCGGTGCCGCATGAGCAGCTGGCGCGCGTCAATGCCAATGAAGGCGATCTGCAGGCAAGGCTCGATCTGGCCGAGTACTACATCGGCTACAAGCAGTGGGCCGAGGCCTTCGAGCAGCTGGTCGAGATTGTGCGGCGCGACCGTGCCTTCCAGGATGACGTGGGTCGCAAGCGCATGGTGGCAGTCTTTGATCTCGCCTCGGCCCAGCCGCAGGTGGTGTCGGAGTGGCGCCGCAAGCTGGGGGCGGCACTGAACGTGCGCTAGGGGTCTGCAAGGGGGGGCCTGGGGCTAACATGGCGCCTTTCCCGACCCTTTCCTGACCCCACTGAGGCCTCCCATGTTCAAGACCACCCTTGCCGGCAGCCTGCCCAAACCCGGCTGGCTCGCCGAAACCCAAAAGTTGTGGCCGCAATGGCGCGAGCAGGGCGATGCGCTGCGCCAGGCCAAGCGCGACGCCACCCTGCTCTGGATCAAGGAGCAGGAGGACGCCGGCCTGGACATCGTCACCGACGGTGAGATGAGCCGCCAGCACTTCGTGCACGGCTTTCTCGAAGCGGTCGAGGGCATCGACTTCGAGCACAAAGTGAAGATGGGCATCCGCGACAACCGCTATGACGCGATGGTGCCGCAGGTGGTGGGTCCGATCCGTCTGAAGGGGCGCGTTCATGCCTTCGAAGCGCAGATCGCCCGGGCGCACACCGCAAAGAAGCTGAAGTTCACGCTGCCCGGCCCGATGACCATCGTCGATACCGTTGCCGACGCTCATTACGGCAGCCGCGAAAAGCTCGCGATGGCCTTTGCCGAACTGCTCAACCAGGAGGCGCTGGCGCTGCAGGCCGACGGCGTCGATGTGATCCAGTTCGACGAGCCGGCCTACAACGTGTTCATGGCCCATGTGCCCACCTGGGGTATCGCCTCGCTGCATCGGGCGATCGAAGGCCTGACCTGCACGACTGCGGTCCATATCTGCTACGGCTATGGCATCCAGGCCAATGTCGACTGGAAGGCAACGCTCGGTGAAGAATGGCGACAGTACGAGGCGGTGTTTCCGGCGCTGGCGGCCAGCCGCATCGATCAGATTTCGCTCGAATGCGCCAACAGCCGGGTGCCCGACCATCTTCTGGGACTGCTGGCCGGCAAGGATGTGCTGGTCGGTGTCATTGATGTGGCCAGCGATGTGGTCGAGACGCCGGAGCAGGTGGCTGACACCATCGGGCGGGCACTGCGGTATGTGCCGGCCGATCGGCTGTTTCCATGTACCAACTGCGGCATGGCGCCGATGGGCCGGGAGGTGGCTGCCGCCAAACTCCGCGCGCTGGTCGAAGGCGCCCGGATCGCCGAATCACGTCTGGGGTGACGCTTCGGCGCCATCCTGACTCACAAAACAAAAGCCCAAAAGAAAAAGCCCGCACCGGTTGGGGTGCGGGCTGAAACCACCGTTGAGGAGGTGGAGGAGACAAGCCAGATACTACTCGCGGCCCTGATGCGTTGCAACAAAAATCTTGTTTCAATTTGTTCCGCAACTCGCCCAGCTCAACCATAACCACTTGAAATACCTGTCATTTACAAAAATGCGGCGCTGCGGCACAGCCGCTTCATGCGGTGCGGAAATACAGTAGTGAACGGAGGCGTCGGCAAGGTGAGTCGGGTCGCCGGGGCGGCCGGCTGACCAGGCTGCTGAGCTGCCTCAGTGGCTCAGGTCAGAAGCTGATCGATCGGGGGCAGATTCCAGGATTCCGGATCTTCGACCGACACGATTTCTTCGTGTCCCTTGCCGAGCTGGATGAAGCGCGGCTCGATCCGCTCGTGCAGCTGGGTCGAATAAAAGGCCTTGAGCACCGGTTTGCGCAGTTCGTTTTCGTTCTGCTCGGTGACAATCGCCAGCCGGTTCGACTTGAGTTTGACGATGGTGCCGACCGGATAGACGCCGACCGATCGGACAAAGGCCCGAAAGATCTCGTGATCCAGATGGCCCTTGCCCCATGACGCCATCTGTCGCAGCGACTCGAAGGGGGTCCAGGCGCTCTTGTAGGGACGGTTGGACGAGATCGCATCGTAGATGTCGCAGATCGCGCCCATCTTGGCGAACAAGGTGATCTCGTCGCCTTTGAGGCGATCAGGATAGCCGCGGCCGTCGATGCGTTCGTGATGGTGCAGGCAGACGTCGAGCGCGACATCGTCGAATTCGCCGCCACGGGCCAGCAACTCATAGCCGTTGCGCGGATGGTTGCGTACTGCCGTGAACTCGTCCTCGGTGAGGCGTCCCGGTTTGTTCAGGATCTCGTTGGGCACGCCGACCTTGCCGATGTCGTGCAGCA
>CAIVAS010000029.1 GCA_903903975.1 uncultured Burkholderiales bacterium
ATATCGCAAGCGAGATCATCTACTACGCGGGCCACAACGGATATGCACTGGCCAGAGAAGCGTTCGTTCAACCCGGCATTGACCAAAGCGAGTTGCTCGATGTGGTCAGCAAAGAGGAGCGATCAAACAAGCGCGAGCTGATCACCGCCCTCGATGCGCTTGAAGATCGATTTCTCATGTCGTCGCAGGCCGGGCGGTGGTGGACCACGGGCCGAAATCCGATGCTGATGATGATGCGGCTATCAAGCGAGAAATCCTCCGTTGCGGTGGAACGGGGAGGCTCGGTGCACTGGAGCCGTCTCTTCGGCACGAGTCCGCAGTGATGAGAGTCCTCAGGCTGGCCAGATCAATCGCTCTCTTCGCCGCACTTGTTGGTCCAGCTCACGCACAGCAGCAGCTCTTGCCTCCCGAGCAGGCCTTTCGCATCCAGTCCAGACAGATCGATCCCAGCACAGTCGTCTTTAACTTCGCGATGCAACCTGGCTACGTCCTGTACCACGACCGCTTCAAGTTCTCCGGTGCGGACATCGAGCGGGTGGAGATGCCAACGCCCGAATCGAGATTCGATCGGGTGCTGGGCAAGACCGTGCTTTTCTATGTCGGGCAAGTCAACGCGAAGGTTCTGATCCGTCAATCGAGCAGCCCGGCGACCCTGGTTGCAAGCGCCCAGGGATGCGCGCAAGACATCGGCGTTTGCTACCCGCCAGTCAGTGCCGTGCACCGCGTTCCAGCCGCCAGGTAGCGAAAACATCTTGAAGAATGCGTACATTTTGGACCGCTCTAAGCCTTTCGCGTCTAACCCCGATCTGAAGCGTTCGCATACATTGATCACTTCAGCAGCGCGCCGTAATCGCGCGAGGTTGGTATCCGGTAAACATGGAGAACATCAATGCCGGCTCTAACGGATGAATCTTCATCGCCTCGAGACTTCGTCTGGGACAAAGATCTAGAGAATGAGTTTCGGCATGAGACGGATTCCAGGGATGCGCTTTGGATTCCAGTCGGACTACTCACCATGGTGTTCCTGTGGGCTGTCCTGTTGGCCTTTTCTTTCCCGGCCTCGATAACCGGCGTCTCCTGGATCGGCGGATTCATACACGACGCGTCCGGTGTGTTGCTGCGGCTATTCATCATTGGTTTTCTTACTTCGTGTGCCGCCGCAATTTATTGGAAGAAGATCGAATGGCCACAGACGACGCATCTCGTCTCGGCTGCGGTGATCGCAAATACAGCCATATTCAATTACCTGGTCTTTCGAGAGGTCTTACCTAACCCAGGTCCGAATGCCACCGTCGTGGTGGTGTCCATTGGTCCTGCGACGATCATTGGCATTTTCTGGATAAACGCGATGCTGAGGCTGCCAGCAAAACTGGCACTGATTCTCGCGTTGTTGTTTGCAGCTGTTGTCCTCAGCTTTTCGTTCTTCACAGCGCCGTTCCCGCTCGTCTTTCGCCAGGCCCTCTACTACTCGGTGGCGCTCGGTGCCAGCCACGTGATGTCGAGGTTGGCCGAAAAGCGGGAAAGAATTCTTTTCCTTCAACGCGGGCAGTTGATCAAGGCGAGGCAGTCCGCTGAGGTTGCAAAGCAAACGGCCGAAGAGGCACTGGCGAAAGTCGAAGAAGCCAGGCGTGAAAAGGAGCGCCTGATCGCCGCGATCAATCATGACCTGCGCCAACCGATGACTGCGGCGGTCATGCATCTCGATCTGCTTTCACGCAACCTCGAGCGCAGCGATTTGCCTGCTGCAACCGACCAGACCCGCAAGGCCCGTACCGCAATCGATCTGCTCGGTGGCTCGCTCGATCATGTTTTGAACGTAGCAGGTGACGAACGTGACATCGACAACTTTCACCCTGAGTACGTCGATGTGGTCATGTTGCTGCGGACCCTATTGAACACCTACGCCCCCCAGGCCGAGCGTCTTGGACTGCGCTGCCGTATTCGGCTTCCTTTGACCCCGCTGATGATTTTGAGCAATCGGCAGTCGCTCTTTCGTGTGATTGGCAATCTGGTCGCAAACGCAATCAAGTTCACCCCGGCAAAACCGGACTGGGCAGGTGGCGTGTTGATCGCTGCATCAGTTCGAGGCGGTGCCTGTCGCATCGAGGTGATCGATACCGGCATCGGAATCAGTCCAGAGAAGATCGATGAAATCTGGCTTCCCTACCATCAGCTGAACTCCAATCAGCAGGATCGGATGAGCGGACTCGGCTTGGGACTCTTCCTGGTTCGGCGCATCGTTGAAAATTTGCCAGGACACAGGATTTCGGTCAGCTCGCGTCTTGGCCGTGGCACGCGTTTCACGCTGACCATTCCATACGAAACGGGTACGACCGGCTCAGTCAAAGCATTCCAGCCTTGGACGACTGAGCACCGACTCGATGACGCTGCCTTTGAG
>CAIVAS010000030.1 GCA_903903975.1 uncultured Burkholderiales bacterium
GACAATGACTGGCTGGTTCGGGTCATCAAGTCGGTGGGCAACTACGGCGAAATGTATTCACGCAACATTGGCCCGCTGGGTCTGGATCGCGATCAGAACGCGCTCTGGAAAGACGACGGCCTGATGTACGCGCCGCCAATCCGCTGATCCCCTCTCAGTCGATCCCCGCCCCACTGATCGCCTGACCCAACCCTCCCGCGGCGCCTGCCGTCGCGGGAGCGCATCACCACCTCCCTCCAGGTCATGCTCAGCAGCGAACGCTTTCGCAACCTGCTCTACCAGGCCTTGCTGCTGGCAGCTGTCGTCGGCATCGGCTGGTATCTTTTTTCGAACACCCAGCACAATCTGCAGACGCGTCAGATCCAGACCGGATTCGGCTATCTGAGCCGTGAAGCCGGCTTCGAGATCGCCGAAACGCAGATCGATTACCAGGCCTCCGATTCTTATGGCCGCGCCTTTCTGGTGGGCCTTGGCAATACCCTGCTGGTCGCCGGTATTGGGGTGGTCCTCGCCACCCTGCTCGGCACGCTGGTCGGCATCGCCCGGCTGTCGCCCAACTGGCTGCTCTCGAAACTCTCCTCGATCTATGTCGAGGTGATGCGCAATGTACCGCTGCTGCTGCAGCTTTTCGTCTGGTATGGCCTCTTTACCGAACTGCTGCCCTCGGTGCGCGAAGCCATCTCGGTCGGCGACTGGCTCTTTATCAGCCAGCGCGGCTTTCGCTTTGCCTGGCCTGCCGAACACCCGGCCTGGTCGGGTGTCGGATGGGGACTGCTCGCCGGCATCGCCCTGGCCTTCGGGTGGAAGACGCTCGCGCGTCGCACCCAACTGCGCACCGGCCGACAGTGGCCGGTGGCCTTGCCATCGATTCTGCTGATCGCCGGCCTGCCCTTGCTGATCTGGGCCCTGATGGGGGCACCGACCGACATCGACCGGCCGGTCCTTGAAGGCTTCGACTTCCTGGGCGGCAAAGTGCTGTCGCCCGAATTCACTGCGCTGGTGATTGGCCTGTCGACCTACACCGCCGCCTTCATCGCAGAAGTCGTGCGCGCCGGCATCATGGCGGTCGACCGGGGCCAGACCGAAGCCTCGATGGCGCTCGGCCTGAGTCCGGGTCAGCGGCTTCGGCTGGTCACCCTGCCGCAGGCCCTGCGGGTCATCATCCCGCCGATGACCAGCCAGTACCTCAACCTGACCAAGAACTCCTCGCTGGCCGTGGCCATCGGCTATCCCGAACTGGTCGCGGTCTCGAACACCACGATGAACCAGACCGGCCAGGCAATCGAGGCGATTGCCCTGCTGATGGCGGTCTACCTGTCGATCAGCCTGACGATCTCGGCACTGATGAACTGGTACAACAACCGTGTGCGGCTGATCGAGCGCTAGTGCCATGACCGACGCCATCAGCGCCACTCACAGCGCATCAAGCCCACCGCCCGCGAGCTCGGCCGGGCCGCTGTCGTGGCTCAAAAAGAATCTTTTCTCGACGCCGACCAACAGCCTGCTGACGGTGCTGACGCTGGCCGTGCTGGCCTGGATCGTGCCGCCGGCCCTCGACTGGCTGATCTTCAAGGCGGTCTGGGGCCCTCAGCCGCTGGCCGCCTGCGATGCGGTGCGAGGCCAGGGCGCCTGCTGGGCGGTGGTCTGGGAAAAATTCCGCTTCATGATGTTCGGGGTCTATCCCTTCGACCAGCAGTGGCGACCGGCGCTGGTCATCGGCATCCTGGTGTCGCTGCTGGTGATCTCGGGCATCCGCTGGTTCTGGCGGCCCTCGCTCGCAGCGATCTGGGTGGTGGGCATCGTCACGTCCTACTGGCTGATGAGCGGCGGCCTGGGCCTGTCGCCGGTGCGCACCGAGCAATGGGGCGGACTGCCGGTCACACTGATCCTGTCGATCTTCGGCATCGGCTTTGCGTTCCCGCTGGGCATCCTGCTGGCACTGGGCCGGCGCAGCAGCCTGCCGGTCATCCGCTCGTTTTCGGTCGTCTATATCGAGGTGATCCGCGGTGTGCCGCTGATCACGGTGCTCTTCATGGCCAGCGTCATGTTCGCGCTGTTTCTGCCGGAAAGCATGCGCATCGACCAGTTGCTGCGCGCGCAGGTCGCGATCATCCTGTTCGTGGCGGCCTATCTCGCCGAGGCGGTGCGCGGTGGTCTGCAGGCCGTGCCCAAGGGTCAGGTCGAAGCGGCCGAGGCGCTCGGGCTGTCCTACTGGACCATCATGCGCAAGATCGTGCTGCCGCAAGCGCTCAAGATCTCGATCCCGCCAATCGTCAACAGCTTCATCTCGCTGTTCAAGGACACCTCGCTGGTGGTCATCATCGCGATCTATGACTTCGCCTACGCCGTGAAGAAGTCGGTCGAGACCGACTTCTCCTGGAAAAAGTACTTCATCGAAGCCTTCCTCTTTTCCATCTTGATCTACTGGATCTTCTGTTTTGCGATGTCGCAGTACAGCCAGTGGCTCGAACGCGACCTCGCCCGGAATACCCAACGATGAATGCCACCACCCCCCTGTCTGCCGGCACTGCGGCCACCGCCATCGAGATCACCGGCCTGAGCAAATGGTTCGGCCAGTTCCAGGCGCTGAAAAATGTCGATCTCACTGTCGCCCGCGGCGAACGCATCGTGGTCTGCGGCCCGTCGGGCTCAGGCAAATCGACCCTGATCCGCTGCATCAACCGGCTCGAGCCGCATCAGCAGGGCCGCATCGTGGTCAACGGCACCGAGCTGACCGATGATCTGCGCAACATCGAATCCGTGCGCTCCGATGTCGGCATGGTGTTCCAGCAGTTCAATCTCTTCCCACACCTGACCGTGCTCGAGAACTGCACGCTGGCGCCGATCTGGGTCAAAAAGCGCAGCAAGGCCGAGGCCGAGGCCACCGCCATGACATTTCTCGAGCGGGTGCGCATCGCCGAGCAGGCGCCGAAATACCCGAGCCAGCTATCCGGCGGTCAGCAGCAGCGGGTGGCCATCGCCCGTGCCCTGTGCATGAACCCCTCGATCATGCTGTTTGACGAGCCGACCTCGGCGCTCGACCCCGAGATGATCGCCGAGGTGCTGGGCGTGATGCGCGACCTCGCCGAAGGCGGCATGACCATGATCTGCGTGACGCACGAAATGGGGTTTGCCAGGGCCGTTGCCGACCGCGTCATCTTCATGGACCGCGGCGAAATCGTCGAGCAGAACACGCCCGAAGCCTTCTTCA
>CAIVAS010000031.1 GCA_903903975.1 uncultured Burkholderiales bacterium
CAGCGCCGCAAGATGCTGCGCGGCACCCTCTTACCCTGGCTGCGCGAGCAGGGCCTCGATCTCGCGCAGCAGGGGCTCGCACTCGAGCCGACCGCCCGGCCGGAGGAGATTGCGGTCGAGCGCTGGGCTCAGATTGCCGATGCGCTGTGGTCGCTCAGCGAGCGCTGCGCTCGATGAGTTCGATCTTGTAGCCGTCCGGGTCCTGCACGAAAGCGATGACGGTCGAGCCGCCCTTCACCGGACCGGCCTCCCGGGTGACCATGCCGCCTGCCGCCTTGACCCGGGCGCAGGTGGCTGCGGCATCGGTGACTGCAATCGCGAGATGGCCGAAGGCGGTGCCGAGTTCGTACTGGTCGACGCCATAGTTGTAGGTCAGCTCGATTTCGGCATGGTCGGGGTTGCTGCCGTAGCCGACGAAGGCGAGTGAGTATTTCTGCTCGGGACGGTCGGTCGTGCGCAGCAGCGTCATGCCCAGCATCGTGGTGTAGAAATCGATCGAGCGTTGCAGGTCGCCGACCCTCAACATGGTGTGCAGCATTCTCATGGTGTATTCCGCCTTCAGCTCAGGGTGAGGTCATCGGGAAACTGCTTCAATTGCTGGCGCGCGATGTCGAACTCGGGCAGCAGCGACTGGACGGTGGCCCAGAAGTCGGGGCCGTGATTCATTTCCTTCAGGTGTGCCAGTTCGTGGACCACGACATAGTCGATGATCTCGATCGGAAAGTGCACCAGCCGCCAGTTCAGTCTGATCGATCCGTCGGGCGCGCAACTGCCCCAGCGGGTGCGCGCCGACGACAGACGAAGTTGCGTGGGCGCGGCGCCCAGACGCTCGCTGTAGATCGGCAGGCGTTCGCGAAACACCGCACGGGCCTGCGTCTGCATCCAGGCCTGGACCGCATTCTTGAGTTGGCCGGCATCCGCCTGCGCCGGCAGCCCGATGCGCAGCGTGTCCTGGTCGATCGAGACGCCGCGAGCGCCGGCATCCAGTCGCATGGTCAGCGTGCGACCGAGAAAGGCGACCGTGCCGCCGTCTTCCCAGCGGACCGCCAGGCGTTCGCGTCGACCCGCGTGTTCGCGCCATTCGACCAGCTTGCGAAGGATCCAGGCCTCCTTGGCCGACAGGGCCGAATCGATTTCGGCGATGCCAACCCAGCGGGGTGCGGTCACGCGCAGCCCCGAGTCGTCGACGCAAAAACCGATCGTGCGGCGTCGTGATCGGCGCAGTTCGTATTCGACCGGATGGCCGCCCAGACGTGTCAGCCGGCGCGAGGTGCCGGGCGCGTGGGCGACCGGTGTGCCGCCCGCATTCGGGGCCGGCGGCACAGGGCGCGATGCCGGCGCGCGAACCGGCGTCGGCGCGATCTGATCGAACAGCGGCAGCGTCAGTTGCAGGGCTGCATCGCCGGCCGCGCGGGCCAGGTCACGAAGTCGCTTCATGCATCGCTCCTGCAGCGGGGTTGCCGGGGGTGTCACGGTAAGCGTCGGGATCGATGCGTCGCATTTCCGATTCGATCCAGTTCATGACGTCGGCGTTGACCTGATCGGGTCGGCGATTGGTGGTCGGAATCGGCGGGCCGACTGAGACCGTGATCAGTCCCGGTGACTTGATGATCGGCTTTTTCGGCCAGCAGTGCCCTGAATTGACGGCAATTGGCACAACGAGTGCCCCGGTGCGGATCGCGAGCCTTGCGCCACCGCTCTTGTACTGGCCCTGCTTGCCGACCGGAATGCGGGTGCCTTCCGGGAACATGACGATCGAGCGGCCCTCATTTAGCTTGCGCTGCCCCTGGGCCACGACCGACTCGAAGGCATCGCGACCCTGCGACCGATTGATGTGGATCATGTTGAGCAGGCCGATACCCCATCCGAAAAAGGGCAGATAGAGCAGCTCGCGCTTGAAGACGAAACAGACTTCGCGTGGTGCATAGGCGACGTAGAAAAGCGTCTCCCAGGTCGACTGGTGCTTTGAGAGCAGCACCACCGGCGCGTCGGGCAGGTTCTCCCAGCCCTTGACCTCCCAGCGGATGCCCAGGATCACGCGCGCACCCCAGAGCACCAGTCGGGGCCAGCGGATCGTGAAGGCATAGCGCATGTGCAGCGGCAAAGGGGCGAGCAGCAGGCAGCCGATCCCGAAGGGAACCACCGTGACCGCCTGGAAAATCAGAAAAAGAAGGGTTCGGATGAGGGGCATGGGTTCGGTGTCTGGCGGGCGTTGGGCGATCAGGGCGCCAGTTCGGCGGCCACCGCGGCAAGGTCGACCCGCACGATGGTGTCGGCCGGCAGCAGCCCGGTATCGAGCGTGAGCTGACCATGACCGGTGAGGACCAGGACCGGGCGCAGGCCGGCGGTGTGGGCCGCATCGAGTTCGTCCTGCGAGTCGGTGACCAGCACGGTTGCCCCCGGTGAGACGTCGAGTCGTTCGAGGGCGTCGGTCAGTGTGGCGGCGACCCTGGCGTTGCGGTTGGAGGCGTCGGCACCCGGTACGAAGAGCACCACGTCGATCGGGCCGCCCTGTGCGGCGAGATCTTCGACCATGCGCGAATGCACCGCGTTGAGTGCCGCCATGTCGCAGGTGCCACGGTCGAGCGGGCCGCAGTCGGCCAGGACGGCGACGCGATAACCGTGATGATGCAGCCGCGAAATCGCCGCAGCCGCACCCGGCATCGACACCCAGTCTTCGGCGCGGGTGATGCGGCCATCAGGGTCGTTGGACACGACGCCGTCGCGGTCGAGGATGATCAGCTTCACGGTATGCAGTGTTCCCAGCGGTGGTGATCAGTGGTGCTCAGTATCGTGATCAGAGTCTTTGTCAGGCCGCGAGCTTCGAGAGATCGGCAACGCGATTCATGAGCCGGTGCAGTCCGCCCAGAAGAGCCAGTCGATTTCGTCTCAGCGCAGCCTCTTCGGCATTGACCATGACCGCATCGAAAAACGCATCGACCGGCTCGCGCAGCAAGGCGAGCGTGCGCAGTGCGCCGGCGTAATCGAGCGCAACGAGCCGCGCCTCTACTGCAGGGGTGGCGCTGGCGATCGCCTTGAAAAGCGAGTGCTCTGCCTCTTGGGCGAGCAGGTCTTCGCGCACATCGGCCAGCGCATCGCCGGCATCGGCCTTGCGAAGGATGTTGCCGATGCGCTTGTTGGCCGCTGCCAGGCTGGCCGCCTGCGGCAGGGCCCTGAACTGCGCGATCGCATCAAGCCGCGGCAGCACGCGGTCGAGCTGATCGGCATCGATAGCGAGCACCGCATCGATGTCGGCGATCGGATAGCCGCGCTCGCGCAGCCAGCCGCGCAGACGATCGGTGATGAAGTCGTGCAGAGCCGCCGGCGCGGCCGTGACCGCGGGGACTTGAGAAAAGGCCTCGAAGGCTGCGGCGATCAGGCTCGAGAGCGCAGGCGTCGGTGTGCCCGAGGCGAGCGGGCGCTCGATCAGCATCCGGAGCACGCCGAGCGCATGGCGGCGCAGAGCGAAGGGGTCCCGGTCGCCGCTGGGCTGCGAGCCAATCCCCCAGATGCCGGCGAGCGTCTCGAGCTTGTCGGCGAGCGCCACCGCCATCCCGAGTTCGGAGGCCGGCAGGGCGTCGCCGGCAAAGCGCGGCTGGTAGTGCTCGGCGATGGCCTGCGCCACGGCCGGTGACTCGCCGTCGTGCAGTGCATAGTGGCGGCCCATCGTGCCCTGCAATTCGGGGAACTCGCCCACCATGCCGGTCAGCAGGTCGGCCTTGGCGAGCAGCGCCACGCGGTCGGCGGTATCGGCATCGACGCCGATGTGCGCGGCAATCAGACGCGCCAGCGTGCGCACGCGATCGGTTCGCTGCGCCTGCGTGCCGAGCTTGGCGTGATAGACCACCGAGGCGAGTTGCGCGGTGCGATCGATCAGCCGCAGCTTTTTGTCCTGTTCGAAGAAAAACCGGGCATCGGCCAGTCGCGGGCGCACGACCCGCTGGTTGCCGTCGATGATCAGCGACGGATCATCGACCGCCATGTTCGAGACGATCAGAAAGCGCGCCTCGAGTTGGCCATTGCGATCGAAGAGCGGAAAGTATTTCTGGTTGGTGCGCATCGTCAGGATCAGACACTCCTGGGGCACCTGCAAAAACTCGTCCTCGAATCGGCCGACATAGACCGCCGGCCACTCGACCAGCGCGCACACTTCGTCGAGCAGAGGCGCGACCGGCCCCTCGTCGCCAAGCGAGGCACCCAGCTCGCGGGCACGATCGCGCAGCAGTGTCTCGATGCGCTCACGCCGCTTGGTCAACGAGGCGATCACCCGACCGCGTTCGGCCAGCAGTCGTTCGTAGTCGGTGGCATCGGACAATTCGATGTGCGACTCGCCCTGAAAGCGATGGCCGCGGGTCATGCCGCCTGATTGCAGACCAAGGGCGGCTGCCGGCAGCACCGACTGCCCATGCAGAACCACCAGCCCATGCGCGGGGCGCACGAAACTCACGCTGGTATGGCCGTCGGCAAGCTGGTACTGCATGAGCTTCGGGATCGGCAGGCGCGCAATCGCCTGCTCGATCAGGGGCTGTATGACTTGTGTGAGCGCCGCGCCGGTGACGGTGCTGCGCAGATAGAAGCACTCCTGCTTGCCGTCGGAGGCGCGGGTGAGTGCATCAACCTGCGCGCCCTGTTTTTCGGCCCATTTTTTCAGAGCCAGCGTGGCCTGACCCTGCGCATCGAGGCCGACGGAAACCGATGGGCCCTTGATCTCGACGGCGCGGTCGTCGGCCTGCTCGCGCACAGCCGCCACGCAGACTGCCAGGCGCCTCGGGGTAGCAAAGACCTCGAAGCTGCCATCGGCGGGCGCCAGACCCTGCTGGCGCAGCCCGTCGACGATGGTGTTGGCAAACGAGTCGCCCAGCCGGGCAAGCGCCTTGGGCGGGAGCTCTTCGGTGAGCAGTTCGACGAGCAGAGGCTTGGTCATGGAGGGGCGCTCAGGCAGACGGTGTGCCCAAGCGCGCGAGCATCGGGAATCCGAGGCGTTCGCGCGAGGCATGGTAGGCGCTGGCAACCGCGCGGGCGAGCGCACGCACCCGACCGATATAGGCCGCGCGTTCGGTCACCGAAATCGCGCCACGCGCATCGAGCAGGTTGAAGGAGTGCGAGCACTTCATGACCATCTCGTAGGCAGGCAGTGCGAGTTCGGCGGCGATCAGGCGCTGCGCCTCGGCTTCGTATTCATCGAAGTGGCGAAACAGCATCGGCGCATTGGCGTACTCGAAGTTGTAGGTCGACTGTTCGACCTCGTTCTGGTGAAAGACATCGCGGTATTTCACGCCATCGGTCCAGACCAGGTCGTAGACGCTTTCGACGCCCTGCAGATACATGGCCAGACGTTCGAGGCCATAGGTGATTTCGCCGGTGACCGGCACGCACTTGAGCGAGCCGACTTCCTGGAAATAAGTGAACTGGGTGACTTCCATGCCGTTGAGCCAGACCTCCCAGCCCAGGCCCCAGGCGCCGAGTGTGGGCGACTCCCAGTCGTCCTCGACGAAACGGATGTCGTTGCGCGTGGTGTCGACGCCCAGCGCCCGCAGTGAACCGAGATAGAGGTCGAGGATCTCGGGCGGCGAGGGCTTGAGAACGACCTGAAACTGGTAGTAGTGCTGAAGCCGGTTCGGGTTGTCGCCGTAGCGCCCGTCCTTGGGACGGCGCGACGGCTGCACATAGGCGGCTCGCCAGGGCTCGGGACCGATTGCGCGAAGGAAGGTGGCGGTATGGAAAGTGCCGGCGCCGACTTCCATGTCATAGGGTTGAAGCAGGGCACAACCCTGATTATCCCAGTACTCCTGCAGTCGCAGGATCAGTTGCTGAAAGCTGATCATCGGTGGGAGAGGGCCGCGCAAATGTCGGCTGTGCCGGATAAGCCGTGGATTCTAACGGGTTCGGCGACCGCGGCCATCCGAAGAAGCGCAGCACCTCCTCGCGACGCGCCATCGCGTCGGCTTGCCCGAGCGCGATCAGCTCTCGGGTATAGCCCGATTCGAAGAGCAGATAGCTCAGAAAGGCCGCGCCACGCGTGTCCCTGCCCCGGCCGGCGACACCGACCGCCCGCAGCATCGATCGGACCGCGATCGGCAGCGAGGACAGGTGCGGTGCGGCCAGATCATCGAGTCGCTGGCTGGGCGAAATCACCAGCACCTCGATCGGCTTGAGGGTCGTGCGCGAGCGCGCGTCGTCGTCGAGCAGCGCAAGCGTCCGGTTGATGCGCTCCAGACGCTCGACATCGACCGCCAGTGAGTCGAGAAAGATGCTCGACATCGCATGGCCTGCGATCTGGGCGAGGCTCGGATAGCTCGGGCTCACCGGTCGCCTTTCAGCTGGCTCGCGCATGCGCCCGGCGCCGATCACCAGCACTTTTTCGGCGCCCATGTGCACGGCCGGCGAGATCGGGGCCGACTGGCGCATGGCACCATCGCCGAACCATTCCTGCTGACCTTCGAGGGGCAGGCGTACCGAGGGAAACGCAAACGGTATCGCCGAGGAGGCCAGCAGATGATCGATGGTGATCTGCGTGCGCACCGAGATCCGATGCGACCGGGTCCAGGGTGTGATCGTCGATTCGGACTGATAGAAGGTGACATGGTCGCCGCTGCTGTAGCTCGAGGCGGTGACTGCGAGGGCGTGCAGATGGCCGTCGGCCATGATCGCCGGCAGTCGATCGAAGTCGATCATCCGGTGCAGCAGTTCCTGCAGGGGCGAGTTGTCGAGCAGCGAGCGCGGCCGCGCCCGTCGCCAGCGGGCGATCGCCCAGCCGAGGGTGAACATCGACAGCCAGCGCGCACCGCTTTGCGCCACGCCCAGGGCATCGGCCCGATAGACCTGATCAGCACTGAAGTCGGACCACAGATCGACCAGCTTTGCCACGCCTTCGCTGTAGCGGTCGGCATGACAGGCCAGGCCTGCGGCGATGATGGCGCCAGCCGAGGTCCCGGCGATCACCTGGAAGGGGTTGGCTGCGGGAGCGCCTGCCTCGCGGGCGATGCGATCGATGGCAGCGACCACCCCCACCTGGTAGGCGGCGCGCGCGCCGCCGCCGGTCAGAATCAAGCCCGTGCTGCTTGCTTGGGACATCGGTGGCAGCCCTCGAAGGTGTTCGATTCGAGTCTACGCGGCGTGCACGACGCCGGAGGGAGGTGGCATTCCGGTTGTCTGCCTCGGACTGCCGTCAGCCCGGCTCATGCCGATGAAGGGCCGCCGCGCCAGGGCGCAAACAGGGCCAGTGCCAGGCACGTCAGCGCCAGCAGCAGGATCGCGGAATTGCCCAGGCGGGTGAACGGGGTCAGGCCGCTGGTGCCCTGCACGCTGACATCGAGGGCACCTGCGGTGTAGGGCGCAAGCTGTGCGGTCACTGTGCCTGCGGCATCGATGGCGGCGGTGGTGCCGGTGTTGGTCGAGCGCAGCATCGGCCGGCCGGTTTCGAGCGAGCGCATGCGGGCGATCTGCAGATGCTGGGGCAGGGCGTGCGAGCGGCCAAACCAGGCGATGTTGCTGACATTGGCCAGAATCGAGGCGCCCGGTTCGCTGAGCAGCACCCCGCGGATCTCTTCGCCGAAAAGATCCTCATAGCAGATGTTGAAGGCGACGCGCTGGCCGCCCACCGCAAAGGCCGGCTGAATCGTCGCGCCGCGCCCGAAGTCGCCCATCGGGATCTGCATCAGATTCACGAACCAGGCAAATCCCCAGGGGATGAACTCGCCGAAGGGGACCAGATGCTGCTTGTCGTAGCGTGGCGCCTTTGCGTAGCGATCGGCAGCGCCACCCGGCTCCAGCAGCAGCACGCTGTTGGTGAGCCGCCAGTCGTCGCGCAAGCCGCGCTTTTGCTCGAGGGTGAAGGCTGGCAAGCCGATGGCCACCGCATGGCCTGCGCCGACATGGGCATCGAGTCGTTGCATGAGATCGGGTGGCGTGCGCTCGAAGGGAATGGTCCAGGCGGTCTCGGGCAGGATGGTCAGTGCGGCATCACCGGTCTCGATGAGTCCGACATAAGCCTGCATGGCGGCCAGCGTGCGCTCGGGGCGAAACTTCATGTCCTGCGGCACGTTGCCCTGCAGCAGCCGCACACTCAGTGCCGGCCCGGAAGGGGTGGTCCAGGCGTCGCTGGCAGGCAGCGCGAGCGGTGCGAGCAGCAGGGCGAGCGCGGTCGCTGCGGCGATCAGCGCTTCCTGCCGTGTTCGGTCAGGCGATGTCTGATCAGGCCTTGTCTGTTCTGGGCTGATCGGTCGGCGGCCGGATGGGGCGCGACCTCGAGCGATGCCTGCGATCGCGCTGGCGCACAGCGAGGCGACGCCGACCGCAACGCCGCCCAGCGCAAAGACGCCTGCCACCGGTGCCAGACCGGTGAGCGGGCCGTCGATCTGAGCGTAGCCGAGTGCCAGCCACGGAAACCCGGTGAAGACCCAGCCGCGGGCGAGTTCGGCCAGCGTCCAGGCGCCGGCTGTGCCGAGTGCCAGACGCATCGGACCCCGATTGGCGCACCAGCGCCAGGCGATCGCGCTGGCCAGCATCGGATAGATTGACAGATAGGCAGCAAAGAGGATCAGCGCCAGTGCCGCGAGCGGTGCCGGCATGCCACCGTAAAAGTGCATGCTGATGAAGAGCCAGGACAGCCCCGCACCGAGCCAGCCCATAACGAAGGCAAAGGCCAGCACCGCCTGCATGACAAACACAGCGCCGCGCAAGCGGGCGATGTGCATCAGCCAGAACAGGCCGGTGAGTGCGAACAGCGACACGGTCCAGTGGGACCACGGCGCAAAACTGGCGGCGTTCAGCAGGCCGAGCGCAAAGGCGCCGAGCACAAGCTCAGCGCGGCGCCGGGTCATCGGGCAATGGCTCGATCAGCAATGTGTGAATCGAACGCTCGTCGCCGCGGATCACTTCGATGACAAGACGATCGAGTTCGATGCGCTCGCCGCGTCGCGGGACGCGTCCGAGCCGCTCGGTGACGAGGCCGCCAACGGTGTCGAAGGCGTCATCGTCGAAGTTCGTACCGAGCGACTTGTTGAACTGCGCCACGCCGGTGAGTGCACTGACGCGAAAGCGAGGCCCATAGGAACCGGCATCGATCTGAACAATGTTGTCGCTGTCGTCGCCCTGGTCGAATTCATCTTCGATTGCACCCACGATCTGCTCAAGCACATTCTCGATGGTGATCAGGCCAGCAGCGCCGCCGTATTCGTCGACCACGATCGCGAGATGCTTGCGACTGAGCCGGAAGTCGCGCAGCAGCGCGTTCAGCCTCAGTGTGTCGGGCACAAAGTGCGCCGGGCGAAGCAGGTCGCG
Source organism: uncultured Burkholderiales bacterium (assembly GCA_903903975.1). Classification (GTDB taxonomy): domain Bacteria; phylum Pseudomonadota; class Gammaproteobacteria; order Burkholderiales; family Burkholderiaceae_E; genus UBA4615. Next base: position 9,283 of record CAIVAS010000031.1, read on the forward strand.
GATCGAGACCTCCTTTTCGGCGTACAGGCGCAGCAGGTCTTTGGCGTGAAGGATGCCGATCACGTTGTCGCGATCGTTCTCGACCACCGGAAAGCGTGAATGCGCGGTCTGAATCGCGTACCGGACGACCTCTGCGGCAGACCAGGTGATGTCGATGGCATCGATTTGCGAACGCGGCACCATGATGTCGCGGGCACAGACCTCGGTCATCTGCAGCACGCCCTCGATCATCGACATCGCTTCGGCGTCGAGCAGATCGCGCTCCTGCGACTGGCGCAGCAACTGCAGCAGCTGGTCGCGGTCGTCGGGTGCTCGCAGGAGCATTGCCGACATGCGTTCGAGCAAAGTGGGTTTGGATTTGCTCGACGAAGGGTCGGGCATTGGGTCAGGCAGTTGGTCGCGGGAGAGGCAGCATACCGGAGATGCAGGGGCCGACCAAGCACGCGTCCATGTCAGGCAAGATAGGGATTGCCGATTCTGAATCGATGCAGCAGCGCGATCTCGAGGGCTTCCATCGCTTGAGCCTCGGCTGCTATCTCATGATCCATGCCCTGGGCATGGAGCACGCCATGCACGATCAGATGCGCCAGATGATCGCGCAGTGACTTGCCCTGCTCGCGGGCCTCGCGGGCCACCACCGGCAGGCAGATCACGATATCGGCCTGAACCATGGCCGCATCGATCGCGTCATCGGCATCGTCGTCATAAGCGAAGGTGAGCACGTTGGTTGCATAGTCGCGACCGCGAAACTGCGCATTGAGGGTCCGGGCTTCAGCCTCGCCCACCAGCCGCAGCGTCAGCGCTGCATCGCAAGCAAGGGCCGTTTTGGCCCAGCGTCGCAGCTGCCTGCGATCGGCCGGCAGCTCGCCGGCATCGGGCGCGAGCTGGATTGACAGTGACAGATGCGCCACGACCGTCGACCCTAGCGCAACTCGGGCGGTGAGTGCCGCTCGTAGGCCTCGACGATGCGCGCAACCAGCGGATGGCGCACCACATCGCTGGTGTCGAATTCGGTGAACGCCAGTCCGCGCACCTCACGCAGCACGCGACTTGCCTCGATCAGCCCCGAGGGTTGGCCGCGCGGCAGGTCCATCTGGGTCATGTCGCCGGTGACCACTGCCCGCGAACCGAAGCCGATGCGGGTGAGGAACATCTTCATCTGCTCGGGGGTGGTGTTCTGCGCTTCATCGAGAATGATGAAGGCGTTGTTGAGCGTGCGCCCGCGCATGTAGGCCAGCGGCGCGATCTCGATCGACTGGCGCTCGAACATCTTGGCGACACGATCGAAACCCATCAGGTCGTAGAGCGCATCGTAGAGCGGACGCAGATAGGGGTCGACCTTCTGCGCGAGATCGCCCGGCAGAAAACCCAGCCGTTCGCCGGCCTCGACAGCGGGCCGGGTGAGCACGATCTTCTTGATGGCATCGCGCTCGAGCGCATCGACCGCGCAGGCCACCGCGAGATAGGTCTTGCCGGTGCCGGCCGGACCGATGCCGAAGGTGATGTCGTGCGACAGGATGCTGCGCAGGTATTCGCGCTGTCGCGGTGTGCGGCCCTGAAGATCGGCCTTGCGAGTATGCAGGGGCGGCGAGGTGTCGTCGGCAGGGGCGATGCCCGGGGTGGCAGGAGCAGTGCCTTCGGCAGGGGACCCATGGGGTGTGGACGCTGCGGCCGCTGTGTGTGCCGCGGGTGCTGCGGCGGTCTCGGGCATTCCGCGCAGCTGGATCAGTCCGAGCTGGATATCGTCAACCGACAGCGTGCCGTCGGCCAGCCGGGTGAAGTGCTCGAGTGCCCGCACCGCCTGACGCGCCTGCAGGCCGACGCCGGCGACGGCGAACTGGTCGGAGCGTCTCAGGATGCGCACATCGTAGGCCTGCTCGATCTGACGAAGGTTCTGGTCGAGTGCGCCACACAGATTGGCCAGCCTGCGGTTGTCGGCACCGACTGGCTGAAAGGTGAGCGTGTTGATCTTCATTCAGTCGACGATTGGCACCTGCCCGCGCAGCGAGTGCGGCAGCGCGGAGGTGATCGTCAGATCGATCAGCTGACCGATCAGGCGCGGCGAACCGGCGAAATTCACGACGCGATTGTTGCCGGTGCGCCCGGCGAGTTCGGCCGCATCCTTGCGCGAGGGGCCTTCGACCAGTACCGCCTGAGTGCTGCCCACCATCTCCTGCGAGATGCGTCGGGCGTTGGCGTCGATGGTCGATTGCAGGCGCTGCAGCCTGGCGAGCTTGACGTCCTGCGGCGTTTCGTCGGGCAGGTCGGCCGCAGGCGTGCCGGGACGCGGGCTGTAGATGAACGAGAAGGAGTGATCGAAACCGATGTCCTCGATCAGGGACATGGTCTGCTCGAATTCGCGTTCGGTCTCGCCTGGAAAGCCGACAATGAAGTCGGAGGTGATCGTGATGTCCGGGCGGGCGGCGCGCAATTTCCGGATGATCGATTTGTATTCGAGCACGCTGTAGCCGCGCTTCATCGCCGCCAGCACCCGGTCTGAGCCCGACTGCACCGGCAGGTGGACATGCGCGGCGAGTTTGTCGAGGCTGGCATGCGCGTCGATCAGGCGCTGGGTGAATTCGCGCGGATGCGAGGTGGTGTAGCGCACGCGATCGATGCCGGGAATCTCGCAGACATAGTCGAGCAGCATCGCGAAGTCGGCGATCTCGGCGTCGGTGTCTGGGGTGCCGGGCTCGCCGATGCGGCCCAGATAGGCGTTGACGTTTTGTCCGAGCAGCGTGACTTCACGAACACCCTGTTCGGCAAGCAGGGCGATTTCGGTCAGGACGTCTTCGAAGGGCCGCGAAACCTCTTCGCCCCGGGTATAGGGCACGACGCAAAAGCTGCAGTATTTGCTGCAGCCTTCCATGATCGAGACAAAGGCGCTCGCGCCCTCGACCCTGGCCGGTGGCAGGTGATCAAACTTTTCGATGGCGGGAAAACTGATGTCGACCTGCGAGCGCCCCGAGCTGCGCCGGGCCTCGATCAGCTGGGGCAGCCTGTGCAGTGTCTGCGGGCCGAAGACCACATCGACATAGGGCGCGCGACTCACGATGTTGGCGCCTTCCTGGCTGGCCACGCAGCCGCCCACACCGATCACCAGATCGGGTCGCTCGAGCTTGAGAAGACGCATGCGACCCAGATCGGAAAAAACTTTTTCCTGGGCTTTCTCTCGCACCGAACAGGTGTTGAAGAGCACGATGTCGGCCTGCTTCGGATCATCGGTGGTCTCGATGCCACCGGCCTGCGACTGCGCCAGCACGTCGATCATCTTGGCCGAGTCGTACTCGTTCATCTGACAGCCGAAGGTACGGATATAAAGCTTCTTGGTCATGGGGGGGCGCAGGCCTTGCTTGCGGGAGTCAGCGCGATCCGCCGGATCGGCGCGCAGCTGCCGCCCGTTCGGCGACCACTCGGTATTCGGCGTCGGACAGCATCCAGATCTGCAGGATTTCGCCCAGGTTGCCGCGCACGAAGGCCACCCGGTAATCGCCGCTCAGGCTGGCCGGCGTGCGGATCAGGTTCTGTTCGTCATAGATGCGCGCACCCGCACCAAGCACGACCGGCTGCCCGTTCATGAAGGCCTCCGGGAAGATCGCGGGTTTGAAAAGACCGGGCAACGCCTCGGTCGGGATGATCCGGCTGACCTGCGCCGATGCTGATGCGCAGAGCCGGCCACCGAGCAGGCCCGCCCCCGCCGCCGCTACAGCTACCTTCAGGCATGCCCTGCGCGAGGGCTTGTGGCTTGACGGATGGTTTGCTGGAAGGATCGGCATGGCTGGCAATGATAGCAAGGTGGCCGGGCGCCGACCGGTTGCGCTGTCATTCTCAGGACATCCCGGTCGTGGACCATCATCGGTCGTCCCGACGATTCACACCACCATGGAGGCTTCTATGAGCACGCCGATTGATCCTGACCTGAGCGAGTTGCGCCGGCGCATTGAGCGCGATCTCATCGACAGCTACGATGAGGCGCTCGAACTCGAACTCGAGGATCAGGCTTTTGACATGCCGGGTACCGATCCGGCAGCACCCGCCAGCGAGGAAGACCGCAAAGCCCGGCAACATTACTTCAGCGAGCTCTTTCGCCTGCAGGGCGAACTGGTCAAGCTCCAGGACTGGGTCGTCACAACCAAGACGAAAGCGCTGGTGATTTTCGAAGGTCGTGATTCGGCCGGAAAAGGCGGCGTGATCAAGCGCATCACCCAGCGACTGAATCCTCGCGTGGCGCGGGTCGTTGCCCTGCCAGCACCCAATGATCGTGAGCGCACCCAGTGGTACTTCCAGCGTTATGTGTCGCATCTTCCGGCCGGTGGCGAACTCGTTCTCTTTGATCGCAGCTGGTACAACCGCGCCGGGGTCGAGCGCGTGATGGGCTTTTGCAGCGACGACGAGTATGAAGAGTTCTTCCGGTCGGTTCCCGAGTTCGAGCGCATGCTGGTGCGCTCCGGCATCAAGGTCATCAAGTACTGGTTCTCGATCACCGACGACGAGCAGCATATGCGCTTCCTCGCCCGGATCAACGATCCGCTGAAGCAGTGGAAGCTCAGCCCGATGGACCTCTACGCGCGCAGCAAGTGGGAGGACTACACCCGTGCCAAGGAGACGATGCTCGAGCGCACACACATCGCCGAGGCGCCCTGGTCACTGGTGCATGCGGTCGACAAGAAAAAGGCGCGTCTGAACTGCATCTCGCATCTGCTGTCGCAGTTCCCGTACGAAGAGATCCAGCGTGAACCGGTTGTGCTGCCGGAACGCGTGCGAAACCCGGATTACCTGCGCCATCCGGTTCCGCCCGAGCTCTATGTTCCGGAAAAGTACTGAGCCTTTGAAGTGATCTTCGGTCAGGCCGCGCGCCGCGTCGCGCGGTCGCCGGCGTGATCGGCCAGACCGAAGCGGTTGGCCGCACTCAGCAGTGCCCGCAGCGAGGCCACCACGATGCTGCGATCGATGCCGACGCCGAAACGCGCGCCGGTCACGCCGTCGCTGGTCGCCTCGATGAAGGCCACCGCGCGGGCATCCGACCCCGAATCGATCGACCGCTCTTCATAGCTGTCGACACGCAGGGGCAGGCCAAGCGCATGGACGGCCGCATCGATCGGGCCATTGCCTTCGCCGTGCAGCACATGCGTGACGCCGTCGATCGAGACGGTGAGGTCGATCTGATGGCCGCCGTCGGTGCCGACCATGCGGTGCGACAGCAGCTTGATGCGGGCGTCGTCGTGGAGGTATTCGGTGTTGAAGAGGCGCCAGAGATCGTCGGCGGTCACTTCGGTGCCATGCTCGTCGGTATGGCGCTGCACGATCGAGCTGAACTCGACCTGCAGGCGGCGCGGCATCACCAGACCATGATGGCGCTCGAGCAGGAAGGAGATGCCGCCCTTGCCCGACTGGCTGTTGACGCGGATGACCGACTCATAGGTCCGCCCGAGATCAGCCGGGTCGAGCGGCAGATAAGGGACTTCCCAGAGCGAGTCGGGCTGCTGGACGGCAAACCCTTTTTTGATCGCGTCCTGGTGCGAGCCCGAGAAGGCGGTGAACACCAGATCGCCGACATAGGGATGACGCGGATGGATCGGCAGCTGATTGCAGTGCTCGACCGTGCGGGCCACCTCATTGATGTCGGAGAAGTCGAGCTTGGGGTCGACGCCCTGTGAATAGAGGTTCAGCGCCAGCGTGACCAGGTCGACATTGCCGGTGCGCTCGCCGTTGCCGAAGAGGCAGCCCTCGACCCGGTCGGCACCCGCCATGACGCCGAGTTCGGCAGCGGCCACGGCCGTGCCGCGGTCATTGTGGGGATGCAGGGAGATGATGGCCGATTCACGGTTGGGCAGGTTGCGGATCATCCACTCGATCTGGTCGGCATAGATGTTCGGCGTGGCCGACTCGACCGTGGCAGGCAGGTTGAGGATGACCTGACGCTGCGGCGTCGCGCCCCACTCCTTCATGACCGCGACGCAGACATCACGCGCGAATTCGAGTTCGGTGCTGGAGAACACCTCGGGGCTGTATTCAAAGCCCCAGTTGGTGCCCGGGCGCGCGGCCAGCAGGCGCTTGACCACCCGGGTGCTGCTGATGGCCAGCTCGGTCACTTCCTCTTTGCTCAGATTGAAGACAATGCGCCGAAAGACCGGTGCGGTGGCGTTGTACAGATGCACCGTGGCGTTTTTGGCGCCTTCGATCGACTCGACCGAGCGGGTGATCAGGTCTTCGCGGGCCTGGGTCAGCACGCTGATCACGACATCGTCGGGCACCAGACCCTGTTCGATGATGTGGCGCACGAAATCGAAGTCGGTCTGCGAGGCGGCCGGAAACCCCACCTCGATTTCCTTGACGCCGATCTTCAGCAGAGTCTCGAACATGCGCAGCTTGCGCGCGGTGTCCATCGGTTCGAAAAGTGCCTGATTGCCGTCGCGCAGGTCGGTCGACAGCCAGCGGGGTGCTGTGTCGATGGTTCGGGAAGGCCAGCTGCGGTCGGGCAGGTCGATGACCGGGAAAGGGCGGTATTTGCCAGCGGGCGATTTCATCATGATCTCAAGGCTCCTTCGGTTGCGGTGGGGTCTGCAACCGGAACAGGGAGCACAGAGGCAGACGCCTTATCGGCTGGCCTCCCGGGCACCCCCTGTTGCGGTTGGGGTTCGGGTGGGCCGGGGTGGCGTTACTGACTGGTACTCAGGCGCCCTGAACGGGCAGCAGACGACCCCGGCCCGTGCCTAGTCGTAGCAGGGACACAAGCGTGATCTGGGTCAGCGAAACGCAAGTCATCCCGAGAGCCTAGTCGCGAGCCGGTGCGCTTGTCAACCGGCTCGGACCGACGGCTGTCTCCTGAGCGGGTGATCAGGGGTGCTCGCCGTGGCTCAGTGTGGTGCTCTGTGGCGTATTCAGTGGCCTGAGATCAGCCGGTCAGAACGCCGACCAACGCGGCTGTGATGCAGGTCGACAGGAGTCCGGCCGGCAGCGATCGGATAGCCAGACGGCCGACCTCAGTGCGACGCTCCTCGGGCATCAGCGGTGCCATGCCGCCCAGCATGATTCCGACGCTGCCGAAGTTGGCAAAGCCTGCGAGGGCGTAGGTCATCAGCAGTCGGCTGCGCGCAGACAGGGCCTCGGGCGGCAGCGAGGCCATGTCGGCAAAGGCGAGGAATTCATTGAGAACGGTCTTCTTGCCCAGCAACTGGCCGGCGGCGCCGGCTTCGTTCCACGGTATGCCCACCAGCCAGGCCAGCGGCGCGAAGACGCTGCCCATGATCCGTTCGGCCGATACCGGTGCGCCGGCCACGGCCGGCAGGAGCACGAGGCCCTGATCGACCAGCGCGACCAGTGCAACGAAGACAATCAGCATTGCGACGATGTTCAGCAGCAGTTGCAGACCTTCGAGGGTGCCGCGCGTCAGTGCGGCGATCGCGCTCGCATCTTCGCGCTGCATCGCAAGGCTCGATCGATCGGCAGGCTGATCCGACGGCACCATCAGGGCGGCCACCGCGATCGCTACCGGAATCGCCACCACCGAGGCGACCAGCAGATGGCCGAGCGCCTGCGGAACGATCGGCTTGAGGATGGTTGCATAGAGCACCAGCACCGTCCCGGCAATGGTGGCCATGCCGCAGTTCATGACCATGAAAAGTTCGCCGCGACTCATGGTGGCCAGCCAGGGTCTGACCACCAGCGGCCCTTCGATCATGCCGACGAAGGCGTTGGCTGCCGCCGATACGCCGACCGCGCCGCCGATGCCCAGCGTGCGATTGAGCAGCCAGGCGAAGGCCTCGACCACGCGCTTGAGAATGCCCCAGTGAAACAGCACCGCCGACAGTGCCGAGATCAGCAGCACCAACGGTAGCGCCTGGGTGGCCAGCACGAACCCGGCGCCCGGGCTGACCGGGGTAAAGGGCAGGGCGCCACCACCGAGGTAGCCGAAGACGAAGGAGGTGCCGGCGGTACTGGCCAGCATCAGTGCATCGAGGACACCGTTGCTGCGTTCGAGCAGCCAGCTCAGTCCGGGCAGCCAAGTGAATGCCGCGATCAGCACCAATGCCAGTGCGATGCCTGCGGCGACCGTTCGCCAGGCGATCAGATCGCGTCGCTCCGAGGCGAGCCATGCGAGTCCGAGCATGGCCAGCACACCGAATCCACTATGAATCATTGCCATCCCTGATTGCTCCTGCAGTCTTTCGCCTGTCGAGCCCGCATTGAATCACGGGCTTGTCGGCGCGACACAGTGCGCCGTGCCGGGCAAGGCGGCGCTATCATCGCGGGTCTTTCGTCGATGGTGATGCCATGGCGAGTCATTCAATAATGAGCGCCTGAGCGCTCGCGAGGAGGTCGCATGGATCGCTTTTGGCTCAGTTCCTATCCTGAAGGCGTTCCTGCCGATATCGACCCGTCGCTTTACCCGTCGCTCAATGCGCTGATCGACGAGAGCCTGAAGAAGTACAGCACCCGCACCGCCTATCTGTGCATGGACAAACCCATGACCTATGGCGAACTCGACCGGCGATCGCAGGCCTTTGCCGCCTGGTTGCAGTCGAAGGGCCTGGGCAAGGGCAAGCGGGTGGCGATCATGCTGCCCAATATCCTGCAATTTCCGGTGGCTGCGGCCGGCGTGCTGCGGGCCGGTTGCACCGCGGTCTGCGTCAATCCGCTCTACACCCCGCGCGAACTCGAGCATCAGCTCAAGGACTCGGGCGCCGAAGCGATCATCATTCTTGAAAATTTCGCGCACACCCTGCAGCAGGTGATCGGTCACACCGCCATCAAGCATGTGGTGCTGACCTCGATCGGCGAGATGCTCGGTGCGGTGCGCGGCAGGATCATCGATTTTGCGATCCGCAATGTGCGCAAGATGGTGCCGCCTTTTGATCTGCCCGGTGCAAGCCGGTTCGCCGATGCGGTGTCTGCCGGTGCCTCGATGCGCTATCAGGCGCCGAATGTGAGCGGCGAGGATCTGGCCTTTCTGCAATACACCGGCGGGACCACCGGCCTGTCAAAGGGCGCGATGCTCTCGCATCGCAACGTGATCGCAGCCATTCTTCAGTGCGAAGCCTGGTTCCTGCCAATCGAGCGCGCGTTCAAGGCGAAGTACGGCGAAGAGGCCCCTTTTACCGGGCTGTGCGCTTTGCCGCTCTATCACATCTACATGCTTGCACTGGGCTTTGGCTTTGGCATGAAGTCGGGGGGCTGCAACCTGCTGGTGCCTAATCCGCGCGACATCCCGGACCTGATCAAGGTGCTTGCCAAGCATCCGGTCAACAATTTTCCGGGCCTCAATACGCTTTTCAATGCGCTCGCCAACAATCTCGAGTTTGCCAAGCTCGATTTCTCGCAGCTGATGTTTGCCGCAGGCGGTGGCATGGCGACTCAGCAGGCCGTGGCCGAAAAATGGCTGGCAGTCACCGGCGTGCCGCTGGGTGAGGGTTTCGGCTTGTCCGAGACCTGTGCGGTCGGAACCATCAACCCGGTCAACAGCACCGCCTTCAATGGCACGGTCGGCCTGCCGGTCAGCTCGGTTGACGTCGCGATCCGAGATGATGCCGGCCACGATGTGCCGTCGGGTGAGCGCGGCGAGATCTGCATCCGCGGGCCGCAGGTCATGACCGGCTACTGGCAGCAGCCCGAGGAGACGGCGCGGGCGATGACCGCCGATGGATTCTTCAAGACCGGCGATATCGGCGTGATGGATTTCAAGGGCTTCGTGAAGATCGTCGATCGCAAGAAGGACATGATCATCGTCTCGGGCTTCAATGTGTTTCCGAACGAGATCGAGGAAGTGATCGTCGCACTGCCCGGTGTGCTTGAGTGCGCAGCGGTCGGTATTCCCGACGAGCATTCAGGCGAGGCGATCAGGGTCTTCGTGGTGCGCAAGGATCCGGCGCTCACCGAACAGGCGGTTCGTGACTGGTGCGCCGAGCGCCTGACCGGCTACAAGAAGCCTCGGCACATCGTGTTTTGTGCGGAGTTACCCAAGAGCAATGTCGGCAAGATTTTGCGTCGCGAGTTGCGCGATTCACCGCCTAAGGCACTTGCCTGAGGTGCTTTGGTGAGGTGCTTCGGTGAGGTGCTTCAACGAGGCGCTTGAATGAAACGAGCCCCGGGTGGGGCTCGCTCAGGCAGGGCGCCGGCACCACGCCGACCTGATGCCGGCTTGATGACCGAGCGCCGCTGCGCGGCTCAGGGTCAGCCGGTGATCGTGGCGCCACCGTCCGACACGATCGACTGGCCGGTGATGAAAGCACCCGCGCGGCTGGCGAGCATCACCGCGATGCCGCCGATATCGTCGGGCTCGCCGAGTCGGCGCAGCGGAAAGCGCGCTTCGGCGGCAGCCTTGCGCTTCGGATCTTCGTAGAGCGCCTTGGCGAAGTCGGTCTTGATCAGGCCGGGAGCGATGCAGTTGACGCGGATGTTGTCCGGCCCCCACTCGCAGGCGAGGTTGCGGGCAAGCTGCATGTCGGCGGCTTTCGAGATGCAGTAGGCGCCGATCTCGGTCGAGCCTTTCAGACCGCCGATTGACGAGACGATGATGATCGCGCCGTCTTTCTTGGCCACCATGTCGGGCCTGACCATGGTGCACAGCCAGTGGTTCGAAAGCACGTTGTTGCGCATGATCTTTTCGAAGACTTCGTCGCCCATGCCGGCAGCCGGACCGAAGTAAGGATTGGACGCGGCATTGCACACCAGGATGTCGATCGGGCCGAAGGCCTTGCGGGTGCCGTCAACCAGGGCTTGCAGGCCCTGCTTATCGGAAATGTTGGCCGGGATCGAGATCGCCTCGCCGCCGGCATCGCGGATCTCTTTCACGACCGCTTCGCAGGCGTCGGCCTTGCGGCTCGAGACCACGACACGCGCACCGTGGGCGGCAAAATTGAGGGCGATCGAGCGGCCGATACCGCGGCTCGAACCGGTGACGATGGCGACCTTGCCGGTCAGATCGAAAAGACTCATGGTTGTCTCCTGCTGTGGGTTGATTGTGTTGGGATCTTTGATCAGCGACCGATCACCAGGCCTTCGCGGCGCGGATCGGCTCCGCCGGCAAGCGTACACCGACCCGCCCGATCACACCGCCGCTCGATCGCCTGCAGGCCGCTGGTCATGTCGATTTCGCGGATTTCATGGCCTCGTGCGCGCAGTGAATCGGCAAGGCTGGCGCTCACCCTGCCGGCCTCGAGTTCGGTCGGGCCGTTGCGATTGCCCAGATTCGGCATGCCGATCGCGGTCTGGACATCCAGACCGTCACCGATCGTGGCGAGCAGCGTGCGGGCGACATAGCCGATGATCTGCGAGCCCCCGGGCGAGCCGAGCGTCATCAGCAGCGGGCCTGGCGCAATCACCACAGTGGAGGGCGGCTTGGTGGTGACGGCCGATGGCCGGGTCGAAGCGCTGGCGATTCTCTGGTGATGTCGCGCGGACGCGGAGGCGGATACGGATGCTGGTGGCGCGGTGGTGGCGGCTAAGGTGGCAGATGAGGTGGCAGATGAGGTGGCGAGGGCGGCCTGCGCGAAGACCAGCGTGGGCGCCATCGAACTGCGGGGCCGTTTGCCCGGCTCGACCCGATTGGCCACCGGCAGGCCATTGGCCTGGCCGGCAAACGAAAAATCGGTCAGCTGATTGTTGAGCAGGAAACCGCGCACCATCAGACGCGCGCCGAACTGGTCTTCGATGGTGGTGGTCATCGCGATCGCATTGCCCCAGGCGTCGATGATCGACAGGTGTGATGTGCCGGGCTGCTCAAGCGTCGCTTCGCTCACCTTCAGCGGTGGCGCACCCGGCGGGTCGCCCGGTAGCGCACGGCCCATGTCGCGCGGACCGATGAGGCTGGCGCGGCGCTTGAGGTAATCGGGATCGATCATCCCGGTCGGTTGCGTCACGAAGTCGGGGTCGGCTACATACTGGTTGCGGTCGGCAAAGGCGAGCCTTCCGGCTTCGGCAAAGACATGCGCACCGTCGGCTTGAGGGATTGCGTCGGCCGAGGCAAAGCGCGGTGCACCGGCCGCGTCATAGAGGCCCAGAATCTGCGCGACCGCGATCGCGCCCGATGAGGGCGCCGGCATGCCGCAGATCGTGCGGCTGCGAAAATTCGAGCACAGCGGCGTGCGGACCTTCGGCTGATAAAAGGCCAGGTCGCGCTCATCGAGCAGCCCCGGGTTGATCGGATGCGAGCGAACCGCCGCGACAATGTCGCGCGCAATCGGACCGGTGTGCAGCGCGAGGCTGCCGCGTCGGGCGATCTGCGCGAGCGTGTCGGCCAGCTGGGGATTTTTCAGGCGATGGCCGACCGGCCAGGGCGCGCCGTTCGCGTCATAGAAGTAGCGGGCGGCGGTCGGATCATGTTTGAGATGAGGCTCGATGGCGAGCAGCCGGTTGAGCCGCGCACTGACCTCGAAGCCCTGGTCAGCCAGCCTGATTGCCGGCTCGAAGAGCATCGCCCAGGGCAGGCGCCCGTGCTGCGCATGAGCCGCTTCGAGCATGCGCAGCACGCCCGGCGTGCCGACCGATCGGCCACCGACCACCGCATCGAAAAAGGCCAGCGGCTTGCCGTCGGGGCCTTCGAAGAGTTTTTCGGTGGCTGCCGCCGGAGCGGTCTCGCGGCCGTCCCAGGCCTGTACTGCCCGGGTTCTCGCGTCGTAGTGCAGCAAGAATGCGCCGCCGCCGATGCCCGAGGACTGCGGCTCGGTGAGCGTCAGCACCATCTGCGCGGCAATCGCGGCGTCGAGCGCCGAGCCCCCGCGCTCGAGGATCATGAAGGCGGTGCGCGTGGCATGCGGGTTGGCGGTGGCGGCCATCATCTGGCTGCCACGCACCAGCGACTTCGCGGTCTGCCCGCTGGCGGCCTCGGGTTGGGCAGGGGCGAGTTGCGCGATCGCTGTGCCGAGCGTCAGACCGGCGATCGCACCCGTCATGGCTCGCATCAGACGGTGCGTAATGTGCATCACCGGTATCGAATCGCTGCGCTTCATGGCGGCGTCTCCAGAAAGATCATGGCTGGCTTATTCCTGCGGTGTGTTCGGGTAGCTCGGTCGACTGAGGGGATAGATCGACCAAGGTGGGCCGACTGAGGTCCATCGACTGCGCCCTGTTCTGCGCCAAGGGTGCCCGCTACTATACGGCGATGAACTCCACCACTTCTTCCGTTATCGCCGCGGGCCTGGCCCGATCCCCCGCCTCGCAACCCGGTACGGTCAGCCCCGGCATTCGCGCCGCGGTGTCCGCGCAGGCCGAGGGTGCGCTCTCCAGTCGGGACCTGCTCGACTCTGCGCGTGCAGCGCACGAAGCTCATCGCCATCTCAATGCGATCGCCTGGGTCGATTTCGATGCGGCGGCGCGCGATGCCGATGCACTCGATTCGCATCGCCGCTCAGGCGCACCCTTGCGCCCTTTGCACGGCGTACCGGTGACCATCAAGGATCTCTTCAACGTGAACGGCATGCCGACCGCAGCCGGCACCCGAGCCCGCTTGCCGGATTTCGGCGGCGAGGCGATTGCGGTGAGCCGCTTGCGTGCGGCCGGTGCGTTGGTCTTTGCCAAGACCAATATGCATGAGATTGCACTGGGCGCCACCGGTGAAAACATCTGGACCGGCGATGTCCTCAATCCCTACGATCCGGCGCGCCAGGCAGGCGGCTCGTCGAGCGGCGCGGGCGTTGCAGTGGCGGTGGGCATCGGTCTGGCCGGCATCGGCAGCGATACCGGCGGGTCGGTGCGCATTCCGGCGGCCTTCTCCGGCGTGGTCGGCTTCAAGCCCACCTTTGGCGCGATTCCGCTTGCCGGCGCCTTGCACCTGTCCTGGACCTGCGATCACGCCGGACCGCTCACCCGATCGGTCGACGATGCCGCGTTGATGTTCGAGGCAATGTCAGGCCGACGCACCGCCCATGCACGCGTGGCCCGCAGGCCTCGACTGGCGGTGCCGGCGCGCTGGCTGGCCGGTCGCCTGCATCCGGCGATGCGGGCCTGGTTCGAGTCCAGGCTTGCCGACTGGTGCACGCAAGCCGACATCACCGAGGTAGTGACGCCGGTCATGATGGATTCGAGTGCCCAGTACACCGTCATTGCTCGCGCCGAGGCTGCCCATGTCCATCGCGACGTCCTGGCATCCGGCGGCGAGGGTTTTTCGCCCGGGGTGCTCGCGCCCATGCGCCTTGGCGAGCAGGTTGCACTGCGCACCTATCTCGAGGCCCTGCAGTTTCGCGAAGCGCTGCGAGCCGAGCTCGATGCCCTGCTGCGCGATCACGATGCGCTGGTGCTGCCGTCATCGGCCGTGCCGCCGCCCTTGCGGGGTCAGACCGACGTCGAGGTCGAGTCAGGAATCGTGACTGTTCGCGAGGCGGTTCTGGGGCAGACGCTGCCCTTCAGCTTTGCCGGCTTTCCTGCGATCAGTCTGCCGGGGGGCAGCGTTGAGTCGCTGCCCGCAAGCATCCAGCTGGTCGGCGCCCGCGATCGGGATGCTGCCCTGCTCGGGCTGGCTCGATGGATCGAGGGACAGTCTGTCGTTGAAGCAGGTCGTTGAAGCAGGTCACTGAGTGATCAGTACCGCGCCATCAGGATGGCTCGGTACTGATCAACCGCTGTCGACTTACTGCTGGGCCGAGATCTCAACGCGGCGGGCTTCGCGCCCACCGCCGGCATCCGTCAGGGCCGGCTTCTGAAGCACCACGCGGTCTTCAGGAACCCCTGCCGACTTCAGTACATCGGCCACCGCCACAGCGCGGTTCTTGGCCAGTTCGGCGTTTTGCGCAGGATCGCCGGTTGAATCATGAAAGCCCGAAATCGAGACCTTGCGCTCGGGGGCGACCATGACCCAGGCCACCAGTTTGGCGACTTGTGCGGGGGTGTCGCCCGGCAGTGCGCTTTCGGCGGTCTCGAAAAAGAGGACGACTTTCTCGGGTTGCGCGTTCGCGTCAGCCGCGTTGGCGGCCGTGGCGGCCGCAGCAGGCACCGGCACCGAGGTGGCTGCACCGGGTGCTGCCACGACAACGGGAGCCGGGCCATGGCTGACCTTCACGTTGTCAGGAACCGAGTTGCCGATCACTGGCACCAGCAGCAGCGCCACGATGTTGATGATCTTGATCAGCGGATTGATTGCGGGGCCAGCGGTGTCCTTGTAGGGGTCACCGACCGTGTCGCCGGTGACCGCCGCCTTGTGGGCCTCGCTGCCCTTGCCGCCGTAATGGCCTTCCTCGATGTACTTCTTGGCATTGTCCCAGGCGCCGCCGCCGGTGCACATCGAGATCGCCACGAAGAGACCGGTCACGATGGTGCCCATCAGCAGGCCGCCCAGTGCTGCCGGCCCGAGGAAGAGGCCGACCAGAATCGGCACCACCACCGGCAGCAGCGACGGAACAATCATTTCCTTGATGGCGGCGGTGGTCAGCATGTCGACCGCACGGCCGTATTCCGGCTGAGCGGTGCCTTCCATGATCCCTTTGATTTCGCGGAACTGGCGGCGAACCTCGACCACCACCGAGCCCGCAGCACGGCCAACCGCTTCCATCGCCATCGCGCCGAACAGATAGGGCACCATGCCGCCGATGAACAGGCCGACGATGACCATGTGGTTCGACAGATCGAAGCTGACCGCCTTGCCGGCCGACTCGAGCGCGTGGGTGTAGTCGGCAAAGAGGACCAGCGCGGCCAGACCGGCCGAACCGATCGCATAGCCCTTGGTCACCGCCTTGGTGGTGTTGCCGACCGCATCGAGCGGGTCGGTGATCGCACGAACCGACTCGGGCATTCCGGCCATCTCAGCGATGCCGCCGGCGTTGTCGGTGATTGGTCCGTAAGCGTCGAGTGCAACGATGATGCCGGCCATTGAAAGCATCGAGGTTGCGGCGATCGCGATGCCATACAGGCCTGCGAAATAATACGAGGCGATGATCGCGCCACAGACCATCAACACCGGCAATGCGGTCGATTTCATCGACACCGCCAGACCCGCAATGATGTTGGTGCCGTGACCGGTTTCGGAGGCTGCCGCCACATAGCGCACCGGCTTGTATTCGGTGCCGGTGTAGTACTCGGTGATGACCACCAGCAGCGCGGTCAGGACCAGGCCAACCACCGCCGACAGATAGACCTTCATCGCAGCGCCGGTGCCGCCAAGCGCATTGTCGGGGATCATCCAGGTGGTGATCGGGTAGAAGGCGATCAGGGCGAGCACGCCCGCGACGATCAGGCCGCGATAGAGCGCGCTCATGATCTTCTTGCCCGGCTCGGCCTTCACGAAGGCGCAGCCGATGATCGACGCAATGATCGCGAATCCGCCCAGCACCAGCGGATAGGTCGCTGCGGCCATCGGTGCGTTGGTGAGCAGCAGTGCGCCCAGCAGCATCGTGGCGATCAGGGTCACCGCGTAGGTCTCGAAGAGGTCGGCGGCCATGCCGGCGCAGTCGCCGACGTTGTCACCGACGTTATCCGCGATCACGGCCGGGTTGCGCGGATCGTCCTCGGGAATCCCGGCTTCGACCTTGCCCACCAGGTCGGCGCCGACGTCGGCGCCCTTGGTGAAGATGCCGCCGCCGAGACGCGCGAAGATCGAGATCAGCGACGAGCCGAAGGCCAGTCCGATCAGCGGCTTGATGACGTCGTGGAGTTTTTCCGGCGCCGCGTCAGCGCCGCCGAGGAACAGGAAAAAGCCTGCCACGCCGAGCAGGCCGAGACCGACGACCAGCATGCCGGTGATCGCGCCGCCGCGAAAGGCGACCGTGAGGGCGTCGTTCAGTCCGCGCGTAGCGGCTTGAGCGGTTCGCACATTGGCTTTCACCGAGACGTTCATGCCGATGTAGCCGGCCAGACCCGACAGAATCGCGCCGATGGCGAATCCAAAGGCGGTGGTGCCGCCAAGGCCCGGCACGAAGAAGATCAGCAGGAAGAGAACAGCGCCGACGATGGCAATGGCGGTGTACTGGCGATTGAGGTAAGCCTTGGCACCCTGCTGGATGGCGGCTGCGATCGATTGCATTTTCGCGTTGCCTGCATCCAGGCCGAGAATCCATCGGCTGGACACGATGCCGTAAATCACGGCAATCGCACCGCAGATCAGAGCGAACCAAATCGCGGTGTTAGGGGTAACCGTCATCGTCAGAATCTCCGTGTCGTATTGCGAACCATGGTCGGTTCGACGGGTCGCCCGAGAGATAGTCGGAACAGCCTCATCGAAGACCGCCTATTGCACATCAGCGCCGTTTGAGCGCACCGAAACTTCAAGCAAATGGCGCCTGAGCGGGCGCCATTATGGGGGATTGCTCAGACGAGTGCTGCGAAAGCCCGTCCGCGGATCTCGTCGACCGTGCCCAGACCCGAGATTTTCCGGTAGCGGGGAGCCCCGGCAGCGCCATCGACAGCCCATTTCGAGTAGTAGTCGACCAGAGGGCGAGTCTGGGCGTGATAGACCTCGAGTCGCGTCCGCACGGTGGCTTCGCGATCATCATCTCGCTGGATCAGATCTTCACCGGTTTCGTCGTCCTTGCCTGCAACGCGGGGCGGGTTGTAGGCCACGTGATAGACCCGGCCGCTGTTGGCATGCACGCGTCGCCCGCTCATTCTTTCGATGATGTCGCTGTCGGGCACGTCGATTTCGAGCACATAGTCGATGCCGACCTGGGCATCCTTGAGCGCGTCAGCCTGCGGGATGGTTCGCGGAAAGCCGTCGAACAGATAGCCATTGGCGCAATCGGGCAGGGCAAGGCGATCCTTGACCAGGCCGATGATCAGGTCGTCGGACACGAGCCCGCCCGAGTCCATGATTTTCTTGGCGGCAATACCCAGCGGCGTTCCGGCCTTGACCGCCGCGCGAAGCATGTCGCCGGTGGAAATTTGCGGAATGCCGAACCTGTCCTTGATGGAGCCGGCTTGGGTTCCCTTGCCCGCGCCGGGCGGGCCGAGAAGAATCAGGCGCATGGGTGTCTCTGAGTTGGTCAAAAATCTGTAATCGTCGATCGTAGCATTTTGACCATAACCGCAAAATGCGGGAGGGGTCAAACCGAAGGCTGCGAGGGCGGTGTGTCTGCGTAGTGGCGGCGAACGCGATCGAGATCGGCCTGCGTGTCGACGCCCGCGGGGGGCGCCTGGTCGACCTGCATCACGGCGATCTGAAATCCGTGCCACAGGGCTCGCAGCTGTTCGAGTGATTCAATCGACTCAACCGGTGAAGGCGCAAGGTTCCGGTAGGCCCGTAAAAACCTGACCCGATAGGCATAAAGGCCAATGTGTCGGGCAAGGGCTGGCGCGATTCCCGCTCCCAGCGCGGCATCGAGCGAGATCGATGCGCTGTTGCCCTGATCGGGTGACATCAGGCTTGCCGCGGCAAGCCGCGCCATTGCATCGCGGGCAAAAGGAATCGGTGCGCGTGAAAAATAGAGAGCCTGTCCGCGTGCGTCAGTGATCACTTTCACGACATTAGGCGAGAGGTAGTCGGCCAGGGAGTCGATCGCATGCGCCGCCGTGGCAATCGCGCAGTCGGGGTGCGCGCGAAGTTGCTCGGCCACCCGGGCAATCAGGGGCGGCGGGATCTCGGGCTCGTCGCCCTGGACGTTGACCACGATGTCGTCGTCGTGCAGTCCGAGCAGGTCGGCCGCCTCGGCGAGCCGATCGGTGCCTGAAGGATGATCAGCGCGGGTGAGCAATGCCCGGATGCCGTGTGCCTCGACCGCATCGATCACCTCGGTCGAATCGGTGGCAACCGCGACCAGCCGCGCCCCGGAGTTGAGGGCCCGACGCGCCACCCTGACGACCATCGGCTCGCCGGCGATATCGGCCAGTGGTTTGCCGGGCAGTCGGGTCGAGCTCATGCGCGCCGGAATCAGCGCGACGAAGTCGGGCACCTGGCTCAAGCCTTGCTCACGATTCGGGCAGGACCCGGGCTTGCTCCTCGACCATGATCGGAATGCCGTCCCGGATCGGGAAGGCCAGCCGGTCGGTCTGGCAGGTCAGTTCCTGTGTCGTGCGGTCGTGCTTGAGCAGACCTTTGCAGATCGGGCAGACCAGGATTTCGAGCAGACGGCTATCCACGAAGGCGATCCTCCAACCAGTCGATGAGCGCCGCCTCGGGGACGGCTTCGATGTGCAACACGACGCACCGCGACTGCAGGGCGTCGTCAAACCCGACGCATCTTACGGCGTCCTTCGCTGTCATGATCAGCCAGCGGCCCGGCAGCGTCGCAAGCCAGGCCTCGTCGATCGGTTCGTGGTCGGCCAGCGGCCAGCACCTCGCCTCGATGCCCAGCTCGGCGAGCTGTCCGAAAAAGCGCTCAGGCGTACCGATTCCGGCCAGCGCATCGAGTGACAGACCGTGCATCTGCGCCGCAAATTCGCCGATCTCCCAGCTCAGGCTGTCGTCCAGGGTGGCGAATCGGGTCATGGGCGTCTGAAAGTGGAAGACCCGCGAGTGGGCGATTGGCGTCGGCGTGGCGGTGCCGCTCAGCACGATGGCGTCCAGCAGCAGCGCATCCGACAGCGGTTCGCGCAAGGGGCCGGCCGGCAGGCACCGCCCATTGCCGGCGCCACGCGAGTCGAAGACGGCGAGTTCGAGGTCGCGGCGCAGCCCGACATGCTGCAGGCCGTCGTCCGACAGGACCACATCGAGCGCTTCCAGTGCGCTCAGTTGACGCAAGGCAGCACCACGGTCTCGTCCGACCACCACCGGCCGCCCTGTCTCGCGCGCAATCAGGATCGGTTCGTCGCCGAAGTCGGTGGTCGTGCCGTCGCACTGCACCAGCCTGGGCGCGTTGCGGGCTCCCCGGTCATGGCTGCCATGTCCGCGGGCGATCACGCCGACACGCCAGCCGCGCGCCGTCAGGCCTTTGGCCAAGGCGATGAGGAGCGGCGTTTTACCGGTGCCGCCGACCAGCAGATTGCCGACGATCACCACCGCAGGCTCACCCGAAGCGCGCGGCATCAGTTTGTCGTGGGCAATCTGTTCGCGTCGGTGCGCAGCGACCGCGCCGAGCAGGCTGCCGAGCGGGCGCAGTGCCAGTCCGATCAGGGCGTCTGCGCTACCGCGCGGCGCGAACCAGAGTCGCCGGATCCGCTGCTCGAGGGCGGCACGCCAGCCCGTCGGTCCCGGCCGCGGTGCGAGGGCATGCGGCGTCGTCAAGGTTTGCGGGCGTTGCCGGTCTGCGTGGCAAAGCTGACCTTGCCCAGGCCGGCAAGCCTTGC
This sequence comes from uncultured Burkholderiales bacterium, assembly GCA_903903975.1. Classification (GTDB taxonomy): domain Bacteria; phylum Pseudomonadota; class Gammaproteobacteria; order Burkholderiales; family Burkholderiaceae_E; genus UBA4615. Next base: position 29,425 of record CAIVAS010000031.1, read on the forward strand.
CGCCTCCAGCACATTGATCACCGCCTGATGGCTTGCGCCGGCATCGGCATAGATCACGACGGTCGAATCGCTGCGGCCGGATGCGGCTTTCGACAGCAGTTGCGCGAAACTGCCGGCATCCCGCCAGGCGGCAATCTCGCCGTCGATGGCGTAACGCGATTCGGTCGACACGGTGACTGAAATCTCGGCCGGTCGTTCGGCCGGCTTGTCGACCGCGGCCGATGGCAGATTGACCTGCAGTTCGCTGAACCGGGAATAGGTGGTGGTTACCAGCAAAAAGATCAGGATGACCAGCAGCAGGTCGATCAGCGGAACGAAATTGATTTCCGGTTCTTCGCGCCGGAACCCGCGCCGGAAATTCATGTCGTCTTGGGCGAGAGACGGGGGTTCGACTGTCGTGGCGCGATGCCATCGAGCAGGCGCAGCGATTGCTGCTCCATGTCGATCAGAAAACCGTCGACCCGGTTTCGGAAACCGCGATACGCGATCAGGGCGGGGATGGCCACGATCAGGCCAAGCGCGGTGTTGTAGAGCGCGACCGAGATTCCGTGCGCCAGCGCCTGAGGGTTGGAGCCGGCCGGCGTTGCGGCGCCGAAGATCTCGATCATGCCGACGACCGTTCCGAACAGTCCGAGCAGGGGCGTGATGCTGGCGATCGTGCCGAGCGTGGCCAGATAGCGCTCGAGATCGTGGCTGACCGCGCGGCCGGTTTCTTCCATGGCCTCTTTCATCGACTCACGCCCGGCGAGGGAGTGGCGCAAGCCGGCAGCGAACACCTTGCCAAGCGGCGATGAGCTTTCGAGTTTCTGTACCATCTCCGAGGTGGCCGCGTTCTGGCGATGCAGGTCGAGAACCCGCTCGAGCAGGCCGGCCGGCATGACCCGGGTGGCCCGCAGCGAAATACCGCGCTCGATGATCAGTGCGACTGCGGTAAACGAAGCGATGATCAGAAACCAGACGGGCCAGCCTGCAGCCTGGATGAGGGACAACACATCGACCTCCGAAATCGCGGCTCCCTGGGCCGATTGCCGCAAGTCGCGTGAGTCGGCGATTGTCCGGGTTTTCTGCCTGCCGGGGCAAGTCGCCGCCGATCGGCTCGAAAACTGCTGTCCGGTCGCGCCGCTGAAACCGTTCGTTCATGGCTCTGTCATGACCGTCTATCCCCAAACGCTGTGGACAAGTCTGTGCATCAATCGGGTCGACGGCGGTCAAAATGGCTTGAAAGCTGGCTTTGCAAGCTTTGCCGAAAAAATACGCAAGATAAATATTTATAAAATTCAATGAGTTACATCGAAAACCCGTGCGGTTCGAGGCATTAGGTCGAATGATGACGAAAATACGTCGTTTGTGGATAGTTTTCGCCCGGAGAGTGGCTTGGCCGTGAGCTCCGACGGACAGGGTCGTGGCGCTCAGGTCGGTGTCGTGACGGTCACCGAACTCAATCGCGCAGTGGCGGCACTGCTTGATCGCAGCTTCTCGCCCGTCTGGGTGAGCGGCGAAATTTCCAACCTGACGCGGGCAGCCAGTGGTCACTGGTACTTCACCCTAAAGGATGCCCAGGCGTCGGTGCGCGCGGTGATGTTTCGCGGCCGGAACCAGCTTGTCGCTTTCAATCCGGCCAACGGCGATCGGGTCGAAGCTCGGGCTCAGGCGGGTCTGTATGAGGCTCGTGGCGAATTCCAGCTCAATGTCGAGGCCATGCGCCAGGCGGGCGCGGGAGACCTGTTTCAGCGATTCCTCCAGATCAAGGCGCGGCTCGAAGCCGAGGGGCTCTTTGAGGCCACCCGCAAGCGGGCGCCACCGGTGCATGTCCGAACGGTCGGTATCGTGACCTCACTGCAGGCGGCGGCGCTGCGCGATGTGCTGACCACGCTCGCGCGCCGTGCGCCTCAGGTGGGGGTGATCATTTATCCCGCGTCGGTCCAGGGGGCCCAGGCACCCGCCGAACTGATCCGCGCCATGCTCGCCGCGGGCTCGCGGGCCGAGTGTGAGGTCCTGTTGCTGGTGCGCGGTGGCGGATCGATCGAAGATCTCTGGGCGTTCAACGATGAGCGACTGGCGCGGGTGATCGCTGCCAGCCCGATTCCAGTCATCAGTGGTGTTGGCCACGAAACCGACTTCACGATTGCCGATTTCGTCGCCGATGTGCGTGCGCCGACGCCCACCGCTGCGGCGGTGAACGCCGTGCCCGATCGGATGGAGCAACTCGTCGGTCTGGCCCGCGACCGACATCGCATGATGCAGGCCTGGCGCCGCCTGAGTGATCAGCGCGAACAGCGGCTCGATACCGCAACCCGGTTGCTGCGTCCGCCTTCCTTGCAGTGGGCGCAGCGACAGACCCGCCTCGAACAGCTTGCCCAGCGGCTTTCCACCGCTGGCGTGCGAAGCACCGACTTGCGTCGAGCCCGGCTCATGAAGCTGGCCTCGGCGCTGCGAACGCCGGAGCTGGCCGCGCCGCGCTCCCGTCTGGAGGGCGCGGCACGCGCCCTGACAGCCGCCGCCAGAGTGACCGCAGAGACCTCGGCTCAGCGTCTGCTGCACGCCGGCGCTGCGCTCGAGCTGGTCAGTCCGCGCGGGGTTCTGGAGCGCGGTTATGCGATCGTCACCCTTGCCGATGGTCAAATCGTGCGCAGTGCCGGGAGCCTGTCGGGCGGCGATCAGGTGAGCGTCGTGCTGGGTGAAGGGGCTTTTGACGCAACCGTCGACAGGCCGCGTGTCGACGCCAATATCGACACCACCATCGACATCGGCGTCAAACCCGACGACGCGCCCGCTCCCCTTAAACGCCGCCGTGGCCGCTGATCGTTTTTCGCGCCGCGGCACGATTTAAGCGCCCTGATTGAGCGCGGTCATCCTGCTGGCCTACAATCGCGCCAGCCTGCAGTCGCCGGCCGGCTACTGATTCAAGCGTCGCGCCGTCGGCGTCGACATCTTCCCAACACTTCTCATTCTGGATGCGACTATGGAACACACCCTACCGCCGTTGCCCTATGCCATCGATGCTCTGGTGCCGCATATCTCGAAGGAAACCCTCGAGTTTCATTACGGCAAGCATCATCAGACCTATGTCACCAACCTCAACAACCTGATCAAGGGCACCGAATTCGACGCGATGGGCCTCGAAGACATCGTGCGCAAGTCGTCCGGCGGCATGTTCAACAATGCGGCCCAGATCTGGAATCACACCTTTTACTGGAACTCGCTGTCACCCAAGGGTGGCGGTCAGCCGGCCGGTGCGCTGGCTGCGGCCATCACCGCCAAGTGGGGTTCCTTCGACGCCTTCAAGGATGCCTTCACCAAGTCGGCAGTCGGCAATTTCGGCTCGAGCTGGACCTGGCTCGTCAAGAAGGCCGACGGTTCGCTCGATATCGTCAACACCAGCAATGCCGCCACCCCGGTGACCGGCACCGACAAGCCGCTTCTGACCTGCGACCTCTGGGAACACGCCTATTACATCGATTATCGGAACCGTCGTCCCGATTACATGGCTGCGTTCTGGAGCCTGGTCAACTGGGACTTCGCTGCCAAGAATTTCGGCTGATCGGCGAGATTTTCAGTTGCGAGCCGCGGCCCCGAAAAGCTGCGGCTGAACCAGCCGGGCGCCGGCTTTGACGCCGCGCCTGGCGAACCATCCCTGTTCCATCTCTAGCGCATAGCGCACGGCCCGCACCGGGCAATGGCTGTCCTCGGTCTGCGGCTTCATGTCCTCGATGTTTGCGATCGTGCCGTCGTCATCCAGAAAGGCAATTGACAGCGCAACCAGGGTATTTCGCATCCAGAAGCAATGACCGGCCTTGTCCGGAAAGACGAAGATCATGCCTTCGTTCGCGCCCAGTTTCTCGCGCATCATCAGGCCGCGCATTCGGGTCGGCGTGTCAGCCGCGACTTCGGCCTTAATCAGGTGCATTCCAGCCTTGATTTCGATCTGCTCCAGCCTGGCATTCGGCACAACGCGGTCGGCTGTCCCCTGTGCATCCGCAGGGTGCATAACCCCGCTGCAGGCGATCAGAAGGGTCGCAAGCACCGCCCGGAGGGTGGCTGTCGATTTGCGCTCGGAAGTCAGGCAGTACAGATTCAAAAGGGGCATTTTCATGGGATATCCGGTCGGTCGTGTGTCCGATTCAGGTCGAACGATAGCCGCAAAGCCATGGTGCGGTCGATCGTCAGCGTCTGCCCTCGCATGTCTGCCTCGAACATTGGCCGGCTGAATCCGGTCTGATCATTAGCCCTTATACTGCGAAAGGGTATGGCCGCTATTAAAACGGCCGATGTTTCGAGCGTCTTAAGACCAGTCGCAGGAGATTGCGCTTCATGTACCAGCACATCAAGGTTCCGGCCGTCGGCGAAAAGATCCGCGTCAATGCCGATTTCACGCTTTCAGTGCCCGATCAGCCGATCATTCCCTA
>CAIVAS010000032.1 GCA_903903975.1 uncultured Burkholderiales bacterium
CGAGTCGGGTCCAAAGAGCGTGCGGCAAGGCAATTCGCGCAATTCGCGCTCGGTTCTGTCGAAGAGCTGACAGGCCGAAGCGTTGGCCCAGATGATCCGCCATCCGCTCGTCGGATGGCTGTTGGCTTCGATCCAGACGACCGGTTCGCTGGCCGCAAGCAGCGCAGCGGTCGCCAGTCGCCGGGCGCGGTCGGCGGCCGTGTCGATACCGGCGTCGCGTGAAACACCGCTGTATCCGAGAAAGCGCCCCTGCGAGTCATGCCTGGGCACACCACTGTCGATCGAGACGCGTGTGCGTCCGGAAGGGTCGTTCCAGACCCAGGCAAAGTCAGAAAATGCCTCCTGCCGTGCCAGCCGGTCGCGATGCGCCTGCCAGTCGCCGGTCTCAAGCGGTAGAGCGCCGTCGTCCCAGAGAAAACCGCCGATTCGAAGTTTCAGCGCGGACGGGTTCGGGCCGTCATCGACGCGGGTGATAAGGCCGCTCTCATCCTGTTCCCAGTAGCTGTCCCGCGACAGTCTGCGAAAGGTCTGGAGCTCCGGACCCACTGCCTGCGCAGCCTGGGGGTCGACCTCGAGCGGTCGCACGGCGATACCGAACAGGGTCAGAAAGCGAGTGACAAGGAAGGTCATGATCCGTCCGGTTTGCCCGGTTCCGTGCCCGGTCTGGGGGGCTGCCATTTTGCTAACTTCCTAAGTCGGCCTGTTGCCGTTCGTCGGGAGCGCGTCGCAATCCAAGCTGAACACCTGATTCCGGCACCCGAAAAACCGCAAGAGTACGCTAAGCTGAAACGAGTCTCCAAGCGTCTCCTATGGCCTCAATCGCCCCCTTACCCAGTCAGCAGTCGCTGCCTCACATCATGCTGATCGACGACAACCCGATGTGGTTGATGTCGATGAGTCAGGGTTTGCGTGATCGGGGCTTCATCGTGACCGAGCATCCGCGCATCAGCGCTGACCTGTCCGAACTTAACGATAATCCGCCCGATGGCCTGATCGTCAGCGAAATGGTGGCCGGCCAGAGCGGCTTCGAAATCTGCCGAAAGCTGCGAGCTCATCCCTCAGGAGCCTTCGTTTCCGTGCTCTGGTTGAGTGATCAGAGCGACGACGATGCCACACGGCAGGCGCGAGATGCCGGTGCTGCCGACTACTGCCTGCGAACTTTCAGCCCGACCGCATTGGCTTACCGCTTGCAGCAACTGCTGAGGTTGTCGCGCCTGGAGCGATCGCTCGGGCACGGGTCGGCGGCCGAGTCGGTTCGCACCAAGCCTGCCAAGGCCGGTTTCGAGTGGATCCCCTTGCGCCACCAGATCTCAGGCAAAGCGGATCTTTTCAGCCTTCTCGAGTGGCCCGGTCAGCCGGAAGCCCTGCGTCAGCGCGACCTCCTGAACCTGGTTGCCAGGCCCGATCGCCGGCGTCTGTGGCGTGCGCTGGCCCGACTGATGTCTGGCGGTCCGACCGTCAGGCAGGAAGTCGAAGTGATTACCGGACCAGGCAACCTTCGCCGGATGCGAATCGACGTCCAGGAAATCCATGCCGGAGCGGGCGGGCCGATCAAGGTGTGCGGCATGGTCCACGATGTGACGCCTGCCGGCGGCAGCGACCCGCACATCTATCAGATCACCCACTTTGATTCTCTGACTGGCCTGCCCAATCGGGCCTGGCTACTCAACCACCTTAAAAGCAAGCCGTCATCGAGCGCCGGTTTGCGCGGCTTTGCCAGCATCGAAATCGATCGCTTCCAGCTCGTGCTCGAGGCGCTCGGCGCCACGGCCACCGATCGTCTGTTCATCGAGGTGACCCATCGCCTGCGCCGACTGGCGAACGAGGCCAGGGTACTTAAAGACGATATCGCCGCTGGCACCTGCATCGAGGCGGTCACCTACCACGGGGCGAATGCGCTCGGCCTGCTCATGGATCGACTCAAGGACAGCGCTGCCGCGCTTCGGTTTGCGCGTGCCGTGGTCGACTCCTTCGATGAGCCTTTTCTGGTGGGTGGCCGCGAATGCTTTCTTCGCGCCTCGGTCGGTGTCCATGTCAGTGGCGAAAAGCTCCTCGACCCGACCGCCTGGATCACCCATGCCGATCACGCAAGGCGTGTGGCGACTTCCGATGGCGGAGACACCGCGATCCTGTTCGACGCCTCGATGTCCGAAGGCGAGGCCGATCGCCTCGACATGGACAGCGGCCTGCGCAAGGCGCTGGAGCGGGGCGAAATGTCGATGCATTTCCAGCCGCAGTACTCGGCCTGGGACCGTCAGCTGGCGGGCTATGAGGCGCTGATGCGCTGGGAGCGCAACGGCAAGATGCAGCCCGCGGGCAAGTTCATCGCGCTGGCCGAAGAGACCAATCTCATCATCCCGCTCGGTGAATGGGCGATCGACGAGACCTGCAAGGCGCTCGCCGCGCTCAAGCGTCTTGGTCGCGATGATTGCTCGATTGCAGTCAATCTGTCGTCCAAGCAACTGCACACCGGCACATTGCCCGTGGTCATTGCCAAGGCCTTGGCGCGTCATGGTGTCGATGCGGCCAGCCTGGATGTCGAGCTCACCGAGTCTTCGATGATGAAGGATGCAGAACGGGCGGTGGAAGCCCTCAGGGCGATCCGTGCGCTCGGGGTGGGTCTGGCAGTCGATGATTTCGGCACGGGTCATTCTTCGTTGGCCTATCTCACGCGCCTGCCGCTGACGACGCTCAAAATTGATCGGTCATTTGTTCAGGATGTCCACAGCTCCGAGCGCAGCCGGGCGGTGGCCAGCGCCATCGTCGCGCTCGCCGCCAATCTTCAGCTCTCGGTGGTGGCCGAGGGCGTCGAGACCGAAGAACAACGCCAGACGCTGATGGCGCTGGGATGCGATCTGCATCAGGGCTGGCTCTATGCCAAGGCACTGCCGCTCGATCAGGCCCTGCTTCTTGCTGCGGAAGATACGGCGCGTCGAAGTCTTCCCGTGCTGACAGCATGAAAACCGCAGACCCGGTTCGAAAGCCGACGATGCCGTCGGAGACCGCGGCAGGCAAACCCCTGTCGTCGGTCGATGCTGCTCGCGCTGCGATTCGTCTGCTGACAGAGCGCGGCGTCGAGCTGACACCCAGCAATTACCGCCAGGCCTGGATCCGTGTCGGCGGCCCGCCGATTGACGGCGACCTTGAGCAGATCGCATCGAGTGCGGTCGGGCTCCTGAGCCGCTATGCCCCGGCCGACGCCGTCACAGCGCTCATCAATCTCGTCGACAACCAGCGCTGGGCCGAGGCGCAGGCGGTTCTCGCCCGACTCGAAAAACTCGGTCCACATCATCCGCTTGGCGCCGGGTCGGTGCAGTCTGCAACCGCGGCTCACGGATCGGTCACGAAGGCTCAGACCGTCGAGGCCGAAAAGTTCAGCAACAGCGCTTCGAGCGACATGCCGGTCGACACCCGCCGATCAAACAGCCAGTTGCGCAAGGTCAATGCCGAACTGGTCGAGATCGTGGGCGCGCTGTGCAGCAGTTTCGAGGCGATATCCGAGCCCGACAGCTGGATTGCCTCGCAGGTGAGGGCGGTGCGCGATGCGGTCAGCGATGGCGCCGATCGCCGCTCGCTTGCGGCAGCTCGCGCGCTGATCGAGCAGGCGCTCGAATCCCAGCACGATCTGTCTCTGACCCGGCGCGACTCGCTGTCGGCATTGCGCGATCTGCTGCCCAATCTGGTCGAGCAGATGTCTCAGTTGGGCGAGCGCTCCGGTGACTTCGGCGCCACCTTGTCGGGCCATATGGAAGCGATTTCGCAGGCCGATTCGCTCGAAGGCATCGCTGAGCGCGTGCGCAGCCTCGTGGCCGACGCTCATTCGATGCAGGAGTCGGTGGGCGATGCCCAGCGCGGCCTGCAAAGCAGCTCCGAGCGGGCGCAGTCACTCGAATCGCAGGTTGTTCGGCTCGAGCAGGAACTGGCTCAGGCCAGTGAACGACTGCTGATTGATCACCTGACCCGATCGGCCAATCGCGCCGGACTCGAACAAGCCTTTCTGCGCGAGATCGTGCCGGTTCGCGATGAGTCGCGCCTGCTCACGGTGGGTCTTCTCGATATCGACGATTTCAAACGGGTCAACGATGTGCTGGGGCATCACGCCGGCGACGGGGCTTTGCAGCACCTTGCCCGCCTGCTCCAGTCCAAGGTTCGCCCCTGCGATACCGTGGCGCGCTATGGCGGCGAAGAATTCGTCCTGCTGCTGCCCGGTCTGGGTGTCGAGGAAGCTCGTGAGCTCCTCATGAAAGTTCAGCGAGAGCTGACCCGCGATGTCTACCTGTACGACGCCAAGAAGGTTTTCATCACGTTTTCTGCGGGTGCCACGATGGTCAGGCCCGACGATTCGCTCGAATCATCGTTGCTGCGCGCCGATGAGGCGATGTATCAGGCCAAGAACGCCGGCAAGAACTGCGTCGCCATCGTCTGAGCGTCGGAGCCGACCCGTGTCGAGCGTCAGTCGATGAGTCCGTTTCGCAGGCAATAAGCGGTCAGATCGGCATTCGACTGCAGCGACAGTTTTTCAAGCACCCTTGCCCGATAGACCGAGACGGTCTTGGGTGACAGGTTCAGTTCGACGGCGATATCCGACAGGCGCTGCCCGGTCGAGAGTCTGAGCAGGGTCTGAAACTCACGATCGGACAATCGCTCGTGGGGCTTTTCGCTGTCGTCGATCGACAGGCGTTCTGCCAGTGCTTCGGCGATGGCGGGGGTGATGTATTTCCGACCGGCATGGATGGTTCGCACCGCCGCCAGAATCTGCGTCGGGTCGGCCGATTTGTTGAGATAACCCATGGCGCCTGCCTTGAGCGCGCGGATCGCATACTGATCTTCCGGATACATCGTGAGCACCAGCACCCGGATGCGGGTCGGATGGTCGGCCAGCGAATGCAGCACATCGAGTCCGCTGCGTCCCGGCAAATTGATATCGAGCAGCAGCACATCGAACTCGGTGTCGTGAAGCAGCTGACGCAGTTCGCCGTAGTCGCCGGCTTCACCAACGATCCTGATGTCGCCGGCCTCGGTCAGCGAATCGCGCAAACCCCGCCTGATCAGGGCGTGGTCATCGACGAGCACCACACGGATCATGCGTCGGGCTCCGCTTCGAGGCGCGCTGCGGCCTGGGGTGTCAGGGGAATCATGAGCATGATGGCGCCTCTGCCCTTGCCTGCTGCGATCTCGAGCCAGCCATTGGCCTGTCGGGCGCGTTCGGTCAGGCCTCTGAGGCCAAATGATCCCGGCTTGTCGAGATCTTCAGTTCGGATGCCGACGCCATCGTCCGAGACTTCGAGCGAGAGCATATCGTCCTGCACCACCAGATCGAGTCTGGCATGGGCCGCCTGCGAGTGCTTGCCGATATTGGTGAGCGATTCCTGGGCGACCCGGTAAACCGTGATCGCAATCTGCTCTGACACATCGATACTTTCGCGATTGCAATCAAGATGGGTATCGATGCCGGTTCGGCTTTCAAACTGGGACACCAGAAACTCGAGCGCGGCAACGATCCCGGCTTCCAGGGCCGGCGGGCGCAGATTGCGCATGATTCGCTGGACTGCCTCGACCGCCTGGTTCAGCGTCTCGAGCCCCTGATGCGCGCGGCCACGGATGGCGTCCTCACCGTGGCGCTCGATCCAGCTCAGGTCGAAGCGAAGCGCGGTCAGCATGCCGCCCACGTCATCGTGCACTTCACGGGCAATCTCGGCGCGCTCGGCTTCGACCGCCTGTTGCAGATGGTCGGTGAGCGCGCGCAATCGTTGCTCGGAGGCGGCAAGCGCCTCCTGGGCGGCGGTGCGCTCGCGCCGCGCCGCGCCGGCTGACATCGCGCTGCGCAGAGCCGGCCCGAGACGGGCCAGTCGACCCTTGATCAGATAGTCATCGGCACCTGCCTGAATCGCGGCAACCGCTGCGTCTTCACCGATGTTGCCCGACACGATGATGAACGGCAGGTTTGCGCCTTCCGAACGGATGATGCGCAGTGCTTCGGTGCTCGAGAAACGGGGAAGATGGTGGTCGGAGATCACCGCGTCCCAGGGGCCGTCGGCGAGCGCCGCCTGCAATCCCCCGGCATCTTCAACACGGATCGCATGGGGCTCGAATTGCTGCCTGCGCAATGAGCGCAGGAGGAGTTCGTAGTCCAGTTCGGAGTCCTCGACGACCAGCAGGCGAATGGGTTCGCCGCGGGTTTCCGAACCGGCGGTTCGCGCGGCGGAACTGATCGCGGAATTGGTGGGATGCACCGGTTCTTTTCAGGGGTTGCCCAGACGCAATGGTGTCTGAGAATGACACATCCGATGCCATCGGGCAGGCAAGCGAACCAATCGATGTTAGCACGCACGTCATGCTGACTTACATGCAATGAAGCAGGTGCAATGGGACTCGATCAAGCAGCCACAGGACTTACCACGGTGCCGACAAGGTTGGTGGTTGATCTGCAGGATGAGCTGATGACAGCCGGTACTGAGCTCGACCGCCTGCAGCGTTTGCTGATCGATGCGGTGACCCAGCTTTCAGCGCACTTCTCTCATGCCGTCAGCAGTCAGTCCGGGATGCCGCCAAGCCAGGAGCGCGATGTGTTGCTGACCGAGATGAAGCGCGCCATGACCGCGCTGCAATTCGAGGATATGGCATCGCAATTGATTACCCACTCGCGCCGTCGCCTCTCATCGGTGACCGAATGCCTCGGAAATCTGGCATTGAGCGGCGAGGAAGAAGGTTGCGAAGTCCAATGGGTTGTCCGTCCGTGTCCCGTGGCCCAGCGAGTGGTTGACGCGGGCTCGGTCGAACTTTTTTAGGGGTAAACAAGTGAAAATGGCTTCGATTCTTGCGGTGGACGATTCCGCGTCGATGCGTCAGATGGTGTCCTTCACCCTGCGCAGTTCGGGCTACGACGTGATCGAGGCCATCGATGGTCAGGATGCGCTCGACAAGATCGGCGACCGGCATGTCGATCTGGTGCTGACCGATCAGAACATGCCTCGCATGGACGGTCTGACCCTGATTCGCGAGCTGCGCTGCGTCGACCGCTTCAAGCGCACGCCAATCCTGATGCTCACCACCGAGTCGAGCGACGAGATGAAGCAGGCGGGACGTGCCGCCGGTGCGACAGGCTGGATGGTCAAGCCTTTCGATCCGCAGCGCCTGCTCGAGATCATCAGCAAAGTGCTGCCCAACTAGCCTCGCAGGAAGCGACGATGAGCGATACCCATACCAGTGAATCCTCAGGCGATGTTTTCGACCTGTCGCAGTTCCATGGCGTCTTTTATGAAGAGGCTGGCGAGAATCTCACCAACATGGAGGCCTTGCTGCTCGAGACCGACGAATCGAATGCCGATGACGAGTCGCTGAATGCGATTTTTCGTTGCGCGCACTCGATCAAGGGCGGCGCTGCGACCTTCGGTTTTCAGGACGTGGCCGATCTCACGCATGTCATGGAGACGCTGCTCGACCGCTTGCGTCGTCGCGAGCTGGCCATCACCAGCAGCATGATCGACACCCTGCTCGAATCGGGCGATGTGCTCAAACATCTGCTGGCGAGCCGTCAGAGCGGCACTGATGCGGGCATTGACTGCACTGAACTGGTTGCGCGGATCGGCGCGTTTGCGCACGGTACTGTTGCCGCGGCGCCGGTTGCCGTTTCATCAGTAGCCCCGGTTGCGGCGGTGCTGACCGAAGCGCCGGCGAATGCAAGCCCCGCCGCGGCGCCGACCGCGCCCGGCGAGCGCGTGCTCGCGATTGCCATCGGACCGCTGGATCAGCCCAGGTTCGCCGACAATGTGGTCGAGCTTTTCAGCGAAATACCGGGTCTGGGGACGATCGAGCCGACGGATGACGGCAAGCCTGATGCCGCGCAGACCCGGCATTTCCGGGTGGTCAGTACCGTCACTGACAGTGATCTGCTCGATCTCTTTTCGTTTCATGTGTCCCGCGAGCAGGTCAGCATCCGGGAAGTGGGTGCAGAGACCGCCGCGGTCGCTGCCTCAGGCGCGGCAACAGACGTCACGCAGGAGTCCGACCAGGCGTTTGGTCTCTTTGATGATCTTCCGGTGCCGGTCGCCGTCGAAGTCCATGCGCCCGAAACTGTCGTCGTGGCCGCGCCCAAGCCAGAAGTGCCTCGCGCTGCCGATCGCGCAGCCCCTCCCAGTGCCAATCTCGAGTCCTCGACGATTCGCGTGCCAACCGAGAAGGTCGACCAGCTGATCAATCTGGTCGGCGAAATGGTGATCACCCAGGCAATGCTGGCCCAGACCGGACGCGGGCTCGACGCTGTCGTCCATCAGGCGATGGCCACCGCGCTGACCGACCTCGAGCGCAACACCCGGCTGCTCCAGGAAGCCGTCATGGCCATCCGGATGATTCCGATGACAGCGGTCTTCAATCGCTTTCCGCGCATGCTTCGCGATCTGTCGGGTCGTCTGGGCAAGAAGCTCGAACTGCACACCGTCGGTGAAGACACCGAACTCGACAAAGGCCTGATCGAAAAGATCACCGATCCGCTGACCCACCTGGTACGCAACTCGGCCGACCACGGCATCGAGATGCCGGCCGACCGGATCGCCGCCGGCAAACCCGAGCACGGCACGGTGACACTGGCGGCAGCGCATCAGGGCGGCTCGATCGTGATCGAGGTTCGCGACGACGGACGGGGTTTGAATCGCGGCAAGCTGCTTGCCAAGGCGCGCGAGCGAGGCCTGAGCGTCAGCGACTCGATGACCGATACCGAAGTCTATGGACTGATCTTTGCACCAGGCTTTTCAACCGCAGCCGAGGTCACCGATGTGTCGGGTCGCGGCGTCGGCATGGACGTGGTCAAACGCAACATCACCTCGCTTGGCGGCTCGGTCGAGATCGATTCGGTCGAAGGCCAGGGCATGAGGGTCTCGGTCCGACTGCCGCTCACGCTTGCGATCATGGACGGCATGTCGGTCGGCGTTGCCGACGAGACCTACATCGTGCCGTTGGCATCGGTCGTCGAGTCGATCCATATGACTGCCAGCGATGTGAAATCGGTGGGCGGCACCGGCCGCGTCGTGGAAGTACGCAACGAATACCTGCCGCTGATACGACTCGATGAACTGTTCGACGTGCCGCGCTCGGTGGAGCACAACGGCGGGATCATGATCGTGGTAGAGGCCGAAGGCGGGCGGATTGCTCTGCTGGTCGACGATCTCATCGGACAGCATCAGGTGGTGGTGAAGAATCTGGAAGCCAACTATCGCAAGGTGCCGGGTGTCTCCGGGGCAACGATTCTGGGTGACGGACGGGTGGCATTGATCCTCGACGTGTCGTGGCTGATCCGCCGCGCGCGTCATTAATCGAAGATTGAAAGGCAAGACACACCATGAATGCACGCGCTAACGCAGTGGCCGAGCGGCCTCGTGAATACCTGACCTTCCGGCTCGGCGAGGAGGAGTACGGCATCGACATTCTGAAAGTTCAGGAGATCCGCGGCTATGAACAGCCGACCCGGATCGCCAATGCGCCTTCTTTCATCAAGGGGGTGGTCAATCTGCGCGGTGTCATCGTGCCGATCGTCGATATGCGCCTGAAGTTCGGACTCGGTTCGGCCCAATACAACGACTTCACGGTGGTGATCATCCTGAATCTCGGCGCTCGCGTGGTCGGCATGGTGGTCGACTCGGTCTCCGACGTGATGGAACTGTCACCCGAGCAGATTCGCGACACACCAGAAATCGATTCGGTGGTCGATTCGAGCTACATCACCGGTCTGGGGACCTTGAATGATCGGATGCTGATCCTGATCGCGATCGAAAAGCTCATGGGCACGGCCGAGATGGCGCTGGCCTGATCGTTCGCGCAGGCGCTGAAGTTCGGAAATTTATTTTTTTTAATTTGAGGTGAACATGAAGCTGCGATTCAAGCTGCTGATCCTGCCGGCGATCGCGGGTATCCTGATGCTGGCGCTGTGTGTGCTGGTCACGGTGCTCTCGCATCGCTCCGACAACGAGATCGCGAGCTTGCGCAAGGAGGCTGCCGCCGCGCGGGCCGCCGCCAGCGCCACCTCCGGCGACAGTCGCGACGCCAAAGCGTCGGGGACTGCCGAGGCCGCGTCGCCGGGCATGGCGCTGCCGCTGGTGTGGGGCTCAACGCTGATGTCACTCGGACTGCTGTTCGCGCTCACGCTGGGATTTAACCGTCGCCTGATCCTGCCGCTCGAGGCGGCGCGCAAGGCGGCTGAATCGATTGCTGCGGGTGACTTGCGGGTCGATCTGCCGCCGCCGTCGGCCGATGAGGTCGGTCAGCTGATCTCCGCGCTTTCACGGATGGCTGAGCAGCTCGAGCGAACAGTCGGTTCGATCAAGGTGTCGGCTGAGCAGATCTCGGTGGCCTCGACCGAGATCGCGGTCGGCAACGGCGATCTGTCGCAGCGTACCGAACAACAGGCCGCCAGCCTTCAGCAGACCTCGAGCAGCGTCGAGCAGATGGCCGGTACGGTCGATACCAACGCGGCGAATGCGCGCCAGGCCAACCAGCTCGCGCTGGGTGCCTCTGAAGTGGCGCGCCGCGGCGGTGATGTCGTGCAGCAGGTGGTCACGACCATGGGCGAGATCAGCGACAGTTCACGCAAGATTGCCGACATCATCGGCGTGATCGATGGCATCGCCTTTCAGACCAATATCCTGGCGCTCAATGCAGCCGTGGAAGCCGCGCGTGCCGGCGAGCAGGGACGCGGCTTTTCGGTGGTGGCCGCCGAGGTCAGAAGTCTCGCTCAGCGCAGTGCCGAAGCTGCGCGTCAGATCAAGGACCTGATCACCGACAGTGTGCAACGGGTCGAGTCTGGTGGCCGTCTGGTCCAGGAGGCCGGGTCGACGATGGAAGAAATTGTGACCTCGGTGCGCCGGGTCACCGACATCATCGGCGAGATCTCGTCGGCGACTGTCGAGCAAAGTGCTGGCATCGCTCATGTCAACACCGAAGTCGGCCAGCTCGACCGCATGACTCAGCAAAATGCAGCGCTGGTCGAAGAAAGTGCGGCCGCGGCTGAAAGCCTCAAACAGCAGGCTCGCAGCCTGATCGAGGCCATCGACAGCTTCCGACTGTCAGGTCGCGGGGCAGCCGCGCCCCTTGCTGAAATCGTCCAGAAAAGCCATGCACCGGCGCCCAGACCGGCGATGGCCCCGGCGATGATCCCCAGGCCCGCTTCCGTGCCGCGCAAGAACGACGCTGTGCCGCGCAAGAACGCCGCTGCGCCGATATCGGCTCGACCGGCCGCTGCACGCCCCGACAGCGTCGCGCCCCCCGCACCGCGCATAACGCCGGCCGCGCAGTCAGCGCCGCCTGCCCCGTCATCGCCAACGCCCTCGCCCAAGCGCGCCGACGACGATTGGGAAGAGTTCTGAGCCTGCGCCTGATCTGATGAATGTCGTCCTCTCATGACCGCAAGCTCGACAGTTGGCCAGATTGCCGCCCTTGCCCCAGGCGATTTTGAGCGAGCCTGTCGAATCATCAAGGAACGCGCCGGCATTCACCTGCTGCCCAGCAAGCAGAGCATGGTGCAGGGTCGACTGGCACGCGTGCTTCGCGAGCACGGTCTGCCTGATTACCGCAGCCTTCTCGACGCCATCGAGAAGGTCAACTCCCCGCTGTGGCAACCGTTTCTCAATGCACTGACCACCAATCTCACCTCGTTCTTTCGCGAGTCCTACCACTTTCCGTTGCTGGCCGATTTTCTGCGGGCGCAGACCGGGCCAGTGCGGATCTGGTGCGCTGCGGCCTCGACCGGCGAAGAGCCGTGGTCGATTGCGATGACCGCGCTCGAAGCGCTCGGCACCGGGGCGAAGGTGAGCATCGTCGCCTCGGATATCGATACCGACGTCCTCGAGACCGCGCGCGCGGCGGTCTACTCGATGGGTGCCGACAAAGCGCTCGACCAGGAACGCATGCGTCGCTGGTTCCTGAAGGGCAGCGGTGCCAATGCCGGGCTGATGCGGGTTCGCCCCGAACTGACCCGCATGGTCGAGTTCAGGCAACTCAATCTCGTGCACGACGAACTGCGATTCTCGCAGCCCTTCGATGTGGTTTTCTGCCGCAACGTCATGATCTATTTCGATTCGACCACCCAGCGCGATGTGCTGGCGCGACTTCATGCGGCGATGCGCCCGGGCGCACTGCTGTTTGCAGGGCATTCCGAAAATTTTTCGGCGCATGCTGATCTCTTTTCGCTGCGTGGCAAGACGGTTTACGAGCGGTGCAGTGTGCAATCCGCGCGGACGGCATCATGGGCGTCATGACAGAAGTGTCGGTCGTTGCCAGCAGCAGTCTGGACAGACTGTCGAAGCTGCGCAGCCGCGTTCATCGCGAGTTCGAAGCCCGCACCTATTTTCATGATCCGGCTTTCGGTGTCGAAACCGTCAAGCTGATGCCGGGCGAGTATTACGTTCATGCCGGTGACGATCTGCTGCTCACGACGGTGCTCGGTTCCTGCGTGGCAGCCTGCCTGGTCGACCGATCGATCGGCTTGTCCGGGATGAACCATTTCATGCTGCCCGAGGGGGGCAGCGCCGGACGCTATGGCGCCTTTGCGATGGAGTTGCTCATCAATGAAATGATGAAGCGAGGCGCTCGTCGAGAACGGCTTGCGGCCAAGATCTTTGGCGGTGGGCAGGTCATGCGCAACTACACCTGCATGAATGTCGGCGAACGCAACGTCGAATTCGTCGAGCAGTTTCTGGCGACCGAGCGGATTGCAATCGTCTCGAAGGATGTGCTCGATGTCTATCCGCGCAAGGTCTGTCTTTTTCCGGGCAGTGGCCGGGCCCTGGTCAAGAGGCTGGCGGTGACTCAGTCCGATGTGATTGCGACCGTTGAATCCGATTACCGCGGCAAGCTGAGCCGCCAACCCGCCGCTGCCGCTTCCGGTGGCGTCGAGCTATTTTGAGGACTGAGCGATGAAAGACGCGACGGGCAAGATCCGGGTCGTAGTGGTCGATGACTCCGCGCTGGTACGCAGCATCCTGTCGACGCTGATCGATTCGCAGCCTGATATGGCCTGCATCGGTGTGGCAAGCGACCCGCTGGTGGCGCGCGAGATGATCCGCGAACTCAACCCCGATGTGATCACGCTGGATGTCGAGATGCCCAAGATGGACGGGCTCGATTTTCTTGAGAAGCTCATGCGGCTGCGGCCGATGCCGGTGGTGATGGTCTCGACCCTGACCGAGCGCGGTGCTGAGACCACGCTTCGCGCACTCGAATTGGGCGCTGTCGATTTCGTGGCCAAGCCACGGCTCGGACTCGCGCAGGGGCTCCAGGAGATGGCCAAGGAAATCACCGAGAAGGTTCGGATCGCGGCGAAAGTGAGAATCGACCGTCGGCCGGTTGCTCGCCCTGCGCCACCGTCAGCCGCGCCTCGCCTGGTGGGTTCGGCTGTTCATGGCCAGGCCTCGGCTGATGCGGCTGCGCCGCTGGTCAAGGCCGTGCCGATCAGCTATTCGCGGGTCAGTACCGAAAAGCTGATCGCCATTGGCGCGTCCACCGGTGGCACTGAGGCACTGCGTGAATTGCTGAGCGGTTTGCCTGCGGATTGCCCGGCTGTGATGGTGACCCAGCACATGCCGCCCGGATTTACGCGCAGTCTGGCCGATCGGCTCAATTCGGTTTGTCGCATGCATGTGAAAGAAGCCGAGCACGGCGAGCGTATCCTCCCGGGCCATGTCTATATCGCCCCGGGCGGGCGGCATCTCGCCGTGCGGCGCAGTGGCGCCAACTATGTCGTCGAGGTGCATGACGGCGAGGTCGTCAATCGGCATCGGCCATCGGTCGAGGTCCTCTTCAATTCGGTGGCGCTCGAGGTCGGTCGCAATGCGATCGGCGTGATGCTGACCGGCATGGGCCGCGATGGCGCCGATGCGATGCTCAAAATGCGCGAGGCCGGTGCTTACAACTTTGCGCAGGATGAAGCGAGTTGCGTGGTGTTCGGCATGCCGCGCGAAGCGATCGCGACCGGCGCGGTGCATGAGGTTGTGCCGCTGCAAAAGATCGCCGGGCAATTGCTCGGTCAGTTGCGTCTGGCCGGTCCGGTGCTGTCGCGCGTCTGAGGATTCAGCTGCCGAACATGTTGAAGAGGTGGGTGAGCGCCTGAGCCATCGGGCGCTCGATCCAGGGCAGGCCCACGAACAGCAGGACCAGTCCCATGCTGACCGTGATCGGAAATCCGATCGAAAAAAGGCTCAGCTGCGGTGCCACGCGCGACATCACCCCCAGCAGCAGATTGATGAACATGATTGCCGCCAGAAACGGCACGGCAATCAGCAAGCCGAGCGCGAAAATCTCGGCGCCCAGGGCAATCGGATTGAAGCGCCCGGCAAAATCGAAGGCGATTTGACCCATCGGCAGACTGTCGAAGCTGCGCAAGGTGGCCGCAATCAGCAGCAGCGGCCCGTTCATGGCCACGAAGGTGAGGGTGGCGGTGGTGTTCATGAAGCTGCCGACCGCATTGCCCTGTCCGCCCTGAGGGTCGAAAAATCCCGCAAAAGACAGACCCATCTGCAGACCGATCACTTCGCCGGCGAGATCAAAGGCAGCGAAGGCCAGCCTTGCTGAAAAGCCGATCGCCAGCCCGATGGCGACTTCCTGCATGGCAAATCCGAGGCCGGTGAGCGAGATCAGATCGATGCCCGCAGTGCTCAGGGTCGCCGGGGCCATGGTCGCGGCCAGCAATGCCGAAATGCCGACACGTGCCCTGGCGGGAATGCTGCGAATCGACAGCACCGGCGCTGCGCTGAAAAGTGCCAGCAGCCGGAAAAAGGGCAGCACGAAGGCTGCAAGCCAGGCCTGCAGCTGGGCGTCTGTGAACGAGACCACGTTGCCGGGCGTCAGCCGCCGCCCACGAGCTGTGGAATGCTCGTGATCGTGCGCTGGATGTAGTCGACCAGCGTCGTCATCATCCAGGGACCGGCGATGATGGCAGTGATACCGACACCGACCAGCTTGGGCAAAAACGAGAGCGTCTGTTCGTTGATCTGCGTGACCGCCTGAAAGAAGCTCACCGCGATGCCGACCACAAGCGAGACGAGCAGCAGCGGCGATGAGACGATCAGCATCAGCTCGAGGCCCTGACGGCCGATGGTGACGACGGTTTCCGGGGTCATGAAGTGGGGTCCTTGTGTCAGCCGAAACTGGCCACCAGCGAGCCGACCAGCAGGGTCCAGCCGTCGGCAAGCACAAACAGCATCAGTTTGAAGGGCAGGGCGACCAGCACTGGCGA
>CAIVAS010000033.1 GCA_903903975.1 uncultured Burkholderiales bacterium
AGGGTTCGGTGCCGATTTGGCCACCGGGGCGGACGGGCGCGGCGCGTTTTTCGCACTGGCGCTGCCCGATCTGGCGCTGCCGACCGCGGCCTTCGAGGCGCGCGAATCCTGCGCTTTTGCCGCTGACGGCGGCGGGTCGATGGTTTCCGGCGTGGCAGGCACCGGTGGTGTGATCTCGGCACGTGCCACCACCTGACGCGCGCCACCAACTGTGGTCAGGACAGTCTGGTTGCTCGCCGGTCGTACCACCAGCCGGGTGCCGGCACGGGCGGACTTGGCGCCGCCGTTCCAGGCGCTCAGCTGAGCGACGCTGACACCGTAGCGCGAGGCCACGCTGGCCATCGATTCACGTCGCGCGACCTGGTGATAGCTTGCTGTGATCGTGATCTGTTCATAGACCCGCGGCCCCTGAAACGATTCGATCTGGTTCTGATCCTTGACCGCGGCTTGCGGGACGATCAGCTGGGTCCCGGGCAAGATGCGGCCGCCCGGCTTCAGGCCGTTGGCCCGCAGCAGTTCGGCGGTCGAGACACCCGATTGACGGGCGACATCGTCCAGCGATTCGCCGGGCTTGAGGGTATAGGGCTGCCAGGACGCCAGCGGCTTGTCGTTCATGTCGTGGATTTCGACGGCCGACAGGAAGCTGTCGATGCGGTCCGCCGGGATGCGGATCTGATTGTTGCGGCTGGCCGCAATCACCGGTCGGTTGTGGGCCGGGTTGATCGCCACGAAGTCCTCGACACTCATGCCGGCAAACTGCGCGGCCAGCTTGAGGTCGATCGGCCGGGTTTTCTCGATGGTGGCGAAGTAGGGGCGGTTGGGCACATTCGGCAGCACGATGCCGAGCGCGCTCGCGTTCTGGACGATGTGCTTCAGCGCAATCAGTTTGGGGACGTAGTTGCGGGTCTCATTGGGCATCGACAGGCTGAGATAGTCGACCGGCAGGCCCCGCGCCCGGTTGTTCTTGACCGCGCGGGCCACCGCGTTTTCGCCCCAGTTGTAAGACGCCAGCGCGAGGAACCAGTCGCGCTCGTTCATCTCGTAGATTTTCTGCAGATAATCGAGGGCGGCCCGGGTCGACTGGACCACATCGCGACGGTTGTCGACCCACCAGTTCTGCGACAGATCGTATTGTTTGCCGGTTGACGGGATGAACTGCCACAGGCCGGCGGCCTGGGCCGACGACAACGCGACCGGGTTCATCGCGCTTTCGACGAAAGGCAGTAGCGCGAGTTCGGTCGGCATGCCGCGTCGCTCGACTTCCTCGACGATGAAATAGAGATAGCGGCCACCGCGGCTGAACATCCGCTGCAGGCTCTCGCGATGGGCCAGGTAATAGCGTTCTTTCTCACCCACCAGCGGTGTGTTCAGCTCGGGCATCGAAAAGCCGGCCCGCATTCGCGACCAGATATCGTCGTACTGGGGCTGCGCGGTGTTCGAAGACGGCGTCTTGATCACCACCGAGGCCGGCGGGGGCGTCACGACGGGCGTGACCGGGTTGCTTGCGCTCGGTGTGGCTGGCGTGACGGCGGGCGCCTTGGTGGCATCCGGACCCACCGAGGCGCAGCCAACCACCATCATCAGCAGGGCGGCGGGAAGGAGGCGGGCGCTTCGGTGCAGCAAATTCCGGGCAGTCTGCTTCAACGCGTACCTCTAAATGTCTGTTTTTTTAATCAGAATGTCTTTCTGATGACTGCCGCGGATGCTACGAGAGCCGGCCGTCGCGGTCAAGACACAATCGGTCGGAGGCGACCCCTTGTCGACCGGCGTCCATCCCACAGACTCAAGCGCCTTGCCGGTTTTCACTGGGCCGGGCACAGTGACGGGATGTCAAAAAA
>CAIVAS010000034.1 GCA_903903975.1 uncultured Burkholderiales bacterium
CGATGACGCACTCGGCGATGGCTTTCTGATGATCCGCATCCCCGGCGAAACCATCCCGCGAAAGATCCTGCGTGATGCACAGTTCGATGCGATCAGGCCGCAGCTGGTGTCGCAGCTCGCCGGCATCGCAGCGACGCTGCATGCTGCGGATGTGACCGGTCTGCCGCCCGCGCTGCCGGTATCGGGGGTTCGCAAGACCATCGAGGATCTGCATGCGCGGGCCATGTCCTTCAGTGATCCCAGGCCGGTCTTCGAGCTGGCCTTTCGCTGGCTTGACGAGCATGCACCGCCTGAGCCGGCGCATCCGCATTTGGTTCACGGCGACTATCGCCATGGCAATGTGATCATCGGCACCGACGGCGTGAGGGCGGTGCTCGACTGGGAGATCGCGCATCTGGGCGACCCGGTGGAAGACCTGGCCTGGTTGTGCCTGCCGCCCTGGCGATTCGGCAACCTCGATCTGCCGGCAGGCGGCCTGGGTACCCGCGATGCGCTGCTCCAGGCCTATACACAGTCCAGTGGTCAGGTGGTCGATCCGATGCGCTTTCGCTTCTGGGAGATGGTGGGCAGTCTGCGCTGGGGCGTCAGCTGCGCCAGCATGCTCGAATGGTTTCGCAGTGGTCGCAACCGCACGGTCGAGCGCGCGATGATCGTGCGCCGAGCGTCTGAAAACGAAATGGACCTGATGCGTCTGCTGAGCGGGAGCGCCTGACATGCTCGATTCACCGACCCCGGTCGAAATTCTGGAGGTGGTCGCGGCGATGATCCGCGATCAGCTCGTGCCTCAACTGCCGCCGGATGCCGTCTTTCATGCGCGCGTGGCCGCCAACGCCATCGATCTGGCGCGTCGTCAGTTGCAGACCGGCGATGCGCTCGAGGCGGCCTCGCTAGAACGACTGCAGCAGTTGCTCGGTCATCAGGGCGATGCGCCTGCGCTTGAGCGCGAGTTGTGCGAACGCATTCGCAGCGGCTCGCTCACCACCGATTCACCGGGTCTGATCGACCACCTGATGGCCTGCACGCTGGCCAAGATGTCGATCGATCAGCCCAGCTATGCCAGCTACCGGCGCGAGCTCGACGCACGCGCGGCCACCCCACACACCAAGGAGTAATGCATGGATTTCAATCTGCCGCCCGAGCTGGTCGCCTTCCTGGGCAAACTCGATGCCTTCATCGACGCCGAGATCAGGCCGCTGCAGGCTCAGGACGATAACGAACGCTTTTTCGATCATCGCCGCGAGTTCGCCCGCACCGATTACGAGGCGGGGGGCTTGCCTCGCCATGAGTGGGAGGCGTTGCTGCTTGAGGCCAAGCGTCGTGCCGACAAGGCCGGGTTTTTTCGACTCTCACTGCCCAAGGAATTCGGTGGTCAGGGCGTTGGCAACCTCTGGATGGCGGTGATTCGCGAGCATATGGCCAGCAAGGGGCTGGGGCTTTTCAACGACCTTCAGAACGAGCATTCGGTGGTCGGCAATTTCCCGGTCATCGTGATGCTGCGTGACTTCGGCACACCGGCGCAGAAAGAAAAATTCATCAAGGGCTCGCTGGCCTTCGAGATGAAAATTTCATTCGGTCTGACCGAACCCAATCATGGGTCGGACGCCACCCACATGGAAACCCGCGCGGTGCAAGAAGTGCGTAACGGTGTCTCGGGCTGGCGCATCGATGGTGAAAAAATGTGGACCACCGGCATGCATATCGCCACCCATTGCGCGACCTTCGCCCGCACCTCGGGCAAGGCCGGCGATGGTCGCGGCATCACCTGCTTTCTGGTGCCGACCGACACACCCGGTGTGAAGGTCGAGGAATATCTCTGGACCTTCAACATGCCGACCGATCATCCGCGGGTGAGCTTCACCAATGTGTGGGTACCCGATGACGCAATGTTCGGATCGATCGATCACGGCCTGCCACTGGCCCAGTCGTTTGTTCACGAGAACCGTATCCGTCAGGCAGCGAGCTCGCTGGGTGCGGCCTCCTTCTGTGTGGCCGAGAGCGTGCGCTATGCGCGCGAACGCAAGCCTTTCGGTGAAGAGTTGGCCCGCAACCAGGGCATCCAGTTCCCGCTGGTCGAGCTTGCCACCCAATGCGAGATGCTGCGTCTGCTGATCCGCAAGACCGCCTGGGACATGGACCAGATGCCGCATCCCGAGGTCGAGAAAAAACTGTCCGACAAAGTGTCGATGTGCAACTACTGGGCCAACCGGCTGGTGTGCGAGGCGGCCGATCGGGCGATGCAGGTGCACGGTGGCATCGGCTATTCACGCCACAAGCCCTTCGAGCACATCTATCGCCACCATCGCCGCTATCGGATCACCGAGGGCTCCGAGGAGATTCAGATGCGCAAGGTGGCGGGCTTCCTGTTCGGCTACATGGGGCCGAATAAACACTGACCGTCACCCCGGGGCGTTGCAGGGCGCCCGATCGTGGCGCCCGGTCGGACGCCTCGCTCAGAAGCGTTCGAAGGGCCCGAGCAG
>CAIVAS010000035.1 GCA_903903975.1 uncultured Burkholderiales bacterium
GCGGCAAGGGCCGGTAACGGAAGGGCGACCCGTGCACATGCCCGATCGGGCTGTCAGTCCCGCTGTCCATCGGACCCAGCGGCCGCAGAAAGGGCAGCAGGGCCTGAGGACAATGCTGCGGCGACCCGATCACGCCGACCGCAATCACAGTCGAGCCGGCATCGAGCCGCTCGCAGGAAAAAGACAGCCAATCACGCATGGCCGGAAAGGTGAAGGGCGCCTGCGCGTCGGGTTCAAAAACCGGTGAGCGGCGCAGGCCGGCACCGATCAGTCCGGCCGATTCGGCGACGATCACAATGCAGGCCAGCGGCGTGTCGACCAGCGACAGCGCGGCATTTGCCAGCGCCGTGAGACCGATCGAACGCTTGCCTTCGATCGGCTCGAATCGGATCAGATGGCTGAAGTCGCCCTGGCACACCAGGCTGTAGAGCGACTGGATCTGCGGGGTGAAATCGCCCTCGCTGACCAGATAATCGCAGCGGGTGAACCCATCGGCCGGCTGACAGGCGACCGCGCCGCCAACCGCCATGAATTCGCCGAAATAAGCTCTTGAATCGCTGAAATCGTTACCAAGCGCACCCAGGCCAAGCGCGATGGTATCGGCACCCAGGGTAAGGGTTTCACAGTCGGTCGGCGAAAATCGGCAACCGTCGAGCAAGGACGGATCACCCTGCAGCCTGCAGACCATCGGCGCAGCATCGCGGGTGAACAGATCGAAACGGGTGGTCTCGCTTGCGGGCAATTCGGGCAACGACCGCCCGGCATGCGGGCGAGTCGACGGGTCCTCCGCCGGCGCACCGCGCCCCCCGAGCGCGGGCTCGACGCCTTCAAGCTTGGCCGGGTCGGCAACCTCCACCCTGAGGTGCGCCAGTACGCCGGTCAGCGCCAGGACCTGGCTGACCTGTGGCGTCAGATTGCGAACAAGCAGTCGCCCCTCAATGGCCGAAAGCTTTTTGTGCACACCAAGGATCACCCGGATGCCCGCAGAGCTCAGGAACGACACATCGGCCATATCGAACACGATGTCGAGGTGTCCGCTGCGCAATCGCTCGTCAACATAATTGTCGAGATGATCCGACCACTGACCATCGAGCCGGCCGGTGATCCCGAGCACCAGTTGCTCTCCCGATTGATGCGAAACAATGTCCATGTCGGTCTCGGCTCGGTGTCAGCGCGCGGCCGCCTTGAGGTGCTCGCCGTCCTTGTCGATCACGAGCGCTGCGCGGGCCTTGATCGCCTCACTCACCTGCCACCGATCCCGCAGACCCTCGAGCGCGGTCAGATTGAGATAGAAGGTTTCGGGTGCCAGATTGATGATCGGCAGCGTCGCGGGCGATGTGCCTGACAGCACTTTGGCGGCCAGTACACCGACGTTGCGGCCAACCTGCTCGTAGTCGAGTCCGAGATCGAAAAGCGTTCCTTTGAGCACGGTCGGCGGAATCACGGTCAGCACCGGGATCCGCCCTGCCCTGGCAGCCTTGACCACCGAATCGGCGGCCACCAGCACGACCACATCGCCGGTGATCAGAAAGGCATCGATCCCACGCGCCACCAGCGACTGGGCCGCCTGCCCCACCTCGGTCGGATTTTCGGCATTGGCCTCGAGCAGCTCGATGCCCATCTGCGCACAGGCCTTGCGCGTTTCGCGTGTGTAGATCTGCGAGCTGAGCTCCGAGGTGTGCCAGATCAGGCCGACGCGGCGCAAATCCGGATTCAGTTCACGTGCCAGTTTCAGCGCGTTGGGAACCGAGGCCAGACTGGTGTATCCGGTCAACCAGGGTGGATGGTCGAGCGGCTCGGCACCGACACCGATCTGCGCGGAGGCCGCATCGCTCACGATGCCGAAGACATGCCGGACCTTCGATTGCCGATTGACGTTGGCCACGATCTGCATTGACAGCGTACTGGCCGTGATGACCAGATCACTGGATCCGTCGGTGACTTTTCTCGCGATGTCGTTGGCGGTAGGCAAATCGCCCTGAGCGTTGTACATCGTCAGGCGGATGTTCTTGCCATCGACAAAGCCTTCGCTCGCCAAGGCATCACGCACCCCTTTGACACCGGCATCGATCGCCCCCTGGGACGCATGCTGCACGATCGCCACGCGCTGAATCCCGGCGCTGGATACGCCGCCGCCGCGATCGAAGGCAAGCAGCACCGCGCAGACCATCAAGATCAGGGTCAGGGGCAGAACAAAGGGCCTGAGGTTAGACAGCACATTAGTCATTCGACCGGATTCTATCCGCATGCTGAAAATGAAGGCCTTGCGTTGACGCACGGACCGGGCGGCGCCTAGGATCGGTCTTCTCAGCGAGGACACTCATGACCGACTTCACCCTTTGTGTCGGCACTGCCGGCACATCAGTCTGGTTCAGCCGCGATCTCGGCGAGACATGGGATCGCCCCTACAGCGAATCCGGCCTCTATCTCGAAGCCCGTGTCTGGGCACTGTCAGCGCATCCGCAGCGCCCGGGGCAAGTGCTGGCCGGGACCGACTCCGGAATCTATCGATGGTCGGAGGCCGATCGCCACTGGACGCATCTGCCCGGCCCCTTCGATGGCGATTGCACCTGGGCGCTGGCTCAGGACCCCTTCAATGCCGATGTGATCATTGCCGGCACGCATCCGGCGGCGCTCTACCGATCGGAAGATGCCGGCCAATCGTGGCGCAAGCTCAGTGTGCAACTTGCCGATGAGTGCATCTTCGTTGGCAAGCCGCGCGTGACACAGGTGCTTTTCGATCCGCTGGTTCGCGACACGGTCTGGGCCGGCGTCGAAATCGATGCGGTGCATCGCAGTCGTGACGGCGGGCGCAACTGGTCGCGTCTGGACAATGGCCTGGTCTCGGGCGATGTCCATGGCATCGCGGTCGTGCGCAACAACAAGACCACGGTCTTTGCAACGACCAACAAGGGCCTGCACCGCAGCGAGGACGAGGGCGAGACCTGGACGCATCAGATGCTCGACTCGACCTGGCAATACACCCGCACGATCGCTGCGCGGGCCGATGGCGACGGCAATCTCTTTTTGACCAATGGCAACGGCCCGCCGGGTTCCACCGGACGGCTGCTGCGCTCACGCGACCATGGCAGCAGCTGGCATGACGTCGGCCTGCCGGGTGAGATCAACAGCACGCCCTGGTGCATCAGCTCGCATATCGCCGCGCCCGATGTGATGTTCACCGTCACAAACCTCGGCCAGATCTTTCGCAGCCTTGATGGCGGCAGCACCTGGACAAAACTGCGGCGCGAGTTCGGCGAGGTTCGATCGATGCTGATGCTGCCGGCATGAGCGGGCGCTCGCTGATCGGCCGTTCGCACTGGCTACTGGAGACATGATGCAGACCGACGACACCGCAAAGCTGGTCCGATGGCTGGCCGACATCGAAGCGATCAAGCAGCTCAAGCACACCTACTGCGGCTTTTGCGATGCCGGCTATGACGCCGATGGCATCGCCTCGCTGTTCACCGAAGACGCGGTCTGGGACGGCGGCCCGATGGGCACCCACGATGGCCGAGAGGCGATCCGCACTTTTTTTCAGGGCTCCTCGAAACGGGTGCCGTTTGCGCTGCACATGGTGGTCAATCCGATCATCCAGGTTGACGGTGATACCGCCACCGGCAGCTGGTATCTTTGGCAGCCGATGGTCTATGCCTTGCCCGAGGGCGAGCTTGCCTACTGGATGTCGGCGCGCTATGACGACCGCTATCGCCGCACGCCACAAGGCTGGCAATTCGAGCGGGTCGCCATCACGATGAAGGTGCTGGCGCCCTACGAGAAGGGCTTTGCCGGCAACCGCATCGACGACGTCTACGGACGCAGAAAGCCTTGATGCGGATCGATCATCAAGCCGGCTGACACCCGGCGATCCGGGATCGTCGGCTTGGCGGTGGTCGGGCTCGGCGCCTCGATCGCGCCGCTCGACTTCGCGGTCAACATCGCGTTTCCTGCGATCACCCAGGCCTTCGCGCTGCAGACCGCCTCGATTCGCTGGGTCGCCGTCTCGTATGTGCTCACCTACGGCAGCCTGATGCTGGGGTTCGGTGCGCTCGGCGATCGCATCGGCTATCGACGCGTATTTCGCGCCGGGCTGATGCTTGCCGCCATTGCATTTGCCGCCTGCGCGCTGGCGCCCACTTATGGCTGGCTGCTGGCTGGTCGAGTGGCGCAAGGGATTGCGGTAGCGCTCACGTTGTCGTGTGCGCCGGCGATGGCCACGCTGCTTTTCGACGAGAGCCGCCGCACCTGGGCTTTGTCGACTTACACCGCGATGGCCGCCATTGCCGGTGTGCTGGCACCGATTGCCGGCGGCCTGATGATCGCCATGATCGACTGGCCGGGGGTGTACTGGTTTCGGGTGCCGATTGCGCTGCTGGCCCTCGCTGGCATGCGACGACTCGCACGCGATGAACCGATCCGCCCGACACGCAGCGCACAGCCCTTCGATACCGGAGGCTCGGCGATGCTGGCGGCAAGCATGGCCTTGTTGCTGCTTGCGCCCGCCCTGCTGGGTGCCAGTGCCGAAGGTGTGGCGCTCTGGGCGCCCTGGCCGATCGCGCTGGCGGGCGTTGTCTCGATGGCCGCCTTCATCCGGCGACAGCGCAACACAGACAGGCCCTTCATGCCGAGAGAGGTCACCCGCAGTACCGATTTCTGGCTGATCAACCTTGCCGCAGTGGTCGTGCAGTTTGCGAGCTTTGCTGTGCCACTGATCGCGCCCTACTTTCTGGTGCGCGTCGCGGGCTGGGAAACGCCTGCGGTCGGCGCGCTCATGGCGGTCTGGGCGATGGGCTCACTGGTCGGGTCAAGCGTCGCGCCCTGGATCATCAACCGGCTCGGTGCACCGCGTAGCGCCTTTGTCGCGATGCTCGGCATCATCATCGGCCTGGGCGCGATCGCCTGCTGGCGCAGCACGCCATCGATTGCGCTGATGGCGGGTTCGCTGCTTGTCCATGGCGCAGGGCTGGGCCTCTTTCAGGTGGCCTATACCGACATCGTGATTGCCGCACTCCCGATCAATGCGCGCGGTGTTGCCGGCAGCCTCACCATGGTGACCCGCACGATCGGACTGGTGGTCGGCGCCTCGCTCTGGATCGCAGTGCTGCAGTCGATTCAGACGTCGGCGCAGACAGCGGGTGCGACACCCACCGCGGCATTCATGTCGGCGTTTGCGACGGTGTTCCTTTTAGCTGCAGCGACGGCCGCAAGCTTTCTGGCAGCCAGTGTCCTGCGTCCGACTCTGTGGCAAAGATGCCAGGACGCATAAGCGCGCGACATAAGCAAAACAGATTCGGGCAACACTTCAGGGCAACGGCCTCAGAGGTCGAGACATCAGGCGTTCGGTGACACTATCGGTACTTTGAATGCATGATGTCGAGAGCATGAAGATCCGACAAAAACAGAGACACAGCATGAACCGATTGCGCGCGCTGAAGTTGCTGCTAGCGATTGAGAGCCTGCGCGCGGCAAGCTTGTTCGCGCAGGAACAAACGACGCTTGAGCCGGTCATCGTCAATGCCGGCCGCCTTGAGCAAAGTCGCTTTGAC
>CAIVAS010000036.1 GCA_903903975.1 uncultured Burkholderiales bacterium
CAGCGACTTTGATCGGATCGTGGCGACCGGCCGATTCTTTGCCCGCAAGTTTGCCGACGACCCCGACTCACCGATGCGTCAAAGGGCGATTGAACTCGTGCGACAGCCCGCCAATCTGCATCCTCATGCAGGTCTCCAGACGACGGTCCGCGAGCCTGCGCCATCGGCCGCATACCGGCCCGCCGCGGTGCCTCCCCGACTCCAGGTGATCACGCCGTCGCCTCGACCACGATCACCCCGCATCGTCTTCGGATTGATGTCCTCGCAGCAGCCCGACACCACGGTCGCTCAGCTGGCGGATGCCCTGCGACCCTTTCCGGTCGTGATCCATCACGACTTCACGAAGCGTCAGGAATTTTCGATCGAGCGCGACCATGTGCAGCTGGTGCCCGATCCGAAGCAGACCGGTTGGGGCACCTGGGGATTTGCCGATGCGATCTTTCACACCCTCGAGTACGCGCTCGAACATCATGACCTCGACTATTTCCAGCTGCTCAGCCCGACCTGTCTGCCGATCCGCCCGATGGCCGACTTTGCCGCCCATGTTGCCGGCGCGAACTGCGAGATCCAGGCCGATGTGATGCCGGTCGATGATGACGACGATGTGCTGATGACCTTCGGCTATCGCACCTATATTCGCGACGGCACGCTGCGTTTTCGGATGATGCGTCGCGCTCGCGCCTGGTATTTCGGCGATGGTGCAGACCTGGTGCAGATGATGTCGCTGTCGATCTTGCGTCGGGGCCTTGCCCATCAGTCGGTGCTCGGATCGATTGCGCCGCGCACGGCGCTGGCCTTCACCCGCATGGTGGTCGACGGGCAGATCGCCGAGCATCCCTTCGGCTCGGCGCTGCGGCCGATGATCGGCAGCATCTGGTTCGGCGCAACTCGCCCGGTCTGTGAATACCTGGTGAAGCTCGGCCGTGATCCGGCGGTACGCAACTATTTCAGCCGGCTGCATGTGGTCGACGAGACACTTTTTCCGACCCTGCTGGCGAATTCGCCCTTTCGCGTCAGCGCCTCCAATCACTCCATCAGCGCCTTCGACATGAACGGTCACCCGCGGCGCATCGAGGTGCATGACTTCGATGCCCTGCGCGACACGGGCCGGTTTTTTGCTCGCAAGTTTTCTGACGATCCCACTGACCCGGTTCGACGCCGTGCATTGGCACTGGCAAGGACCGAGCCAATTCTGGTCGGAGGAAGCCATGTCGATTC
Organism: uncultured Burkholderiales bacterium; assembly: GCA_903903975.1. GTDB lineage: Bacteria > Pseudomonadota > Gammaproteobacteria > Burkholderiales > Burkholderiaceae_E > UBA4615. The sequence continues at coordinate 1,219 of CAIVAS010000036.1, forward strand.
AGGATTGCCGCCTGCTTGAGATTCCACGCTTTGCCGATGAGCGCGGCAGTCTGAGCGTGGTCGAGTCGAAGCACCAGATCCCTTTCGAGATCCGCCGTCTCTACTACCTCTACGACATCCCGGCCGGGCAGGTGCGCGCCGCGCATGGCCACAAGCGGCTGCAGCAACTGGTGGTGGCGGTCTCGGGCAGTTTCGACATCTGCATCGACGATGGCTATGCGCGCCGGCTGATCAGGCTGGACCGGCCCGATCGCGGCCTGTATATCGCGCCGGGCATGTGGCGCGAACTCAATGGCTTTTCGGGGGGTGCGGTGTGCGTGGTGCTCGCGTCGGAGCTGTATGACGAACAGGATTACCTGCGCGACTACGACCAGTTCGTGGCCTATGCGCGGACGCACTGATGAGCGCGCCGATCGCCTTTCTGGATGTGCTGGCGGCCTACGCTGAATTGCGCCCGCAGATCGATGCCGCGGTCGCGCGGGTGCTTCAGTCGGGCTGCTATATCGGCGGCGAGGAGGTCGAGCGCTTCGAGAGCGACTGGGCCACGTTCTGTGAGGCCAGGCAGGCCATCGGTGTAGGCAATGGTCTGGATGCCCTGCGCCTTGCGCTGCTTGCGCTTGATATCGGGCCGGGCGACGAAGTGATCGTGCCCTCGAACACTTTCATCGCGACCTGGCTTGCGGTGGCTCAGGTCGGCGCGGTGGCGGTGCCGGTCGAGCCTGATCCGTCGAGCTTCAATCTTGATGCGACGCGCATCGAGGCGGCGATCACGCACCGCACTCGCGCCATCATGCCGGTCCATCTCTATGGCCAGCCGGCCGACCTCGATCCGATCCTGGCCATCGCCCGTCGGCATGGTCTGCGGGTGATCGAGGACGCCGCGCAGGCGCATGGTGCGCGCTACCGGGGGCGTCGCATCGGCGCTCATGGCGATGCGGTGGCATGGAGTTTTTATCCCGGCAAGAACCTTGGGGCGATGGGCGATGGCGGCGCCATCACGACGGATGATGCAGAACTTGCCGAGCGGCTGCGCAAATTGCGTAATTACGGCTCGAGCACGCGTTATGTGCACGAGATGGCTGGCGTCAATTCCCGCCTCGATCCGATTCAGGCTGCAGTGCTGTCGGTCAAACTCGCGCATCTCGATGAGTGGAATGCGCGCCGATCACTGATTGCAGCGCGTTATCGGGAAGGGCTCAGCGATTCAGGGCTGATCTTGCCGCAGGTGCCACCCTGGGCAGAAGCGGTCTGGCATTTGTTCGTCGTCAGGCATCCCGATCGCGAAGCCATGCGTGATCGCCTCGCCGATGCCGGCATTGGCACGCTGATCCACTATCCGACGCCACCGCATCGGCAGGGCGCGTTTGCATCGATGGCGAGTCTGTCGCTGCCGATCAGCGAGCGCTTGCATCGCGACGTGCTGAGCTTGCCGATGGGGCCGCATCTGGGCCTGCAGGCGGTCGATCGGGTGATCGAGGCAATCGGTCTGCTGATGTCGCGCTGAGCAAGCACTGGCCTTCGTCGACCTCGGGTCAGCTCAGTTCTGCCCCTCAGGGCCCGTCCAGCGGCACGCCCTGACTCTGGATCCAGCCAAAATGGTTGGCCACCAGCAGGAAAATGAACAGACACACCGACAATGCCACCCGGACAGTGAGGGCGCGAACGGTGTTTCGCGATTGGCCTTTGTCGCGCATCATGAAAAAGAGCGCCGACATCAGGCTGGCGATGATGGCCACGAAAGCAATGACGATGATGATCTTCATGAAATCCAGTATCGCATGGGCACCTGGGCTGCCCGGATTCCCACGCCGCGGGCATGTATGCGCGCATCAGTGATCCCCACGCTGGCCGCGGTGGCGGTTGTCGCGCTGACGGTGTCGCTGGGCAACTGGCAGTTGCGCCGTGCCGATGAAAAGGCGCAGCTGCAGCTGCAGCGTGACCAGGCGCTGGCACGAGCACCCTTGCCGATCGGCACCGGGCTGCTCGATGCGGCAGCCACCGACGGTCAGCGGGTCTCGCTCGAGGGTCGTTTCGATGCGCCGCACACGGTCTTTCTGGACAATCGCACGCGCCAGGGTGTTGCGGGTTTTCATGTGCTCACGCCGATGCGCCTCGGCGCCGATGCGCCCGCCGGCGAACCCCTGCGCTATGTGCTGGTGCTGCGCGGCTGGATCGCCCGCGACATCGCTGAGCGCACCCGACTGCCGCCGCTGCGCACGCCGGTCGGGATGCAGCACATCGAAGGGCTGGCGATTGTCGATCTGCCGCAGCCGATCGTCCTGGGCGCAAGTGAAGCCCATGGCTCGGGCGCTGATCGGCCTGCCGGCGACCCGACGGCCCGCGGCGATGGGTCATCCCCGATCTGGCAGCACCTGTCGATGAGCGACTATGCCCGCTGGTCGGGCCTGCCGATGCAGCCAGTGCTCGTGCGCCAGACCTCCGAGCTCGATGACGGACTGGCCCGCGACTGGGTGCAGCCGGCGGCGGGCGTCGATCGCCATCATGGCTATGCGGTCCAGTGGTATGCGATGGCCGCGGTCACTGCGGGCTTGTGGCTATGGCTGACCCTGCGAACGCGGAGGCGTCTGCAGGGATGATGAAGCGCCTTGCCACCGGGCAGTCTGACGTCGCCTGCGGCGTCATCCGTCGCTGCCACCACTGGCCCTGCAGCGCGTCGATCGCACCGGGCTGGTAGTTGCGCGCCAGCCAGCGCTCGATTGCCAGCGCCTGCGCCGGATAGCGGGCGGCAAGGTCGCGCCGCTCGGCGCCATCGACATAAACCAGATCGGGACGCGCGGCCTCGAGCTCTGCCGGCAGGCGCCTGACTTGCGAGGGCAGGAAGGCGCCGAACCACAGGCCGTGCGTGGCGATCGCCTGACGCAGGCCGGTTTCGCGTTCGACGCCGGCCTGATCGCCGATGGCAAAGATCGTTCCGCAGGGCGTGAGGCTCGCCGCCACGACGGCGTGCGCAGTGTCGAGTGCCGATTGTTCGATCGCCGGACGCGGCCAGTCCGCTGATCGGCTGGCCGCCTGCAGGAAGCGTGCACCGTGCAGGACCATCGTGCCCACGGCCAGGAGGCTCACCAGCTGCCGGGCGCGCAGCCAGACCGTCGGGCGGCTGCGGCTGCGGTCGAGCTCGAGGCGGTTGCGACTGCCCCTGCCCCTGACCCTGTCTGCGCCTCGTTTCATGCTGCCGTCCATGCCGAAGGCAGCCATCAGTCCGATCGGCCAGACCACCAGATCCATGTGCGTGTCCCACCACGAGAAGCGCTGCATCAGGATCATCGCGAGGCCGCTGACCAGCCAGGCGATGCTCATCAGTGCGACCAGGGCCGCGACGCTTGGTCGGCGCGCGCTGTTTCCTTCGCCTCCTGCTTTGCTCAATCCCTCACTCAAACCCTCATCCAAACCTTCATCCGCTCGGGCCCGCCAGGCAAAGAGCGCTGCCGCCGGCAGCAGCAAACCGCAGGTCACCGCCAGCCAGCGCAAGGCGGCGACCAGCATCGCCGGCTTTTGCATCGGCACCTCGACCAGTGCCAGCTGCGGATAGCGCAGCATCGTCCAGAGGAACTCGGGGGCGACCTGATGGCGGCTGACCCACAGCCCGATCGGCAATCCGGCCAGCGCAGCGCCCCCGATGCCCAGCCCCACCGTGATCATCCCGGTGCGCATCGACAGTTCGCCGCGCACCATCCGCCAACCCAGCCCCACTGCACACAGCGACAGCGCAACCGGCGCCAGCACCGGCTTGAAGGCGGCCACCATCCCGACCAGCAGACCCGCGCCAATCCAGCGGGCCGATCGGGCGCCGGCTGAGGCCGGCTCGAGCACCATCAGCAGCATCAGGATGGCCAGCAGTGTCGGCAGCAGCGACTCGACCTGCGCCGGGCGCTCGGCGTCCAGGCGCAGCAGTGCGAGTCCGACGGTCAAGGCCGGTGCCAGCACCCAGATCATTCGGCCGGGTGCCGCGACCCGGCACAGCGCGGCGATCGCGCCCGCGCCCAGCCCCAGCCAGAGCGCAAAGGCCAGACGCACCGCGCCCCAGCCTTCGCCGAAGAGTGCCGCCGCACCGACATAGAAAGCGAAGATGCCCGGCGGCTTGTTGTCCCAGAGATCGGCATAGAGCGTGGCGCCTTCGCGCATCGCCCGGGCGTAATAGACAAACAGGGCCTGATCGTTGCCCGGCCCGATCGGCCACAGCGCGAGCAGCGCGAGCAGGCTTGCCGCGACCGCGACTGCTGCGGCTGCGCGCCAGTCGGCCGGACTCAGGCTGCGGCTCAGATTTAGACTCAGTTTTCGACCCGGGCTGCGGCTCATCCGCTGCGCCGGCCCCAGGTGTAGAAGGACGAGGTCGCGAAGTTCCAGACCGCGGCGACCACGATGCCGATCAGCGCGGCCGGCACCCATCCCTGGTCGCGACTGAACAGGAACTGCGCCACCCCGACGTTGGCCACCGCGCCCACGCTGCACACCAGCATGAAGCTTGCCAGTCCGCGCAGCAGGCGTGCGCCGCGCAGTCGCTGGTCGCGGTAGGTCAGCAGGTTGTTGACGAAGAAGTTGAAGACCATCGCCACGCCCGCCGCGATCGCCTGGCCGAGCTGAAAGCTGGTCAGCCCGGGTTTGAAGAGCCCGGCGAGCACGGCCATGTGGACGACCACGCCGGCGCTGCCGATCAGCCCGAAGGACACGAAGCGCGCCGGAATCCAGCGGCCGATCAGCTTGTCGATCAGCAGCATGCCGTAGTCCCAGGCGACATGGCTGTCGAGCTTGCTCTGGCCGGCATGGCGCGCCCGAAACGCATAGGGCAGCTCGACGAATCGCAGCGGCTGCGTCCCCGAGGCAAAGAGATCGACCAGAATTTTGAAGCCGAGCGCCGACAGGCTGTGCACCCTTGCCATGAAGGCCTCGCGCCGGATCATGAAAAAGCCGCTCATCGGGTCCTTCAGCGCCGCGGGCACGACCGCGTGACTGACGCGGGTCGCCAGTCGGCTGATCGAGGCGCGCTGCTCATCCCACTCGCCGATCTGGCCGCCGTCGACATATCGGCTGCCGATGGCGATGTCCAGGCCACCCTGGCGCAAGGCCTGCAGCATCGCGGGCAACAGGCGCTCATCGTGCTGCAGGTCGGCGTCCATCACCGCGACATAGGGCGCGCTGGTCGCCAGCACGCCCTCGACAGAGGCCGACGACAGGCCGCGTCGACCGATGCGCTGGATGACCCGTACCCGGGCATCGTGCTGAGCAAGCTGGCGGACCGCCTCAGCGGTGTGGTCGGGCGAGTCGTCGTCAACATAGACCAGCTCCCAGGCGATGCCGCGCAGCGCCTCGCCCAATCGCCGGGTCAGTTCGGCGACATTGCCCGACTCGTTGAAGGTCGGCACCACGATCGACAGTTCGCGGGCAAGGACAGCGCTGTCGGCGTCGCCCTTGATATCGACAGCGCTGTCGCCTGCGGCGCTCGCGGTGTGGACCGCCGCAGTCTTGAGCGTCGTGGTGTCGGGCCAAGCGTTCTGCGGTGAAACGGGGTTGGCGGTCTGTGGTGGTGTCATGGGTGCCTTGCCTTGCCCTGCCTGGTGAGCCGGTGCGATCGATCATGGCAGGCGCGTTGCCGGTGCTGGCGAGGCATGCACGGCTCGGGTCTTTCTCCGACCGCAGGCCGCGGCATCATGACAGGGGTACGGTGCCTGAAACCCGTGTCGAAGGCCTCGGTATACTACGACCAAGTTCCTGGACCCCGTGAGTGGCACGTGTTCTGCTCGGCCACCCGTTTTCAGCAAGGCTTCCCACTGTGATTCTCGTCACCGGCGCAGCAGGTTTCATCGGTTCCAACTTCGTGCTCGAGTGGCTGCGTGCCACCGGCGAACCGGTCGTCAGCCTCGATGCGCTGACCTATGCCGGCAACCTCGAAAATCTGGCCTCCATCGAGGGCGATGCCCGCCATCACTTCGTGCGCGGCGACATCACCGACCGTGCGCTGGTCGACAGCCTGCTGGCCAAACATCGGCCGCGCGCGATCGTGCACTTTGCCGCTGAAAGCCATGTCGACCGGTCGATCCACGGCCCCGAGGCCTTCCTGCGCACCAATATCCACGGCACCTTCGTGCTGCTCGAAGCCGCCCGTCACTACTGGGCGAGCCTGCGTACTGATGCGCCCGAGGCCCATGCCGCCTTCCGCTTCCTGCATGTCTCGACCGACGAGGTCTATGGATCGCTCGGGGCCGACGACCCGGCCTTCACCGAGACCCATCCCTACGAGCCGAACAGCCCCTACAGCGCCTCCAAGGCGGCCTCCGATCACCTGGTGCGCGCCTGGCACCATACCTACGGCCTGCCGGTGCTCACCACCAACTGTTCCAACAACTACGGCCCCTTCCAGTTCCCCGAAAAGCTGATTCCGCTGGTGATCACCCGCGCCCTGCGCGGCGAGCCGCTGCCGGTCTACGGCGACGGCACCAATGTGCGCGACTGGCTCTATGTCACCGACCATTGCGAGGCGATCCGCATGGTGCTCGAGCGCGGCCGGCTGGGCGAGACCTACAACATCGGCGGCTGGAACGAGAAATCGAACATCGAGATCGTGCGCACGGTGTGCGGCCTGCTCGACGAGCTGCAGCCCGATCCGGTCGGCCCGCGCGAGCGCCTGATCACCTTCGTGACCGATCGTCCCGGCCATGATCGCCGTTATGCCATCGATGCCCGCAAGATCGCCGACGAGATCGGCTGGCGGCCGGCCGAGACCTTCGAGACCGGTATCCGGCGCACGGTGCGCTGGTACCTCGATCATGCCGGCTGGGTCGACGGCGTTCTGTCAGGACGCTACCAGGACTGGGTTCAGAGCAACTACGCCGATCGGGACACCCCTGCATCATGACTTCACGCAAAGGCATCATCCTCGCCGGCGGCGCCGGCACCCGGCTTCATCCCTGCACGCTGGCTGTCTCCAAGCAGCTGATGCCGGTCTATGACAAGCCGATGATCTATTACCCGCTGTCCACGCTCATGCTGGCCGGCATCCGCGACATCCTGATCATCTCTACGCCGCAGGACACGCCGCGCTTCGAGCAACTGCTGGGCGACGGCAAGAAGTGGGGCATGAATTTCTCGTTCGCGGTCCAGCCCGAGCCGGGTGGTCTGGCGCAGGCCTTCCTGATCGGCGATACCTTCGTCGGTGACTCGCACTCGGCGCTGGTGCTCGGCGACAACCTCTTCTATGGCCAGGACCTCGGGCGCGAGCTCGAAACCGCGGCCGCGCGCACGCAGGGCGCAACCGTCTTTGCCTATCCGGTCAACGACCCCGAGCGCTATGGCGTGGTCGAGTTCGATGCCACCGGTCGTGCGATCAGCCTTGAAGAAAAACCGACCGCGCCCAAGAGCCGCTATGCGGTCACCGGGCTCCATTTCTACGATCCGCAGGTGGTCGGCATCGCGCGCGACCTCAAACCCTCGCCGCGCGGCGAACTCGAGATCACCGACCTCAATCGCGTCTATCTCGAGCGCGGTGCGCTCGACGTGCAATTGCTGGGCCGCGGCCATGCCTGGCTCGACACCGGCACGCACGAGTCGCTGATCGAGGCGGGTCTGTTCATCCAGACCATCGAGCGGCGCCAGGGTCTGCGGGTCGGCAGCCCCGAGGAGATCGCCTGGCGACAGGGCTGGATCGATGATCAGCAGCTTGGCCGCCTGGCCACCGAACTCGGCAAGAGCAGCTACGGTCAGTATCTGGCGCGCCTGCCGTCCGAACGCATCTTCTGAGCGGGGCAGGCAATGACCCCGATCAGGACACCCATTGATGGCCTGCTGGTGCTTGAGCCCCGTGTGTTCGGCGACGAGCGCGGCTTTTTCATGGAGAGCTATAACGAGCGGACCTTTCGCGAACTGAGTGGCGTGTCGCCCTCCTTCGTGCAGGACAACCATTCGCGCAGCGGGCGCGGCGTGCTGCGCGGGCTGCACTATCAGCTGCGCCAGCCGCAGGGCAAGCTGGTGCGGGTGGTGCAGGGCAGGGTCTTCGATGTCGCGCTCGATGTCCGGCGGGCCTCGCCCACCTTCGGGCAGTGGTATGGCGTTGAATTGAGTGGCGAGAACAAGCGGCAGTTCTGGGTGCCCGCCGGCTTTGCGCACGGTTTCGTGGTGTTGTCCGAGACCGCCGATTTCCTCTACAAGACCACCGATTTCTACGCACCCGACCACGAGCGCTGCATCGCCTGGAATGACCCGACGATTGGCATCGACTGGCATCTTGGCGACATCGTGCCGCAGCTGTCGGCCAAGGATCGCGCAGGCGTGGCGCTCGCCGACGCCGAGGTCTTCGCGTGAAGATCCTGATCACCGGCGCCAAAGGCCAGGTCGGCTGGGAGCTGGCCCGCGCGGCGCAGCCGCTGGGCGAGGTGATCGCGCTCGATCGCAGTGGTGCCGATCTGTCCGATTCTGAGGGTCTGCGCCGTCTGGTCAGGCGCCTGCGCCCTGATGTGATTCTCAATGCAGCGGCTTACACCGCGGTCGACAAGGCCGAGGATGACGAGGCCGCTGCCCTGCGCATCAATGGCGAGGCCCCGGGCGTGCTGGCCCAGGAAGCGCTTGCGCTGGATGCGCTGCTGGTTCATTACTCCACCGACTATGTGTTCGACGGCGCGGGCGAGCGTCCCTATGTCGAGAGCGATCCGACCGCGCCGGTCAGCGTTTACGGGCGCAGCAAGCTGATGGGCGAGCAGGCGATTGCCGCAGCCGGCGGGCGCTGGTTGGTGTTTCGCACCAGTTGGGTCTATGCCCCGCGCGGTGGCAACTTTCCGCGCACGATGCTGCGGCTGGCCTGCGAGCGCGATGCGCTCAAGGTGGTGGCCGACCAGTTCGGTGCCCCCACCGGAGCCCGCCTGATTGCCGATGTCACCACCCATGCGGTCGCGCGCGCGGTGGCCGAGTCGGCGCAGGGTCGCTTCGAATCGGGCATCTATCATCTGACCGCCAGCGGCAGCACCTCCTGGCATGGTCTGGCCTGTGCGGTCATCGAGGGCGCGCGCAAGCGTGGCTGGCCGATCAAGGCCGGTGCGATCGACGGCATTCCTGCCGAGCAGTATCCGACCCGCGCGCGCCGACCCTTCAATTCGCGGATGTCGAGCGCGGCGCTGGCGTCGCGTTTCGGCGTGACGCTGCCGCCCTGGGAGCAAGGCATCGAGTTGCTGCTCGATGACCTCACCGAGAGGCGAGTCGTGGTCTGACCCGGCGTCGAGCCGAATGCCCATGCCTCACCCAAGCCTGCGCCAGCTGCCGCAGGGCATGATTGACCGGACCCGCTTCGCTCGAGATTTCGGCATCGATCCGATGCATGTCGAGCGGGCTGGCACCGGAGGTCAGCGCCATGGTCGTGCAGCAATTCATGCGGATTCTGAAGGCCCGTTTCGGGATCATCGCGGTCATCTTTCTGATGACACTCGCGGTCACGATCGCGGTCAGCCTGGTGCTGACCAAGAAGTACCAGGCCGCCACCACGCTGGTCTTCGAGATCAAGGGGACCGATCCGGTGCTGGGCGGTGCGGTGATGATGCCCCAGACCATCCAGGGCTATCTGGTCACGCAGGCCGAGATCATCCGCAGCGAGCGGGTGGTCAACCGGGTGATCGATACCCTTGGCCTGGAAGGCAATCCGGTGATGCTCGGGGTGGCCAACGACGAGGGTGGCGACGAGGGTGGCCTTTTGCGAAGCCGCATCAAGCGGCATTTCGACAAGAAGCTCGCGGTCGATCCGTCGCGCGAAGGCACGACGCTCACGATCGCCTATGAGGGCACCGATCCGGCCCTGACCGCGGCGATCGTCAACGGCTTTGCCCGGGCCTATGTCGAGACCGGCCTGGAGCTCAAGACCGAGCCGGCGCGCAATTTCAGGCTCTGGTTCGAGGCGCAGAGCAAGGACTATCGCGAGCGTCTGGAGGACGCGCAGAAGAAGGTCTCGACCGCGCAGCGCGCCAGCGGCATTCTGGCCAATGACGAGCGCCTCGATGTCGAGAATGCGCGGCTCAACGAGCTGTCGACGCAGCTGGTCATGGTGCAGTCCGCGCTGGCCGAGAGCCGGTCGCGAGCGCAGACCGCGCAGCGCGGTGCCCATTCGATGCCCGAAGTCGTGGCCAATCCGCTGCTGCAAACGCTCAGCGGCGATCTCGGTCGCGCCGAGGCGCGCGTCAAGCAGCTTGCGGCCCGACTCGGTCCGGCCCATCCCGAGTATCAGGCGGCCCAAGCCGAGCTTGATCAGTTGCGCTCGCGGCTGCAGACCGAGATGGCGCGGGTGGGCGGCAGCATCGCCGCCGGCAACGACGTCAATCTGCGCCGCGAGGCCGAGCTTCGCGGACTGCTCGAAGCGCAGCGCGGCAAGGTCGCCGGCATCAAGCTGGCGCGCGATCGGCTGCAGGTGCTCGAGCGCGAGGTGCAGGGCTCGCAGCGGGCACTCGATCTGGTGGCGCAGCGATTTACCGAGACCAGCCTCGAAAGCCAGGCGCGTCAGTCCAATGTCAGCATCCTGACGCCGGCTTCGGTGCCGACCATGCCCTCGCGTCCGCAGCCGATGCTCAATGCCCTGATCGGTGGTCTGCTCGGTCTGTTCGTGGCGGTGCTGGCTGCGCTCACGCTCGAGTCGATGAACCGGCCGCTTCGCACCGCAGACGACCTGAGCGCGGCCTGTGGCGTGCCGGTGCTGGCGGTCGTCCCGCAGGCCACGACCCGCCGGGCGCAGCGACTGATCGGCACCTCCGGGCCGGGCGCCGGTCTGCCGCCGACGCTGCGCCTTGGCAACTGATCGATCTGTCACTGATCAATCCGACACTCATCGATCCGACACTCATCGATCCGAATCTCATCGACCTGACACTCATAAGGGGCGTGCCGTGAACAACACCGGTGTCGTGCACAGAATGAATCCGATGCCTGCCAGCACGGTCGGTGTGGAGGCCGGGAAAGTGGCGGCCGACATGCGCATCGGGCAGATCCTGTTTTCCAGAGGCCGACTGACCGCAGCACAAGTGGCCGGCGTCCTGACCGAGCAGGGCAGCTCTGCCCATCGCTTCGGCGAGATCGCGCTGCGTCTGGGGCTGGTCGCGCGCAAGGACATCGACGATGCCCTCGCCCTGCAATTCGGCTATACCGCGCTGGAAACCGTCGACAGCAAGCTGCCCTCGAAACTCGTGACCGCCGCCAATCCGACCTCGCCCTTTGCCGAGGCGCTGCGGGCACTGCGCAGTCAGCTGATGATGCGCTGGTTCGACGGCACGCCCGGCCAGACCGCGCTCGCGCTGATCAGCGTCGATCGCGGCGACGGCAAGAGTTTCATCGCGGCCAACCTCGGGGTGGTGTTCGCGCAGCTGGGTGAACGCACGCTGATCATCGATGCCGATCTGCGTCAGCCGACCCAGCATCTGAATTTCGGACTGCCCAATCGCATGGGCCTGTCGGGCATCCTCAGCCATCGGGCCGGGCTGGAAGAGATCGTGGCCATCGAGCGCATCGGCAGCCTGTCGGTGCTGCCGTCCGGGCCGCAGCCGCCCAATCCGCAGGAGCTGCTCGGTCGCCCCGAATTCGCCCGGCTGCTCGATGAGCTCTCGAGTGCCTACGACGTGATTCTGATCGACACGCCCTCGGCGCAGCAGTCGTCGGATGGGCATGTGATCGCCCAGCGTGCCGGCGCTGCGGTCGTGGTAGGCCGCAAGGGACGCACGCGCAGTTCGGAGATCGGGCAGCTCGCATCGATCATGACGCACTCGGGTATCCGCATCCTGGGCACCACCCTGAACGAGCTGTGACCCTGGGTCACACCCTCTGATCACGGGCGCACGACCATGCTCAACTGGCTGCGATCGAATCCTGCCCTGTCGGCGTATCGGCTGATGCCGCTGGCGGTCGGTGCCGGTTTTGCCACGGCGGCCGCGATCGGTGGGGTGGTGGTGGCCTCGGGCAATCTGATGATGATCGGCCTGGCGCTCGGCGCGATTTTCGGTGTGCTGCTGCTCACCGCCGTCCAGCAGACGATCTGGCTGGTGCTGGTCGGCACCCTCGCGCTGAGCGGCCCGCTGGTGATGCACTTTCCGGCACTGTCGCGGCTGCCCTGGCTGTTTTCAATCCTGGGCTTTCTGCTGCTGGTGGCCTCGGTGCTCTACGAAGGCACGCGACGCGACGCGCCCGGGCAGTCCAGCCCCGGATTCGTGGCGGTTGCCGTGGTCTTCATGATTTATGCGACCGGCATGAGCCTGCTGAGCGATGCTCCGGGCGACCAGATCATTGCGGCCTTCAAGCGCTATTTCCAGTACTGGGGCCTGATGTTTGCGCTGGCGGCCGTGCCCTTTGCCGCAAAGCAGATTCGTGTCTGGCTGATCTTCATGCTCGGGCTGGCGGCGATCCAGCTGCCGTTTGCGATCTATCAGCGCATCGTGCTGATGCCGCTGCGCCTGAACATGCCCAACCAGGTCGTGCCGGTCGATATCGTCACCGGCACCTTCGAAGGCTCGATCGTCGGCGGCGCCAACAACAATGTCATGGTGTTTCTGCTGATCGCGGCGATTGTCGGCCTGCTGGCCGCGCGGCGCGAGTCGATCATCCCGGCACGCATTTTCTGGCCACTGCTGGCGGTGATCGCCGCCCCGCTGGCCCTTGGCGAAACCAAGATGGTGGCGGTGTTTCTACCCGTTGCCCTGGCAGTGGTCTACAGCGATCTGGCCCGGCGCCGACCCTTTGCCTTCGCATCCGGTGCGGTGGCCGCATCGGTGCTGATTGCCGGTCTGATGGCTTTCTATGTGCAGTACCAGGCGACCGAGGGCCGCACCGAGTTGACCTTCGATCAGCGGGTCAGGGAGAACCTCGACTACAACGTCGGCAACCGCGGTTACTTTGGCGGTGCGAGCCTGAATCGCAGCAATGTCGTGCCCTTCTGGTGGAGCCGCCATGGGCTGGACGATCCGATCGGCACGGTCTTCGGTCATGGCCTGGGCGCCTCGCACGGCGCGCGCGGCGCCGAACAGCTCGGCCATGTCGACCGCAAGTTTCCGGGCTACTCGATCGGCCTGACCGCCTTCGCCGGTCTGCTCTGGGATGTCGGCCTTTTCGGAATAGCGCTCTACCTGCTGGTGCTGGGCGGCGCGTTCAGGGCGGCCGGGCGGCTGGTGACGCAGGCCGCGCCGGGTCTGGATCGGGCGATGTGCCGCACCCTGAGGGCGGTGGTGGCCATGATCGTGCCGGCCTTGCTGGCGCTCGACGTGATGCTGATCGCGCCCAGCATGCAGGTGCTGGCTGCCTTCACACTCGGCCTGATTGCCTGGCGATGGCGTGCCGGCTCCGGCGTGTCATGGGTCCGGCAATGAGCCCGAGCCTGCGCATTCTGCTGGCGACTGCCGAGCCGCATCCCTGCGCGCGGCCCGATGTTCGCGTGCTGTTCGGGCAGTCGCTGCCGGCACTCGGCGTGCAGGTCGATCTGCTCGCCCTTGGCGAGGCGCCGACCGATTGCGCTGCACCGCCCTCCTGGCCGGGCGGTGTGGCCTTCCTGCACCCCGCCCGCACGCGCATGCAGCGGCTCTTCGGCGATCTGGCGCAGCAGCTGTCGCTGTTTCGGCTGTGCTCCCAGGGCTATGACGCGCTGGTCGTGCGCGACAAGCCGGTGCTGGGCATCATCGGCTTTGCGGCCGCGCGCATCGCGCGCATCCGGTTTTGCTACTGGATGTCCTATCCCCTGCCCGAGCAATATCTCTGGCTGGCCGCACGCCGTGACGGATCGCTTGGCGTGGCGCGCCGGGTCTGGCTGTGGCTGCGCGGCACGGCTGCCCGGTTTTGCCTTGAGCACCTGCTGGTGCCGCACGCCGACTGGCTCTTCGTGCAGTCCGATGCCATGGCAGCGGCGCTGCGTCGCGGGCCGCTGAGGCACGACCGGGTGAGCGCGGTGCCGATGGGCGTTGACGCTGCCGCGATGCCGCCCGCCGCCCCCGGGCTGACGCCGCCCCTGCAGGATCATCCGACCGCGGTCTATCTGGGCACCCTCGATCGTTACCGCTGCCCGGAGATCATGGTGGATGCGGCCGCACGGGTCGGCCGCGTCATGCCCGAGTTTCGACTGATGATCATCGGCGAGGCCGATGAGCCCAGCGACCGGGGCTGGTTGCGCCGCCATGCGGTCGAGACCGGTGCGGCGCGCTGGGTGCACTTCACCGGTCGCCTGCCCTTCGATCAGGCGCTGGCGCTGGCCCAATGCGCGCAGGTCGGGCTGTCGCCGGTGCCGCGCAGTCCGCTCACCGAAGTCGGCTCGCCGACCAAGGCGGTCGAGTACCTGGCCTGCGGATTGCCGGTGATCTGCAACGATCAGCCGGATCAGGCCTGGGTGATCGAGCAAAGCGGTGGCGGCCGGGTGGTCGCCCTCGATGCGCAGGCCTTTGCCGACGCGATCATTGCGACCTTGTCCGATCCCCTGGCCGCGCAGGCACAGGCCGAGGCCGGGCGCCGCTGGGTGAAGGCACACCGCGACTATGAGGTGCTGGCACGGGGTGTCGAGGCATGCCTGCGTGCGCTTGCGCCGTCGCCCGAACCGCCGCCCGAACCGTCCTCCGAAGCACCCTCCGAACCGGCCCACCATCGCGGTATCGGGGCGCCCACATGAGCATCACTACCGATCCTGAGGCTGGCGGTGTGAGGGCTGATGGTGTCTATGCGGTGTCGCGCATCAGGGCGAGCCTGATGGCCTTTGCGGTGGGCAAGGCGATCAGCGCGCCCCTGTCGCTGCTGCTGATCCTGATGCTGGCGGCGGTCATGCCGCGCGCCGAATATGCCAGCTATGTGGCGGCGACCGCGATGCTCGAGATCGGTGTCGTGCTCGGCCCGCTTGGCATCGAGTGGGTGCTGCAGACCACGATTGCCGGCATCCGGGTGAACGGCAATGCGGCACAGCTGCGCCGCGCGACCTTGCTGCTCGGGGCGCTGCCGTTTCTGACCTATGGCGCGCTGTCTGCTGCGATCTTCTATCTGGCCACGCCGATCTCGGCGATGCTGGGCGGGGTGGCGCCGCCCGAGCTTGTGCGGCTGTATGCCATCGTGCTCGCGATCGAAGGACCGACGCGCGTGTTGCGCGACGGCCTGATGGCGGCGCTGCTGCTGCAGCAGACCGCGCAGATTTCGCTGGTGTTGCGGGTCGCCCTGGTGTTTGCCATGACCGGTGGCATGGTGGCGGTCGGTGAACCGATCGAGGCGGTCGATGTCGCGCATGCCGAATGCTTTGCTTCGCTGGCCGCGCTCATCACGGTGCTGATTGCCCTGGCGGTTCATCTGCATCGCGCGCGGCCGCGCACCGAGATGTCGGCCGCCATCGGCGCCTGGCTCGGCTGGCGATCGGCGGGTTTCGCCTCGCATGCCTACGGCAGCATCGTGCTGATGCTGCTGATCGGCACCGATGTCATGACCGCGCTGGTGGCCCGATTTCTGGGTGCCGAGGCGACCGCGGCTTTCGGGTTTGTCGTGCGGCTGATCGAGATCGTGAGGCGCTACCTGCCGCTCGACATGTTCTGGGGCGTACTCAGGCCTGCGGCCATCGGTCGGCATGAAGCCGGCGGGCGAGCCTTCGCACCGCTGATGCGCGACTGCAATCACATGATCGATGCGAATCTGCTGGTGATCGGTGCCGCGCTCGCCCTGGCGCTGGCAATGGGCGATGTCGGCGTCAGCCTGCTGTCGGGCGGTCGGGTGCAGACACCGCTGCTGCTGCCGGCCTTGCTGCTGCCTTTGCTCATCACCCATACCGTGCGGCGGGTGGTCGAGCTTGCGGCCTATACCCGTGGCCACTCGGGCGCTTTCGTGCGTGCTGCGCTGGTGTGCCTGCTGGCGCCGGCCCTGAGTGCGCTGGCGCTCGCGCAAAGCGGGTCGCCTCATGCTGGCGTCGTGGTGGTGCTTGCGGTCGATCTGCTCTTTACCGGCCTGGCCGTGGCCGGCATGCGTGCGCGGGGCGATCGCATGCACTTCAATCTGTCGCGCTGGCGCGCCCTGGCGCTGTCGTGCGCGATCGGTGGCGGCGTTGGGGCTGCGGTCGCGCTGGCGATCAGGCCGCTGGGACCCCCGCTCGTCGTCACCGGCGTCGCGGTGTTCGTGACGCTGATCAGCTTTGCGCTCGCGGTGGTCGGCTTGCGGGTGGTCGGTGCCGATGACCGCCTGTGGCTCAACACCGTGCTGCGTCCCAGAGCGGCCCCTTCGACATGACCCCTGGCGCCTTGCCCCGACTGCTCAGCATCAACAGCTACCACTATCACCGTGGCGGTGCCGACAACGTCTATTTCCAGCATGCCGAGCTGATGCAGCAGCAGGGCTGGAAAAATGCTTTTTTTTCTATGCATCATCCGCGCAATCTGCCCAGCGAATGGAGCCGCTACTTCGTCGACGAGATCGAGTTCGGCCATGCGTATCCGTTTGCGCAGAAGGTGAGCAAGGCGATCAAGGTGGTCTATTCCTTCGAGGCCCAGCGCAAGCTGCGCGCGCTGCTGGCGGCCTGGCGCCCGGATGTCGCCCATCTGCACAACATCTATCACCACCTGTCGCCCTCGATCCTGCCGGTGCTGCGAAAGGCGGGCGTGCCGGCGGTGATGACCGCGCACGATCTGAAGATCGCCTGCCCGAACAACAAGATGTACAACGACACCGGCGTGTGCGAGCGCTGCAAGGGCGGCCAGTATGCGCAGCTGCTCGCGCATCGCTGCATCAAGGATTCGCTGGCAGCCAGCACGGTGGTCGCGCTCGAGGCGGTGGTCCACCGGCTGCTGGGCAGCTATGGCGACAACCTTGAACGCATCATCGTGCCGAGTCGATTTTTCCTCGGCAAGTTCGTCGAATGGGGATGGCCTGCCGAGCGCTTCATCCATATTCCCAACTGGATCGATACCGATGCGATCCAGACTGATGATCGCGCCGGCGACTACTTCCTCTACCTTGGCCGGCTGGCGCCTGAAAAGGGCGTCGAGACGCTGGTGCGCGCCTGCGTGCTGGCAGGCGTCAAGCTCGCGGTGGCAGGCGATGGGCCGCTGATGCCCGGGCTGCAGGCGATGCTGCGCGATGGCGCGGGCAACGTCAGGCTGTTCGGGCATTGCGAAGGCGATCAGCTCGCGCAGCTGGTGCGAGGCGCGCGTGCGGTGGTCGTGCCCTCGCAGTGGTACGAAAATGCGCCGCTCAGCGTGCTCGAGTCATTTGCCGCCGGCAAGCCGGTGATCGGCAGTCGCATCGGTGGCATTCCCGAACTGATCGACGAAGGCCGCACCGGCTGGCTGGTCGAGCCAGGCGACGTGGATGCGCTGGTCAGTGTGCTGCTGAGGGTCAATGCGCTGCCCGATGCGTCGGTGCGCTCAATGGGGCGCGCGGCACGTGCGCGGGTCGAGCGCGACTTTCATCGGCGCGGCTATCTCGCCGCGATGATGGCTTTGTACGACGCGATCGGCGTTCGCGGCATGAGCGCCGGCTCAAGCTCCTTCGAGGCTTCGGGGCTTCCTGATCTTGGGCGTGTTCAACCCCAGTGACACACTGGTCTGGACGCATCGCCTGTGCGGCTGCGTCGAAACGAACAGCGATTGAACAGCGAAAAAATGACGGAGGTCTGCCTTGAAGAAGATCTATCTGGCCGGTAGCGGCGGCATGCTCGGACAAGCCTTTCATCAGGTCTTCGGCAGCGACTACCAGCTGCGATGCACCGACAAGGATGTCAACGAGCCCTGGCTCGAGCTGCTCGACTTTCGCGACCTCGACGGTTATCGCAAGGATGTCGAAGCGTTTCGCCCCGACTACCTGTTTCACCTCGGCGCGCATACCGATCTCGAGTATTGCGAGGAGCATGTCGAGGACACCTACCTCACCAACACCACCTCGGTCGAGAATGCGGTCTGGATCGCCAACCGGCTCGATATTCCGCTGCTCTACATCAGTACCGCCGGCATCGTCGACGGATCGAAAGACAGCTTCGATGACTGGGATCTGCCCAATCCGCTCGGGCACTATGCCCGCTCGAAATATGCCGGCGAAATCTATGTGACCCAGAATGCGCGCCGGCATCTGGTCTGCCGCGCCGGCTGGATGATGGGCGGCGGTCCGCGCAAGGACAAGAAGTTCGTGCAAAAGATCATGAAGCAGCTCAAGTCCGGCAAGACCGAGCTCAACGTGGTGCGCGACAAGCTGGGTACACCCACCTACACCATGGACTTCGCGGCCAACGTCAAGGCGCTGGTCGAGGCCGAATACTGGGGGCTCTACAACATGGTCTGCGAAGGCGTGACCAGCCGGCTCGAGGTGGCCCACGAGCTGGTCGATGCGGTCGGCATGAAAGATCGTGTGCGGATCAACGAGGTCGACTCCGACTTTTTCAAGGCCGAGTTCTTTGCCCCGCGCCCCGACTCCGAGCGGCTGCTCAATCGCAAGCTCACCCTGCGCAACATGAACCGCATGCGCGACTGGCGCGTGGCGCTGCGCGACTATGTCGGATCCGCCTATTCGCATTACCTCTGAGCGCAGCGACCCTCATGCGAATCGCAGCCTTCGGCTTTCGGTCGATGCCCTCACGCCCGGGATGTGCCGGCGCCGACAAATTTGCGGCCGAGCTGTTTCCCAGACTCGTGCAGCGCGGCCACTCGGTGGTGGCCTACAACCGCCTGTATCCCGGGGAGGCTGCACTTGCCGAAGACTGGCGCGGCGTGACGCTGCGCAACGTCGGCACGCTCACGCGCCGCAAGGGCTTTGATACCTTGCTGCACGGACTGCGCTGCACGATCGACATCATCGCGCACGACACCGCCGATGTGGTGCACATCCAGAACGGCGGCAACAGCCCGTATGCGCTGGTGCTTCGCCTGTTTGGGAAAAAAGTTTTTCTGTCTCAGGACGGCGTCGACTGGCAGCGGGCCAAGTGGCCCTGGTACGCCCGCTGGTATCTGCGTGCCGCGCAATACCTCACCGCGGTCGCACCCAACGCGGTGATCTTCGACAATGTGTTCTGCAAGGCCGATTTTGAGCATCGCTTCGGGCGCCACTACGATTACATCCCCTTCGGCAGCGAGGTCGACGAGTCGGATCTCGACGACTCGATCCTGGATGAGCTCGGTCTGCAGCCCGGCGGCTATTTCCTGTTTGTCGGGCGCTTCATCCCCGACAAGGGTCTGCAGTATCTGATTCCGGCGTTCGAGCGACTCAAGACCGATCGCAAGCTGGTGCTGGTGGGCGGCTCGCCCAATCCGTCCGACTTCGAGCGTCATTGCCGTGCGACCACCGATCCGCGCATCGTGTTTCCGGGCTTCGTCTACGGCGGTCGGGCGCATGCCCTGATGAAGCAGGCCTGCGCCTATATCCAGCCCTCCGACATTGAAGGCCTGTCGCCGGTAATTCTCGAGAATATGGCGCTGGGCACGCCGGTAATCTGCAGCGACATCCGCGAGAACCTGTTCGTGGTGGGCGACACCGCGGCGACCTTCAGCAAGGGCGACATCGACAATCTGCTGGCGTGTCTGCAGTGGTCACTCGAGCATCCCGAGACGCTGGCCGAGCTTGGCGTACGTGGCCAGCGGCGGGCGCAGGCGCACTTCAGCTGGGATGCGGTGGCCGACGCCCATGTGCGCATCTTTGCCGGGCACAGCGCCGGGCGCGGTCACGCTATTCCAGCGGCGGGGGCGCGGATCTGAATTCGGCGACACCGATCGCAGCGCCGCCGGGGTCCTGCACGCCGACATCAAGGGTGGCGAAATTGAAGGCGCGCCAGGTGTCGGTCACCCGCTTCGCACGCGAGACGCCAACGCCCGGGTTATAGCTCGCCGGCGCGAAGGCCGACACCGGCGTGTTGCGGTCGGGATAGTAGTCGGCGCCCATCTGGATCAGCAGTCTTGCCAGCGGGCGGTCGTCGGGTCGATCGCCGTGATCAGGGATCAGCCGGGCCTGAAGGGTCACGAAGACCGCGGCAACATCGGGTGCATCGATCGCGAGCTTGCCGCAGCACCAGCCGTGATAGGCGAGATTGCCGCCGGGCGCTTTGACCGAGGTCGAGCCGTCGGGCTCACTGCGTTCGTCGGGCCTGCGGGTGGCGTCGCCCTGCAGATGCTTCGGATACAACTCGCCGCTGACCTGCGTGCTTGAGCCCACCAGGGTCCACTGGCCATCGGAGCGGCGCTTGACGAACACCTTCAGGTTGCGAATCTGCACCCGCGTGTTTGGGGCGTCGTGTCCCACACCATCGAACACCACGAACCAGGGCAGCACCGTTGTCCAGTAGTCCTTGCTCTTGTAGCGAGGATTCGCCGGCGTCCACCAGTCGGGCGTGCGACTGCCGCGCGGATCATTGCCCATCACCACATGGCCCGGACCGGTGGCCCAGCCCGGACCGCTCGGCACGCCTGCCAGCGGCATGTCGTTGACCAGGCTCATATCGCTGATCACGGTATCGACCGAGTTGATCGGCGACGAGTTTGCATTGCCCTTGCCCGAGGCGGGGATCGATGACGACGTCGTGTCGTCCGGTTTGGCCTGGCAGGCTGCGATCAGCAGCAGGCTTGCGCCGGCGATGCTCAGGACAGGTCTGATGAGTGCGTAAAGCGGTTTGATGCGCGGTGTGGTGCGCGGTGTGGTGCGCGGTGTGGTGCGGGGTGTGATGGGGGGTGTCATGCCGATCTCCTTGAGCAGGAGTGCGGCAAGAAAAAGGCCCGCACGGGGCGGGCCTGAAAGAGCACTGTCTGGCGGAGTCGACAGACTTATTCGATTGGCGGCGGATTGGCGCGCAGGGCGGCGCTTGCCACGGTGGTCATGTTGATCGCCTGCCAGGTGTTTGTGACGTACTTCATGCGGCCATGGCCGGCCTCGCCGTTGTTTGGTGCGCCAGGGGCCCACTGCGAGGTCTGGTCACGCCAGTAGTCGAGTGCGCCGTAAGCCAGGAACCGGGCGCTTGCGCGGTCGTCCCGCACACTCGGGTTGTCGACGATCAGCCTGACCTGGTAGGTCACGAAGATGCCACCGAGGTTGGGTCGATCGATGGGCATGCGGCCGCAGCACCAGAAGTGATAGGCATAGGGCCAGGTCGGTTTGGCCGAGACGCCGCCGCTGGCTTCATTGCGGACATTGGCCGGGCGAACATCATTGCCCTGTCGGAAGTCCTCGTTGTATTCCGAGCCTTCGACATTGGGCGAGGTGCCTGCCAGCGACCACCTGCTCGTGTTTTTGTTGAGCACGTACAAGCGCATGTTGCGGATCTCGACGCGGGTATTGACCGCGGGGTTGCCCTCGCTGGCGACGAAGATCACCCCCCATGGCAGCCCGAAGCCCCAATCAGCAGGTGGGTTGATGCCAAGGTCAAGACCCGGGCCAATCAGGGTGCCCCAGCCCGGAAAGGCGATCGGCACGCCTTCGTGAGGCAGGGTCATGTCGTTGATGATCGTGTCGATCGAATTGATGGTGCTGCTGACGACAACCGGTGCCGGGGTCGGCGCGGGTGCGGGCGTGGGGGTTGGTGTCGGCGTCGGCGTGGGGGCAGGAGTCGGTGTTGGCGTGGGTGTAGGTGTGGGTGTCGGTGTCGGTGCAGGGGTCGGCGCAGGCTTGGTCGTCACGTCCGGCGTGGTGGTCGGTGTCCCGGCAGGCGTCGGGGTCGTGCCGGTCGCCACCGTCGTCGTGGTGGTACCGGGTTTGCTCGCGGCCGATGCGGTATCGACTGCCGTGACAGTCGTTCCGACCGCCGAGGTCACCGCGCTGGAGATTGCGCTGCCGACTTGCGCGTCGAGCGCCGGGTTGGCGCCACCGCAGGCTGCCAGGACCGAGGCGATCGCGATGGTCGTCACGGTTGTGCGAAAGCGGTTGGGCAAGGAGCGGGCAGAGATTTTGCCTGCGTAGGAACTGCTGGGGATGCTGGAATGTTGCATGTCGTGCTTCCATCGTTTCGTGCGCGGCGAGGGTGTTCCCGCTGCTGACTGCTTTCCGCCGGTATCCCTGCCTGGTGGCGCGGTGATGCGTGCGGGCCTGAGAAAGCCTTTCTGTTTGTGACTTTCGTCACGAAACCTAGCCGAGGGCTTCAGGCGAAAAGGGGTCGGGTCGACCAGCGGAGCCGTCGCGGGGACAGGTGGTCGGTCAAAACGCGCACAAAGCGGTAAAAATCGGTCAAGCTTTGAAGCTTGGCCTTTGAAATCACAGGGTTTTTTCGCATGGCGCGGACGCGACTGCCTGGGTGCTTCGCGCGGTGTCTGCGGCCTGGCCGTGCCGGGTTATCGCTTGCCTTGTATCGGCAATCTGCGACCCTTTTTGAGCGACGACCGCTCTACGGCGGGCAGCGCCCGATCGGTTTGTCGGTGGCGTAGTGCCGGCGCTGGTAGAGCGCGTCGGTGTTGTCGGGCCGACGCGGCGCCTGCACCAGTGCCTCGGCCAGTTGCGTGCTCAGTCGGTAGGGCTTGAGCGCTGGGCCATTTTCTGGCCCGTTGACCGGCGGGTTGGCATCGATCGACAGGTCGATCGCCCCGGTGGCGCGTGTGCCGCTGACGGTCCAGCCGGTAGTCTCATGGGTCACCACGAAATCACCGCGTTCGACGGCCAGCGGTTCGCGCGCGGCGCCGAGCAGACCGAGTTCCCGATCCAGCGCAAAGACCATGACCAGCGGTCGCAGCGACCACAGACAACTCGCAGGACCCGAATAATTCGCCTGCAGCGCAGGGTCGTCGCCGCACAGGCCGGCGGTGACACTGCCGGCGGCCAGCGCGCCGTGACCGATGAACCACGACCAGGTCAGATCGAGCGCGCGCATCGCCTGACCCGGCGGGATTGCGCCGGGGGCGGTGGCCAGCGAGGCCAGCAGCGGGGCCGGTGTCGCCATCCGGTAGCAGGTGCTGCGGCCTCTTTGCGGATGCCCTTGCGGCCCGAAGAAATTGACATAGAAGCGGGCGAACTCGCCCTGAGCCTGGCTGATGAACGCCTGCTCGAATCCGGGGTCGATGCGCTGCAGCCAGAAGAGCGCGTAATGAATCGACCAGGCGTTGTAGTCGTCCAGGCCGTGCGGCGGATCGTCGAACCAGCCCTGGCCGCGATAAAAGCTGCGAAAGATCTCCCAGTTGGTCTGCATCCGGGCATCGAAGTGCGAGACGTCGGCGCCGAGCGCCTTGAGCGACCGATGGACCAGCATCGGAAAAAGTTGCCAGTTGCCGTCGTAAGGCTGACTGCCGAGCGCCTGCATCAGCCAGCCCGACACCTGCTGCTGCTCGACCGGGCTCAGCTTTGCCCAGATCTCCTTGCGGGCCAGCCACAGGCCGAGAGCGATGTCGGCGGATTCGACCAGCGTCTGGCTGTAATCGGTGATCGGCCCCCAGTAATCCGGGCTGGTCGGGTCGGTCCCGGTGAGCAGGCCTCGGGTAAAGACCTCGGCCAGATCGAGCGGCCCCTTGGCCGTCGGAATCAGCGGCGAGCGCCCGCTGGCCAGCCAGGCTCCGGCCAGCGGGAACATGCGTGCATAGCCTTCCAGGCCGTCGCTGCGCCGTCCCGACGCACTCGGCAGACCGGGGTAGTGGGCGCGCTCGGCGGTGGGGGTCCGATAGTCGGCCCAGCCTTCGAAGAAGTAGGCGGTCAGCAGCTCGTAGTCGCTGGCATCCACCCGTGCGTCGGCCTTTGCAAATCGGGCCTGCAGGGCGATCAGCGGGACTGCGGTGGTCTCGACCGGCGAGGCCCGCTCGCGCCAGCCTTCGACGCCGATACGCCCGGTGCTCACCGCCCACAGCCACGCTGTCGCTGCAAGCGTCAGGCCACCGATCAGCATGACGGCAAGGGTGATGCCGAAGCGTCGTTGCCATCGGCGTGACCCGACCCGACCAGGCCCTTTTGCCTGATTACGGTCGAGCTGATCACGGTCAAGGTGAGTAGGGGCTATCAGCGCCGGTCTGACCGGCGCAGGCTTCGGGGGAAGCGTCGCCGCCATCTCAGAGCACCGACGCCGCGCTCACGCGCTCGCCCAGGCGATCGGCCAGCCGCAGCGCGAGCTGAACGATGGTGAGCGTCGGATTGGCCGCGCCGCTGCTCGGAAAGACCGAGGAGCCGCCGACATACAGATTCGACAGGCCATGGACCTTGCAGTCGGCGTCGACCACGCCGGTGGCCGACGATGAACTCATGCGGGTGCCTCCCATGTGGTGATTGCCCTTGATCTCGTCATCGGCCGGAAAATTGCCGCGCCCGAGCACCCAGGGATCAAGGCGCACGCGCCCGTCGCCGCGGCGCAAAATCTCTTCGGCCAGCAGCGTGGCCGCCGAGGCGACGGTGTGGCGATCGAAGTCGTCGAGTCGCCAGTGCAGCTCGGCGCGCGGCGTGCCATGGCGGTCGCGGTCAGTCGACAGGGCCACCCGGTTCCAGGCGCGCGGCGCCTGCTCCCACGAGGCGCGCAGCATTGCACCGCAAAACAGCCGGCGCTTGAGCTTGGCCATCGCCCATTGACCAAGCTCGGGCGCCACGCACGACAGGTCGGCGATCATCTGGCGCGAGGACTCGCGATTGCGCCGGGTCAGGCGCAGGCCGGCGTTGAGCGCGCGCCTGTCGCGGATCGCCTGGGCCGTCGGACTCGACCAGGCGATCGACCATTTGTCGAAGACGAAGGGCGCGCGTTCATCGAGAAAGGCCTCGCCGATCGTGAAGTGCGGATGCTCCAGCCAGTAACGACCAAGCGCGCTCGGATCCCGCACGACCCGCCCGCCGTTCTGTTGATTGGCCCACAGCAGCATGCGGCTGTTCTCGATGCCGCCTGCGCACAGCACGAAGCGCCGGGCCCGGGCGGTGTGACGGCCATTGTCCGGATCGGTGACCTCGACCGAGACGACGGCGCCGTCGCGCTCATGCAGATTCACCACGCAGGCCTGCAGGATGGTCGCGACATTCGGCAATTTTTCGAGCGTGCCGCGATATTTCGTCGCGAAATTCACCGGCGGCGAAAATCGCATGGTGGTCAGCCGCAACTGCTCGCCATAGGGCCGGTCGGGGGTGAGGGCCGGGATCTCGACAATCGCTTCGGCCCGTGCGAGGTAGGGGTCGAGATCGCGCCGGCGGATCGGCCATTCGGTATCGACGCCTGCCACCTTCGATTCGAAATCGACCGCATCGAGGGCCTGACAAAAGCCGCCCCAGTGATTCGACGCCCCGCCCAGATAGCGCAGCCGGCTGGTGTCGAGCGCAAATTTCAGCGCCCCGACCACCTCGCCTTCATACATCGCCTGCGAGCTTTCCTCGTAGCTCGCGCCGCCCGCCTCGAGCAGCAGCACCGACTGGCCGCGTGCACCGAGTTCGATGGCCAGCGTGATGCCGGCCGGACCCGCGCCGATCAGGCAGACATCGAAGAGACGCGACTCAAGCGCGCCTCGGGTGATGTGCTCGGCCAGCATCAGCGATCCGATGCGTCCAGGATCCAGCCTGCGCGCTCAACCGGACGCAGGTCTGCCGGCGCAGGCCCACGCGCCGCTGCAGGCAGCAGGATGACTGAGGGCATGAACAACGGAATGACAATCGGGATCGCCAGAAACGCCCGGCGCCCGGTCGGGCTGTCGGTCGGGCCATCGGGTGAGCTATCGGGCGAGCCCGGCGGGGGCGACCATCGGCACAGTCGATCCATCCCGGCTGCGGGATGACGCAAGGCGGTCTTCATGGCTCGGCATCCTGTGTCGTTGCGGGCGTGGTGGATCAGCCTGCCGCACAGGCAAGCCTTGCCATTGATTCTGCTCAACCGTGACCGGTCGGGTCTGTCGGCGGGCGCCGCGTCGTAGAATCGGACTGATGACCAAGCCGCTAATGACTTCCTCCCCGATGACCCCCGCACCTTTGCCAGCCGCTTCGCCGCCGCCCGCGCCGACCCCTGCGCAGCGGCGCAGCCAGCGACTGAAGCTGATGGCGATCCTGCTGGTCTGTGCCGCGCCGGTGATTGCGTCCTACCTGGCCTACTACGTCATGCCGCCGCTGGGTCGCACCAACTTCGGCGACCTGATCGAGCCCCAGCGGCCGATCCCCGATCTGCGCCTGTCGACTCCCGATGGCGCAGCGTTCAAGTTCGCGTCGCTGCGCGGGCGCTGGGTGCTGCTGCAGTTCGACCGCGGCCAGTGCGATCCGGCCTGCGTCGACAAGCTCTATGCCCTGCGCCAGCAGCGCACCATGACCGGCAAGGATCGCGAACGCATCGAGCGGGTCTGGCTGATCGGCGATGCGGCTGCGCCGCCCGATGTGCTGGCGAGTGACTACGCCGGCACGATCGCGCTGCGCGTCGACCCGGCCGAACTCGGCGCGGTCTTTCCGGTCGAGGCCGGTCGGCGCCTGCAGGACTATCTGTATGTGATTGATCCGCTCGGCAACCTGATGATGCGCTTTCCGGCCACCGGCGAGCCGGCCCGCATCCGCAAGGATCTCGGCCGGCTGCTCAAGGCCTCGCGGGTCGGCTGAGTCCGCACGATGGCGAAGCCGATGTCGATGACGCTGTTCCGAAGGCTGCTGGTCTTTGCGGTCTTTCTGACCTTCGACCTGATCATGTTCGGTGCTTTCGTGCGCATCACCGACGCCGGCCTGGGCTGCCCCGATTGGCCGGGATGCTACGGCCAGGTCACCCCGATCGGCGCGATCGACTCGATTCGGGCCGAGACCGTGCTGCGTCCCGATGGGCCGGTGACGGTGTTCAAGGCCTGGGTCGAGATGCTGCACCGCTATATCGCGGCCGGCCTGGGCGTGCTGGTGATTGCTCTGGCGATCATGGCGAGCCGGCCCGCCGGGCCGAGCGCGCGGCTGGCCTGGTTCACGCTGTTCTGGATCATCCTGCAGGGGGCCTTTGGCGCCTTCACCGTCACGCTCAAGCTCATGCCGCTGGTGGTGACCCTGCACCTGCTGGGCGGGATGATCCTGTTCGGACTGCTGCTGGCCCAGTGGGTGCGGGTGCGCCCGGCCACGCAAGCCCTGTCGGCGATGACGGGTGCGGCCGGACTGCGGCCGCTGGTGGTGATTGCGCTGGCAGTGCTTTTTTGCCAGATTGCGCTCGGCGGATGGGTCAGCACCAACTATGCCACCCTGGCCTGCCGCGATTTCCCGCTGTGCCAGGACAGTCTGTGGCCCGACATGGACTTTCGCGCCGGCTTCGAACTGTGGCGTCGTCTGGGGTTTCGGGGCGACGACCAGGCCCTGCCGTTTCAGGCGCTGACCGCGATCCACTATGTGCATCGGCTCTTCGCCGGGGTGGTCTTCGTGGTGGTGGGCTCGCTGGCGCTTCGTCTTCGCCGCTCGGCGCTCGGCCGTCCGACCGGCAATCTGATCCTGGCCGTGCTGGCCATGCAGGCCGTGACCGGTCTGACGAATATCTTTCTCGACTGGCCGCTGATCGCGGCGGTACTGCATACCGCCGGCGCGGCCGCACTGCTGGGCCTGCTCCTCATGGTAGCCTTGCCGGCTTGGTCTGCTTCGGCCAAAGCCTGAACGCCCAAACCTCCCCGATGGACCTGCTCGAACAATCCTCGCCATCGCTGGCCCATACGCTGCGTCAGTACATCGAGCTGACCAAGCCGAAGATCGTCATGCTGACCGCCTTTTGTGCGGTCATCGGCATGGTGCTGGCCACCGAGGATCTCGTGCCCTGGCGGATCATGGTGTTCGGCATCACCGGCATCTCGCTGCTGGCCGGCGCAGGCTTCACCCTCAACTGCATGATCGAGCGCGGCATCGACGCCCGCATGGCGCGCACGCGGGCCCGCCCGGCGGCCCGCGGCGAGGTCTCGGTCTCGGGGGCGCTGGCCTTTGCCGCCCTGCTCGCCGCCGCAGGCGCCTGGCTGCTGCTGGCCTTTGTCAATCCGCTCACCATGTGGCTCACGCTGGCGACCTTTGTCGGCTATGCCCTGATCTACACCGTTGTGCTCAAGCCGGCCACCCCCCAGAACATCGTGATCGGCGGCGCCTCCGGCGCGATGCCGCCGGTGCTCGGCTGGGCCGCGGTGGCCAATGACGTCGGCCCGCAGGCGCTGGTGCTGTTCCTGATCATTTTCGTCTGGACCCCGCCGCATTTCTGGGCGCTGGCGCTCTACCGGGTCGAGGATTACCGGCGAGCCGGTTTGCCGATGCTGCCGGTCACGCATGGCCTGCCGTTTACCCGCCTGCAGATCCTGCTCTACACCGTCCTGCTGGTGGCCACCACGCTGCTGCCCTTCATGATCCAGATGAGCGGCTGGCTCTATCTGGCAAGCGCCATGGTGCTCGGTGGCATCTTCATCGGCTATGCCTGGCGTCTGTGGCGCAACTATTCCGATGCGCTGGCGCGTCGCACCTTCGGCTACTCCATCTATTACCTGATGGCGCTCTTTGCCGCCCTGCTGCTGGATCACTGGTTTTGAAGCGGCTGGCCGCCTGCGCGTTGCCCGCTGCTGCGCGCGCCCTCACCCTGACCCTGACGATCGGGCTTGTCGCCTTGTTTGGCGGCGTGCTGGGCGGCCTTGCCGGCTGCGACCGTCCAAGCAGCAAAGCGTCTTTCTTTGCGACCGATCTCACCGGCGCTGATTACGGCAAATCGCTCTCGCTCACCGACCAGAGCGGTCAGCCGCGCACCCTGGCCGACTTCAAGGGCAAGGTGGTCGTGCTGTTTTTCGGCTTCACCCAGTGCCCGGATGTCTGCCCCACCACGCTCTCGACCATGGCCGCGGTCATGAAAGAACTCGGCACTGATGCGGCCCGGGTGCAGGTGGTCTTCGCGACGCTCGATCCCGAGCGCGACAGCGCGGCTCTGCTCGGTGCGTATGTCACCGCCTTCAATCCGAGCTTCATCGCGCTGCGCGGTGATGCCGAGGCGACGACCCGCGCGGCCCGCGAATTCAAGGTCTTCTTCCAGAAGGTGCCGGGCAAGACGCCCGACGCCTATTCCCTCGATCACACCGCGGCGTCCTATGCGCTCGACGATCAGGGGCGCCTGCGCCTCTATATCCGCTCGACGCAGACCGTGCCCGAGATCACGGCCGACCTGCGCCAGCTGCTGGCGGGCCGCTGACCGACGACCCCGATCAACGAGTCTGATCGACGAAGTTGATCGACGAAACTGAGCCGACGAAACTGAGCCGACGAGCGTGACCGTCAGTAGGCGTTGTGATCGCCCTTGAGCGCCTGGGTGATCGTGCGCCAGACGATGGCGACATCAAGGCGCAGCGACCATGACCGCAGGTACTCGATGTCGTAGGCGATGCGCCGCTGCATCTTCTCGATGGTGTCGGTCTCGCCGCGCGCGCCATTGACCTGCGCCCAGCCGGTGATGCCCGGCTTGACCTTGTGCCGGATCATGTAGCCCTTGATGAGCTTGCGGTACATCTCGTTGTGGGCCACCGCGTGCGGGCGCGGCCCGACCACGCTCATGCGTCCCTGCAGGACGTTGAAAAACTGGGGCAGTTCGTCGAGCGAACTGCGCCGCAAAAACGCACCCAGCGGCGTGATCCGATCGTCATGGCGGGTGGCCTGCCTGACCACGTCGCCGTCTTCGCTCACCCGCATCGTGCGGAACTTCCAGACCACGATCTGCTGGCCGTCCAGCCCGTAGCGGCGCTGGCGAAACAGCACCGGTCCGGGCATCGTCAGCTTGATGGCCAGTGCAATGGCCAGCATCACCGGGCCGGTCATCACGATCGCCGGCAGCGCAATGCACAGATCCGACAGCCGCTTGATGACGCCGGTCGTGCCATGAAAGGGCGTCTCGCAGACCGCGACCACCGGCAGGCCACAGACGGTGTCCACGCGCGCCTGGATCAGGTCATACAGAAAAATGTCCGGAAGAAAGTAGATCGATGCAGTGGTGTCCCGCAACTGGTCGAGCAGATTCAGAATCCGCGGCTGGGAGGCCATCGGCAGCGCAATGTAAATCCGGTCGATGCGCTGCTCGCGCACGAAGTCGGCGACGTTTTCCAGCCCGCGCCGCACCGGCAGCTCGAGCGTCTCGCCCAGACGCTGCGGGGCGCGATCATCAAAGAACGCCGTGACCCGGGTGTCTTCGAGCGGGTCGGCCAGCAGCGCGCGAGCCAGCGTTCGGCCGAGCTCGTTGGCGCCGATGATCACCGCCCGATCGTGCTCGCTGATCGCCCGCACGCGGGTGAGCAGCGACGGGATCAGCTGATGCGCGATCGCCTGCAGGACCGGTGTGCCAATGACCCAGGCGGCTAGGATGTTCGGGTCGAAGGCGCGCAGCATGTCGGTGGCCAGCCCGAAGAGCAGCATCAGCCCGCACAGCGCGCCCCAACTGCCGAAGATCTGTCGAAGCAGCCGGCGCGGCCGATGAGCAAAGCCGATGCTCCCGGGATAACTGAGCGAAAAGGCGATCACCGCCAGGATGATGTCCCGGTTGCGCAAGCCGCCCTGCACGATGAGCGCCACCGCCAGCAGGGTGAGCAGCGTGATGGCAGGGTCGACCAGCGAACGCAGCATCCACATCAGGTTGTGGCTGGCGTTCCCCAGCGGTGTGTTCAACCGGCGGGTCGTCTCGGTGCGCTGGCCGTCTGCGCTGGCAATCTCGCCCAGCGGGGAGGGCATTGCGCCGTGGTGAACCGGATCGTCCGACATCAGAATCGCGCCTCCACAGGATCATCAGTGCAACGCTTTCCGGTATGCGACGAGCGTGCCCGGCAGGCGTGCGGTCGGCTCGCGGACCGTCGTCCGCGCGGCACGATCCGGCGAGTCGGGCACGCGGTTTGCGTCTGGCTGAAGGGGATCGACGCGGGTGTCGGTCAAACAACGGGGTCTGGCCATGCTGCGATTTCCTGCTCTGCCCATACTGCTTGGCCTGATCACCTCGCTGGCCTATGGCGCCCCGCGCGATCTGCCCGACCTCGCCTTGTCGGCGCCGGCCCAGGCGGTGCTCATGACTGCGGCGGCTGATTCCGAGACGGCCATGGCGCGTCCGGTTCTGGCGGTCGCCAAAGTGGCGACGGTGGTCGATATCGAGGTCGTGGCAGCGGCGGCGCCAGCCCTTGCGATGAGTTCGCCTGCCTCGGGATTTTCCGCGCCTTCGTCGGCCATGACTTCGGGGTCGGGTCTGCTCGCCGGGCTGGCGATCGTCGCCTGGATCGTGGTGCGCCGTCCCTCCTGAGCGGGGCGCAAGCCTTGGCTGCGCGGGCGACACGGCCACGCGCTGCGCGACGCTGACAGTGCCCGAGCGGCAGGCCAGCGTCTGAATCCGGCTGCAGGTCGCAGCCATTCATGCCGCGCGAGGTACCTTGTGTCCGTTGCGACAAGCCGCCCGAATCCGGTCTTCTCGGTTCTTTCATCTCGGGACGCTAGAATCGCCGGATGAAAATCACTGTCATTGGGACCGGCTACGTCGGTCTGGTTTCAGGCGCCTGCCTGGCCGAAATGGGTAACGACGTGCTCTGTCTGGATGTCGATCCGCGCAAGATCGGCATGCTCGAACAGGGCGAGATCCCGATCTGGGAGCCGGGCCTTCAGGAGATGGTCCGGCGTAACGTTGCTGCCGGTCGCATGAAGTTCACGCTCGACGTCAAGCGGGCGGCCGATCACGGCACGATCCAGTTCATCGCGGTCGGCACGCCGCCCGATGAGGATGGCTCGGCAGATCTGCAATATGTGCTGACTGCGGCCCGCAATGTCGGGCGACACATGACCGACTACAAGGTCGTGGTCGACAAATCGACCGTGCCGGTCGGTACTGCCGACAAGGTCCGCGAGGCGATTGCCGATGAGCTGCGTTTGCGCGGCGTCACCGTGCCCTATGCGGTGGTCTCGAATCCCGAATTTCTGAAGGAGGGCGCCGCAGTCGAGGATTTCATGCGACCCGACCGGATTGTGGTGGGTGCCGACGACGAGCAGGCGATCTTCCTGATGCGCGCGCTCTACTCGCCTTTCCAGCGCAATCACGAACGCCTGGTCGTGATGGATGTGCGCTCGGCCGAGCTGACCAAATACGCTGCCAACGCCATGCTGGCCACCCGTATTTCCTTCATGAACGAACTGGCGCTGCTGGCCGAGCAGGTCGGCGCCGACATCGAACTGGTCCGCCAGGGCATCGGATCCGATCCCCGTATCGGCTATCACTTTCTCTATTCGGGCGCGGGCTATGGCGGCTCGTGCTTTCCCAAGGACGTCAAGGCGCTGATCCGCACCGCCTCCGATCATGGTCGGCCGATGCATGTGCTCAATGCGGTCGAGGCTGCCAACGACGCCCAGAAGCATGTGCTGGTCGAAAAGGTCGTCGCCCGTTTCGGCGCCGACCTCAGCGGCAAACACTTCGCGCTCTGGGGGCTGGCCTTCAAGCCCAATACCGACGATATGCGCGAGGCGCCCAGCCGGATCGTGATCGATGATCTGCTCGCCCGTGGCGCCACGGTCTGCGCCTACGACCCGGTGGCCATCCATGAAGCGCAGCGAGCCATCGGTGAGCCTGCCGGCCTGAGTTACGGCACCGATCCGATGCAGGCGCTTGAAGGTGCCGATGCGCTGCTGATCGTCACCGAGTGGAAAGAGTTCCGCAGCCCCGATTTCGATGCGATCAAGGCAGCGATCAAATCACCGGTGATCATCGACGGACGCAATATGTATCCGCCGGCCCTGCCACGCGCGAGCGGTCTCGAGTACATCTCCATCGGTCGCCCCTGAGCGGCCCGGTCATGACTGCTGAGTCGCATCCGATGACGATCCTGGTGACCGGCGCGGCCGGCTTCATCGGCATGCATGTCGCGGCCAGCCTGCTAGCCTCGGGCGCGCGGGTGATCGGCATCGACAACCTCAACGATTACTACGATCCGGCACTCAAGCTGGCCCGTCTGGCTCGACTCGAAGGGCAGCCGGGCTTTGCCTTTCATCGAGTCGACGTGGCTGATCGTGCCGCAATGGCCGCGCTGTTCGAGGCGCATCGTTTCGATCGCGTGGTTCATCTTGCTGCGCAGGCAGGCGTGCGTTACTCGATCACCAATCCGCATGCCTACGCCGATTCCAACCTGGTCGGCTTCGTCAATATTCTTGAAGGCTGTCGCCATGCAAGCGTGCAGCATCTGGTCTATGCGTCGTCGTCGAGTGTCTATGGCGGCAATACCCGGATGCCGTTTTCAGAGCACGACCCGGTCGACCATCCGGTGAGTCTGTATGCTGCCACCAAGAAGGCCAATGAGCTGATGGCGCATACCTACAGCCATCTGTTCCGATTGCCCACGACCGGTTTGCGCTTTTTTACGGTCTACGGCCCCTGGGGGCGTCCCGACATGGCGGCCTTTCTGTTTGCCGATGCCATGCTCGCCGGTCGCCCGATCGATGTCTTCAATCACGGTGAGATGCGACGCGACTTCACCTACATCGATGACATCGTCGAAGGCGTGGTGAGGGTGCTCGATCACCCGCCGAGCGGCAACCCCGATTTCGATCCCGGCAATCCTGACCCGGCCAGCAGTCGCGCGCCTTACCGTGTCTTCAACATCGGCAACGCCGAGCCGGTGGCGCTGCTTGATTTCATCGGTGCGATGGAGGCCGCGACGGGCGTTGTGGCCGTCAAGCGACTGCTTGCGATGCAGCCGGGCGATGTGCCGGCGACCTTCGCCGACACATCCGAACTGGCATCGCTGGTGGGATTTGCGCCGCGCACCGATGTTCGCGAGGGTGTGCGGCGCTTCGTCGAGTGGTACCGGGCCTATTACCGGAGGTAATCAGGCCGGTCATCCCGCAGGTCATTCGCCCCCTCAGGCGTATTCGGCCAGCGCGGTCTTCATGGTCTTGAGCGCCTTGGCCTCGATCTGCCGGATGCGTTCGGCCGAGACGCCGAACTCTTCGGCCAGGTCGTGAAGCGTGAGCGTGCCGCCATCATCCTCATCGCGCAGCCAGCGGGCCTCGATGATCCGACGGCTGCGGGCATCGAGCGATTCGAGGGCTTCGAGCAGTCCTTCGCCCTGCAGCCGGTCAAAGGCGCGATCCTCGAGGATCTGGGTCGGCTCGCTGTGGGTCGCCCGCAGATAGGCGATCGGCGCGTAGTTGTCGTCGCCGCCGTCATCCGTTGGCTCCAGCGCAATGTCACCGCCACCCATGCGGGTTTCCATTTCGATCACGTCCTGCACCCGCACGTTGAGATCGCGTGCGATCGCCTCCGCGGCTTCCGGGCTCAGGGTATGCGTATCGCGCTTCATCGAGCGAAGGTTGAAGAAGAGCTTGCGCTGCGCCTTGGTCGTTGCGACTTTGACCAGACGCCAGTTTTTCAGGATGTACTCGTGAATCTCTGCCTTGATCCAGTGCATGGCGAACGACACCAGCCGCACACCCCGCTCGGGGTCAAAGCGTTTGACGGCTTTCATCAGGCCGATGTTGCCCTCCTGAATCAGGTCGGCATGGGTCAGGCCATAGCCCATGTACTGGCGGGCAATCGAGACCACCAGCCGCAGATGCGACAGCACCAGCTGACGGGCAGCATCAAGGTCGCCATCGTTTTGCAGGCGGCGCGCAAGGGCAACCTCATTTTCGGCGGTGAGCATCGGTACGCGATGCACAGCCGAAATATAGGCGTCGATGTTTCCGACGGGCGGAATGGCCAGCATGGCGCCGGCGGCTTCCGGGGCACTTACCAGAGCATTCAAGACGCGAGTCATTCAGACTTCCTTTCATGGGGCAAGACCCCGATCTAAAAATATTAGCACTCGCGTTCGATGAGTGCCAATTGATCCTCCCAATCGCAGCCATTCAACAAACAAATCGGGGTCAGATGAGAATTTCGCCAAGTGACTCCGAAGTGCCCGCAATCAGCTTGCGCCGATCGTCCATCGCACCGCAATGCTGAAGATCGCTGACGACCGGCCTATCCGCGCCCGACTCGTCGTGGGAGACATGCCTGACTCGAGCGGCGTAAAACCGAGCCCGGCTGTGTCGGACGGCTGGCCCACGTACAGCCCCGCCTGATCCCGTTGCGCTGTGCGCCAGTCGGCCGAGCCGTCGGCGACCTGGCGGGACAGCAAGCACCCGGGCGGTTCCTGGTTTGCAGGCGCTCCGGGATGCCGGCGGCCTTGCGCCCTCGAAAATTGATGTGATTGAGCGCTTACATCGACTTTGAACGGCCATTCGGCTGATTGGTCTACCCGCTCGAAGCTGCTAGCTTGGGTCTGCCAATCAGCCGCTTCGGCGATCGCCACCAGCAGTTCAGCGATCGTCGGGGCCTTCGCCACGGAACCATGATGACCATTTCATCCATACGGCGACTCAGCGCAGCACTGTCGATGCTGGCTCCAGCGGTCAATGCTCTGGCGCAGCCGGTGTCGGCCCCGATTCCGGTCGAAGACGTTTTGAGCATCGACGCAGCCGCTTCGGTCGAACACCACAGCAACATTTTCCGCGTGGCCGACGGGACCAGCGATACCGTTGTCCGAGCGCTGCTGGGGGTGCGCTTCGAGCGCGATATCAGCCTTCAGCGCATTACCGCCTATGCCACCCTCGAGCCCGCCAAGTACGCCAAATTCAGCAGTTACGACTATCTTGGCTATACCGCTGGCGGCACCTGGGCTTGGGAGGTCGGACGCCCGGTGTTCGGCGAAGTCACCGCCCGATTCGCGCAGTTTCAGACGCCTTTCGACGCGATCCCCGGCGGCCAGAACAATCTCCAGAATCTGCAGTTCGGGCGTGCCCTGTTCGGCTTTCGCATGACGCAGAACTGGGCCGTGATCGCGGCGGTCGACGATGCGGTCGGCACCAACTCGCTTGCATCGCAGGCGGCGTCCGATTTCAACCGGGTCGGCACCGAACTCGGCGTGCGCCGGGCCGCTGCCGGCAGCGCGACGGAAATCGATTTTGTCTGGCGCCACGAGAATGGCAATTATCCGAATCAGCAGGTCTTCGATGCCAACGGCAACCTGCTGCCGGCTGCGGTCGATAACGCCTACAGCCAGGACGCGGCGCTGATGCGGATCACCTATCGGCCGACCGATACCAGCCGCATCAGCGGCAATGTCGGCTACACCCGCAGAAGCTACCAGAACGTTTCGCAGCGCGATTTCTCGGGCGTGACGGGTGGCCTGGACTTCGAGTGGCCGCTGTCGGGAGCGGTCACGATGCGTGCGGCGATATTTCGAACCATCGACAGCGCCACGCTGCCGACTGCCAACTATATCGATGCAATGGGCATCGCCTTTCGCCCGACCTGGCAGGTCGGCGCCCGCACGAGCGTCGATGCCGTGCTGGCCTTCGCCGCGCGCAGCTACAAGGGCGATCCGGGTTTTGTCCTTGATGGCACGCCGGTGCGCAAGGACAACATCAATGAGGTCGGACTGCGCCTGAACTACGAAGTGGCCCGACGGGTGTTCGTGTTTGCCGATGCTGCCCGCATCGACAGAACCTCCAATTACGCCCAGTACGCGTTTACCGACAACTGGTTCGGTATTGGCGTGCGGGCATCGTTCTGACTGTCGACGAATCAGGAGTCTCAAGATGGCACGCTATTCATTGTTCAGTCTTTTTCGAGGTGTCGGCGCGCTGCTGCTTGCGGCGAGTTGTCTGGCGATGGTCGGACTGTCGCCTGTCCTGGCACAGCAAGCCGCCACCGAAACCACTCGCGACGATTACGTCCTGGGGGCGGGCGATGCGATTCGCATCCAGGTATTCCAGAGCCCGGAGCTGACCGTCGATGCACGGGTGTCGGAGGCCGGCGTGATTTCTTACCCGCTGCTCGGTCCGGTGCGTATTGGTGGCATGTCGAGTACCGACATTGAAAAGCTGATCGCGCAGCGGCTGCGTGATGGGAAGTTTCTGCAGAGTCCTCAGGTCACCGTCAACATCACCACTTTTCGAAGCCAGCAGGTCTCGGTGCTCGGCAATGTGACTCGACCCGGGCGCTATCCGCTCGAAACCACAGGGATGCGATTGTCAGAAGTCCTTTCATTGGCCGGCGGCGTGACGCCCGCAGGTGCCGATGAAGTGGTGCTGGTGACCACCCGGGACGGCAAGGAAACCCGGATCGACATCGACATGGTCGACATGTTTGCCTCGGGCAACCGGTCGAAAGACCCGCCGATGCAGGCGGGCGACGTAATCTATGTCAGCCGGGCGCCCCAGTACTACATCTATGGCCAGGTCCAGCGTCCGGGCATGTATGGCGTCGACCGCGGCATGACCGTCGCTCAGGCGATCGCCAAGGGCGGTGGTCTGACGCTTCGCGGTACCGACAAGGGGGTGCGGGTGAATCGTCGCAAGTCCGATGGAAAACTCGAGCCGATCGAGCCCAAGCTCGATGACCCGATCCGCCCCGACGACCTGATTTTCATCCGTGAAAGTATCTTCTGAGGGCGTTTGCAGGCCTCAAGTCTGGCGCTTCGCTTACGCATTTCGGCAGGAACTCGTCAGACTTGAGCGCAATAAATGCCGTCTGGCGGGCTCGATAGGCCGCCGGTCCGCGCTGGTGAAATCCCTCACGGTATCTCGGTAACCCGTCGCGATAATGGAACGACTGTCTCTCGAGAGTCGCGACCATGTCAGAACATCCGCAAGCCTTTCTGGGCCGTCAGCCGATCATCGATCGTGATGGCCGACTCATGGGTTATGAACTGTTGTACCGGACCTCCGGTGCCGATGATCGGGCCCGCTTCAAAGATGAGGACAGTGCCAGCCTGAGCGTCATGTCGACGCTGCTGCACGACCTCGGCCATGCGCAGGTGCTGGCTGGACGGACGGCCTTCGTCAATATCGGCGCCGGCGCTTTGCATCAGACCGGCGCTCTGAGTCTGCTGACACCGCGGCTCACCGTCCTCGAACTCTCGCCCTCGGTGCGCCTGGATGCCGTGACGCTTCAGCGCCTGCGTGCCCTGCGCCAGGAAGGCTTCGGTATCTCGGTCACCGCCGTCCCGCCGATGGATTCGCTCGCGCCATGGCTGGAGGTGGCCACACATCTGAAGGTCGATCTGAGTCGGGTCGACGACACGCTGCTCGAAGTGTTTGTGGCGAATCTGCGTTTTGGTGAGCACACTCTGATTGCCGAAAAGGTCGAGACGCAGGCCCAGGCCCGACGCTGCATCGAGCTTGGCTTTCACGGCCTGCAAGGCTGGCAGGTCGGGCGCCCCGAGGTGATGGGCAGCGTGAAGCTCGGTGTGCGTCATGCGGTACTGGACCGGGTTCTCGAACAGCTCGCTGACAACGCAGGGCTTGAGGCGATCGAGGCCACGTTCAAGCATGACATTGCACTGTGCTGGCGCCTGTTGCGCTACACCGCCGCCTCCAATTTCGGCATGCTGATCGAAGTCGAGTCACTGCGTCACGCGCTCGAACTGGTGGGGACCCGCCGGCTCGCCCGCTGGATTCAATTGTTGCAGGCGACCGTCGAAGAACCTTCCCCGGCAGCCGAAAGACTGATCGCGGTGGCGGTCATGCGTGGACGCATGCTCGAGATGGTCGGCGCCGACTACTTCAACGGCACCGATTGCGACAACCTGTTCCTGGTGGGGGCGTTCTCGGTCCTGCCCTCGATGCTGATGCAGACCATGGCAGAGTCGATCCGCACGGTGGCGCTGCCTGAGGCAGTCGCCGATGCGCTGACCTCGCGTGAAGGCCGGTTCGGTCCCTTGCTCGAGCTTGCCGAGGCGCTTGAGGCCGACGATACCGACCGCATCGATATCCTGTGTGCCGAGCTCTCGATTTCCAGCCGCGCGCTGGTGCGAGCCCGCACCACGGCGACCGCCGCCCTTCAGGATGCGGCGCTGGTATGAGTGCCAATACCGCGCAATCTGCGCAATCGTCCTCAGAATCAATCGATCTTGCCGATCCGACCATTCCGGCGCCGATCATCGAGCCGACCGCCTTTCTGGGGCGCCAGCCGATTCTGGATCGCAATCAGCAGCTGATCGGCTACGAATTGCTTTACCGCGCCAATGCCCAGTCGATCGATGCGCAGTTCGAAGACGGCGGCCATGCCAGTCTGATGGTGATTGCATCGCTGCTGCAGGACATCGGTCCTGAGCAGGTGCTCGGCGGCAAGTTCGGATTCGTGAACGTGTCGCCCGGCACGATCGGGGAGAGTTCGCCGATCCTGCTGCTCGATCCCAAACGCACCGTCCTCGAGTTCAGTGCCGACGCCGAGTTCGACGAAGCCTGTCTGTCTCGGCTCACCGAACTGCGCCGTCTGGGATTTGGTGTGTCGGTCACCGTCAATTCACCGGTGATCCTGCGTCAGCCGGTGTTCGCACTCACCACGCATGCCAAGGTCGACTTGCTGCGGGTCACGATGGACAAGCTGCCGGTGGTGGCCAAACTGCTCAAGGGCATGCCCGGGCGCCGTGTCCTGGTGGCCGAAAAGCTCGAGACCCGTGAGCAGGCCGCAGCCTGTCTCGCCCTTGGCTTCGATTGCCTGCAGGGCTTTTATTTCGCCCGACCAGAAACGCTCTCGGCACGACGACTCGAGCCGGCACGCGCGGCAGTGCTGCAGGCAATCAGACTGCTGCTGCGTAATGCCGATATCGTGGATGTCGACAACGCGCTCAAGCGCGACGTCGCGCTGTCGGTCAAGCTGATCCGCTACATGAATTCAGCCGGAATGGGTCTGTCGACCCAGATCGATTCGCTCAAGCATGCGATCAACCTGCTGGGCTACAACAAACTCGCACGCTGGCTCACGCTGCTGCTGGCCACCGCCGACAGCAAGGATCCGACCGCGCAGGTGCTTGCCCGAACCGCGATCACTCGCGGCCGGCTGATCGAGCTGCTGGGCGAAAACCGCTTTGATACCGGCCAGCGCGACAACCTTTTTATTGCCGGGACTTTCTCGCTGCTGCCGGCGATGCTGATGCTGCCGATGAACGAAGCGCTGGCCGATCTGGATCTGCCGGCGCCTGTTGCGCAAAGCCTGCTCACGCGAGGCGGCGAATATGGCCCCTACCTGCAGCTTGCCGAGGCCTGTGAAGATCCGTCGCTCGCGGGCGTCGCTGCGCTGTGCCAGCAGCTCGACATCCCGCCCAAGGCGCTGAACCTGGCTCAGATGCAGGCGACCGACTGGGTCAACAGCCTCGGCATCTGAGCGAGGCGTTTACGAGGCGATGCCAGTTGCCGGGCGAGCTGCGGCGGCCGGCTCGCCGATCCGGGGCAGCAGGATGGCCGAGGCCAGGGCACCCAGCGCCACGATGGCCAGGGCGACGAACACCTTCGAGAAGCCACCCTGCTCATGCAGGCTCGAGACCAGCGTGACCGCACCGGCGCTGCCCAGAAAACTCGCTACATAGCGCAGCCCGTAGGCTCGGGCACGCCAGCGATCGCTGGTGTAGCGCGCCACCATCGCATCGTTGATCGGGATCTGTCCGAAGACGAAGAACATGATTGCCACGCAGGCCGCCACCAGACTCCAGCCGCTGCCCGAGATGGCCAGCAGAAACAGCGGCGCCTGCAGCGCAACTACACCGAGCATGGCGGTGCGAAGCGGCACCCGGTCGATCAGCGCGCCGACCAGCAGCTGCGCCATGGCGGCGATCAGATAGACCCCGGCGATGATCGCGCCGATGGCGCCCAGGCCCGCCTCACCCGAGAGCACGCCGCGCAGCCGCTCATCGAAGAGCTTGGGCATCGACACGGTGGTGGCATGAAAGAGCAGGCCGTTGCAGACCACCGCCAGCAGAAACACCGCCACCAGCCGCTTCATTACCTCGGGCGGCACAACCACGCTTGCGCTCTTTTTGGCAGCGGCAGCATTGCTCGCGCCCCGGCTGACCGCGAGATAGGCAAAACCCAGCCCCATCATGGCGATGCCGGGCGCGATGAAGGCCGCGCGCCATCCGAAGTGCTGCACGACCAGGCCGGTAATGAGTGCGGCCATGCCCAGTCCGAGATTGCCCCAGACGCCGTTGACGCCCAGGGTCCAGCCCAGGCGCGGGCTGCCGATGGTGAGCATGGCGATGCCAACCGGGTGATAGATCGAGGCGAACAGCCCGATCAGTGCGAGCGTGGCGCCGAGCTGCCAGGCATCCTGAGACAGACCGGCCAATACTGACGCTGCGCCGATCCCGAAAAAGAACACCGCCATCATGCCGCGGCGGCTCCAGCGGTCGGCAATCCAGCCTGCCGGCAGTGCACCCAGGCCGAAGATCGCCATCGCCGGCAGCGACAGGGGCAGCAGCTGCGAAAAGCTCAGCTGCCATTCCTGCGAGATGGCCAACACCGCGGTCGGAAAGATCAGCAGGAAAAAATGGTCGAGCAGATGCGCGAGATTGAGCAGCTGCGCATGCGCGCGGGTCGGTGCCATGGTGTCTCCGAATCGGACGATCGCTCAGTCAGACGAACTGCCCAGTGCGGCGAAGGGCTCGCTACAAGGAAAGGCTGGATCATTGAACAAACCAGCGAACCAGTTTACGCGCCATCGCGACTCAGGCCTTGCCCATCGGCAAGTAATCGGTATAGCCCTGCTCGCTGCCGCCATAAAACGTCGGCCTGTTATAGGGCGTGAAGGCCGCCTGCTGCCGGATTCGCTCGGGCAGGTCGGGGTTGGAGATGAAGTAGCGTCCGAAGGCGATCGCATCGGCGTTGCCCTTGGCCACGGTCTCGGCGGCACTCTCGGCGTTGAAATTGCCCGCGGTCATCAGCACGCCGTGCCATGCCGGCCGGAACAGCGCGCAGGCCGATGGCACGTTCTGATGATCGACTTCGCCCGAGCCGGCGCCGCTCGAGCGCGGCTCGATCAGGTGCAGATAGGCCAGTCCGAGTTTGTCGAGCTCGCCGATGATGTGCGAGTAAAGCGGCATCGGATCGGCCTCGCCGCTGTCGTTGGCCACACCGTAGGGCGACAGGCGGATGCCGACCCGCTCGGGTCCCCAGACGGCGGCGACCGCGCGGGTCACCTCGAGCGACAGCCGCACCCGGTTTTCGATCGAGCCGCCATAGGCATCGGTGCGCTGGTTGCTGCGCGACTGCATGAACTGCTCAAGCAGATAGCCATTGGCCGAGTGAATCTCGACACCGTCGAAGCCGGCCTGCATCGCATTGCGGGCCGCCTGGGCATAGCCTTCGATGATGCCGGGGATCTCGTGGGTCTCGAGTGCGCGAGGCGTCTCGAGCGGCACGCGCTCAAAGTTCGCGCTCATCGCCTTGCCGTTGGCGGCGATCGCCGAGGGCGCGATCGGCAAGGCGCCACCCGGCTGATGCGACGAATGCGAAATCCGGCCCACATGCCAGAGCTGCAAAAAGATTTTTCCGCCGCGTGAATGCACCGCTGCGGTCACGCCTTTCCAGCCCTCGACCTGCGCGGCGGTATGGATGCCGGGGGTGGCGGGTGCGCCCTGTCCCGAGGCCAGTACCTGCGAGGCTTCGGCGATGATCAGCCCGCCTTCTGAGGCGCGCTGTCGGTAGTACTCGGCATTGAGCGCATTGGCGATATTGCCGGGCGTAGTGGCACGCATCCGCGTGAGCGGCGCCATCACCACCCGGTGGCTCAGGGTGAAGGGCCCGATCCTGAGCGGGGCAAACAGGGCTTGGGTTGTCATCGTGGTCTCCGTGTCGTTGTTGTTGTGATTCCGGGGCGGGGTGGAGCAGGAGCATCAGCCCGGTTGTCTCACCAGTGCCAGCTGGCGGGCCTGCGCGATCAGCCGCCCGGTGCTGTCCCAGAGCATGCCGTCTTCGATCATGCGACCGTCGGCCAGGTCACCGGTGCGGAATTGCCCGAGGATCCAGCCCGGCGCCGGCCGCCTGCGCAGGTGCACGGTGAGCTCGACTGTCGGCACCCAGCCGACCGCGCCGATCTGCCCGAACACCGACGGCGGAAAGGCGTCGGCAAACAGCAGCGCGGCAATCGGGTCGGGATCGCGGCCGTCCTTGAAGCGGATCCATCCGGTGATCTGGGCACGTCCGCCAACTTTGGTGTGCACTTCATCCGGATGCAGACGGATTTCGAGGCGATCCATGATCGGCAGATTGATGCCCTGCTGGTCGCCTGAGCGGGGGACGCACTGATCGGGGGGCGGAATCGAGGGGGCAGGTGGCTCGATCACCGGCTGCGTGCCGACGCCCAGGTTGCCGAAGGCGGCCATCACTTCGATGCGAGCGCTGTCGTCTTGCATGAGCGTTGCCCGACAGGTGCTCAGTTGCCGGCCGCTGCGCAGCACCTGCGCATGAATGCGGCAAGGCTGGCTGCCCAGACCGGGGCGCAGATAGTGCACGGTGATGCTCAGCGGATCAGGATGCTCGGGGGTCTGTGCGGCGATCGCATTGGCCGCCAGGGCCAGCAGATAGCCGCCGTTGGGATTGCTGCCGATGCTCCAGTCGGGTGACACCAGGCCTTCGAAGGCGCCGTCGCCAAGCGGGGTGAGTCGGGTTTCGTCGTCGAATTGGCTCATCGGATCGGGGGGGTGCCAGGGTTGTCGTTACTGAATGGGATGCCTGTGCTCAATCAATCAGCGCGCCGGCAAATTCGTCGGCAGAAAAAGCCTGCAGGTCGTCGATGCCCTCGCCCACGCCGATGAAGCAAATTGGAATCGGCCGATCGCGACGGGTATGGGCCAGCGCGACCAGTGCGCCACCGCGGGCGGTGCCGTCGAGCTTGGTGACGATCAGGCCGGTGAGCTGCACCGCGTCATCGAAGGCCTTGACCTGCGCGAGCATGTTCTGCCCGGTATTGCCATCGAGCACCAGCAGGACTTCGTGCGGCGCGCCGTCCATGGCTTTGCCGATGACGCGCCGGATCTTTTTCAGCTCGTCCATCAGATGGGTCTGGGTGGGCAGACGGCCGGCGGTATCGACCATGACGACGCCGGTGCCCCGCGCCCGCCCTGCCGCGACCGCATCAAAGGCGACCGCACCCGGGTCGCCGCCTTCCTGGGCGATCACATCGACCTGATTGCGGCTGCCCCATTGCGCGAGCTGCTCGCGTGCGGCTGCCCGGAAGGTGTCGCCGGCGGCAAGCAGCACCGATTTGCCTTCGCCGTGCAGATGGCGGGCGAGCTTGCCGATCGAGGTGGTTTTGCCGGCGCCGTTGACGCCGGCGATCATCATGACCAGCGGGCTGGCCTGATCGATGTCGATCTGCCGCTCAAGCGGCGCAAGCAGCTCGACCAGCAGCCCCCGCAGCGCGGCCTTGACCTGCGAGGTGTCGGTGAGCTTGTCCTTGCGGACCTTCTCGCGCAGCGCGGTGAGCAGCCACTGCGTGGTCTCGAAGCCGGTGTCGCCCGACAGCAGCGCGGTCTCGAGGTCTT
Organism: uncultured Burkholderiales bacterium; assembly: GCA_903903975.1. GTDB lineage: Bacteria > Pseudomonadota > Gammaproteobacteria > Burkholderiales > Burkholderiaceae_E > UBA4615. The sequence continues at coordinate 45,306 of CAIVAS010000036.1, forward strand.
CATAGAGGACCTCGTCGATCTTGACGCCGGTAAAGAGCACCGCGATGTTGCCGCGGGTGCGCGACAGACCCTGCTTGAGGCGCGCCAGCCAGGGGCGGCGGTCAGAGGGCACCTCGGGGACCGGGTCGCTGACGGTATCACTGCTGCTGTCGCTGACAGTTGCCGCAAGGCCTGCCGTGGCGGTCGCCTGAATGGCAAGGGTCGATTCGGCCACCGCGGCGTCGGCTGCGCCGCGAGCCGCCAGTTCGCTTGCCGTCGCCGCAGCAGGAGACACCGACGGCGACACCGACGGTGTTTCGGAGGAGGGGCCCGGCGGCTGGGCCGGTGCAGGCTTGTTGCGGCGAAAGAATCCGAACATGTCGACGGGGTGGTGATGCGAAGCTGCCTGCAGACGGCGGGGTACACTCGAACCCCCGATTCTACGCCGCCGCAATGACCCGATCTTTCATGCAACTTGCCGCCGCCGGGCTGCTGACGACGGCCTGCGGCCTGGTCGCCGCACAAAACGCCGCGCCCCCCGCTCAGACAGCGTCTGCCCCAAGTTCCCAGCAGGTGGTTGAGCGAAGCTTCCCTAACGGAATGAAAGTGCTGGTCAAGCCCGACAGGCGCGCGCCCACGGTCGCCCATATGGTCTGGTATCGCGCCGGCTCGATGGATGAAGTCAATGGCCGCACCGGCGTCGCCCATGTCCTCGAGCACATGATGTTCAAGGGCACCGAGTCGCTGGCGCCCGGCGAGTTTTCGCGGCGGGTGGCGGCCATGGGCGGGCGCGAAAATGCCTTTACCTCGCGCGACTACACCGGCTACTTCCAGCAGGTCCACAAGTCGCGTCTGCCCGATGTCATGGCGCTTGAAGCCGACCGCATGGTTAATCTCAAGCTGTCGGCCGACGAATTCGCCAAAGAGATCAAGGTGGTGATGGAGGAGCGGCGGCTGCGCACCGAAGACAGCGCCAGCGCGCTGGTCTACGAGCAGCTCTATGCCACCAGCTTCACGGCTCATCCCTATCGGTATCCGGTGGTCGGCTGGATGAGCGACCTTGAGTCGATGACGCCTGCCGATGCGCGCGCCTGGTATGACACCTGGTATGCGCCCGGCAATGCCACGCTGATCGTGGCCGGTGACGTCGAGCCCGAGGCGGTCTTTGCGCTGGCCGAAAAATACTATGGCGGTATCCCAGCCAAGGCCGTGCCGGCACGCAAGCCGCAAACCGAACCCGCCCAGCGCGGATTGCGTCGCATCGAGGTCAAGGCGCCGGCCGAAAATCCCTATATCGTCATGGCGTTTCATGTGCCCAAGCTCGAATCGATCGAGGGTCCCCGTGATCCCTATGCACTTGAAGTGCTCTCGACCCTGCTCGATGGCGGCGCGAGCACCCGCTTTACCCGCAATATCGTGCGCGGTTCGCGGGTGGCCAATCAGGCCGGCGCCGGCTACGACATGACGCAACGCGGCCCGGCGGTCTTCGTGCTCGACGGCACGCCGGCCGATGGTCACACCACCGCCGAGGTCGAGGCTGCGCTGCGTGCCGAGATCGCCCGCATTGCCACCGAGGGCGTGCCGCAGGCCGAACTCGACCGGGTCAAGGTGCAGTACGTGGCCGGGCAGGTCTACAAGCGCGACTCGGTCTTCGGGCAGGCCATGGAAATCGCCGGCCTCGAAATCACCGGCCTGTCCTATCGCGATGCCGACCGCATCCTCGACAAGGTCCGCTCCGTCACGGTCGAGGAGGTCAAGGCGGTGGCTGCGCGCTATTTCGGCGACGAAGCCCTGACGATTGCCACCCTGCTGCCGCAGGCGATTGCTCCCGGAAAACCCGCCGCCGCCCCGGCCGGTCTGAGGCACTGACACCATGCGAGTCGCCTTCGTTCAACCCCTTTCCATTCGCCCCCTCTTTCTTCTCGCTCTGCTGCTCTGGGCGCCGCTGGCCAGCGCGGTGCTGCCGATCGAGCACTGGGTCAGTTCACGCGGCACCCGGGTCTATTTCGTGAGAGCCGATTCGATCCCGATGCTTGACATCAATATCGACTTCGATGCCGGTGCCCGCCACGATCCGCCGGCCAAGTCGGGTCTGGCCGCGATGACCGCCGGCACGCTGGCGCGGGGCCTGACCGGCCTTGACGAAGCGGCGCTCGCCGAGCGTCTGGCCGACATCGGTGCCAGCCAGGGTGCCGGTGCCGGTGACGATCGGGCCAGCGCCTCGTTGCGAACGCTCACCAGCCCGCGCGAGCTCGATGCCGCGGTCGCGCTGCTCGCCAGTCTGGTCTCGCAGCCGACCTTCCCCGAGGTGCCGCTGCAGCGTGAGCGCGAGCGGGTGATCCAGGGGCTTCGCGAAGCCGCGGTCAAGCCCGATGCCATCGCCCAGCGCACGTTCAGCGAGCTGATCTATCCTCGGCATCCCTACGGGCGCGATCCGCTGCCCGAAACGATCGCGGCCATCACCCGCGATGATCTGGTCGACTTTCATCGCCGCTATTTCGGTGCGAGCCGCGCGGTCGTGTCGATCGTCGGTGCCATCGATCGTGCCCGCGCCGAAGCGATTGCCGAGCAGCTCACCCGCGATCTGCCGCAGGGCGTGACGCCGGCAGCCATGCCGCCGGTCGAGCCACCCCAGGCGGTCGAGCGACGCATTCCCCATCCGGCCACCCAGAGCCATATCGTGATCGGCGCGCCGGCCATGGCGCGCTCCGACCCCGATTACTTCCCGCTCTTCGTTGGCAACTATGTGCTGGGCGGCGGCGGATTCGTGTCGCGGCTGACGACCGAGGTGCGCGAAAAGCGCGGGCTGTCCTACAGCGTCTATTCCTACTTCTCGCCGATGATGCAGCCCGGCCCGTTTGCGGTCGGTCTGCAGACCCGCAAGTCCCAGACCGACGAGGCGCTGGCGGTGGTGCGTCAGACGCTTGAGGGCTTCGTGCGCGACGGGCCGACCGAGGCCGAACTGGTCGCGGCCAAGCAGAATCTGGTCGGCGGCTTTGCCCTGCGCATCGATTCCAATCGCAAGATCCTCGACAACATCGCCAACATCGGCTGGTATCAGCTGCCGCTCGACTATCTCGAGCGCTGGACCGATCAGGTCGAAAAGGTCACCACGGCGCAGGTCCGCGAGGCCTTCGGGCGCAAGGTGTTTCCCGATCGGATGGTCACGGTGATCGTGGGTGCCGGTGAAGCGAAACCCTGATTCCGGCGCGCCGCGAGAAAAAGCAGGCGCGCGCAAGCCCGCGCCGCGTGTGGCACGGTCCTTGCCGATGAAGGTGCGCATCATCGGTGGTGCCTGGAAGCGAACCCTGCTGCCGGTGCTCGATCGGCCGGGTCTGCGCCCGACGCCCGACCGGGTACGCGCGACGCTTTTCAACTGGCTTGGCAACCGGCTCGATGGCTGGCGTTGTCTCGATCTGTATGCCGGCAGCGGCGCGCTCGGCTTTGAATGCGCATCGCGGGGCGCGGCCAGGGTGGTGCTTATCGAGCGCGATGCCCGCATCGTCGAGTCGCTGCGATCGGTCAAGGAGCGGCTGGCGGCCGAGACCGTCGAGCTCGCTCAGGCCGATGCCTTTGCCTGGGCGTCACAGAGCGCCGAGCGTTTCGATCTGGTGCTGCTCGATCCCCCTTTTGGCGAAGGCGTGCTCGACCGGATCGTGCCCCGGCTTGCCGGTGTGCTCGCACCGGGCGCCGCGCTCTATGTCGAGTCGGATGCGCCGGTCGATGTCGACACCGCACCCTGGACCCAATTGCCGGGCGTGCGGGTGCATCGCGCCGACCGCGCCGGGCTGGTCCATTATCATCTGCTGCTGATGCCTGCTGAGCCAACTGGAGCCTGACGATGGCCATCGCTGTCTACCCCGGAACTTTCGATCCCCTGACCCGCGGCCATGAAGACGTCATGCGCCGGGCTGCCCGCATCTTCGACCGGGCGATTCTTGCGGTGGCCGACAGCCGCGGAAAAAATCCGATTTTCTCCGCGCAGGAGCGGGTCGAGATCGCCCGCGAGGCCCTGGCCGACTGCCCGAACATCGAGGTGATCGGATTCTCTGGGCTGCTGCGCGATTTCGTCGTGAGCCAGAAGGCCAATGTCATTGTGCGTGGCCTGCGATCGGTTGCCGACTACGAATACGAGTTCCAGATGGCTGGCATGAACCGCTATCTGATGCCCGATGTCGAGACGATTTTCGTCACGCCGACCGAAGCAAACCTGTTCATTTCGGGCACGCTGGTGCGCGAAATCGCGATGTTCGGCGGCAGTGTGAGCCGCTTCGTGCCGCCGACGGTCGAGGGCCACCTCACGCGCAAGCTCGCCGAGCGGGCTGCATCAAAGGGGGCCTGAGGCAGCCATGGCCCTCCTCATCACCGACGAGTGCATCAACTGCGACGTCTGTGAGCCCGAGTGCCCCAATGGCGCGATCTCGATGGGTCCCGAGATCTACCAGATCGATCCCGAGCGCTGCACCGAGTGCGTCGGGCATTTCGATGTGCCGCAATGTCAGCAGGTCTGCCCGGTCGCCTGCATTCCGGTCGACCCCACTCGCGTCGAGCCGCACGAAGCCCTGATGGCGCGATATCGGCGTTTGCAATCGGTGCCCTGAGTCCGCCGGGGTGTCTGCCAGGCTGCGGTCACAAACACCGCGTCGCCCATCTCCACTCAGATCAGACCAGACCAGCTCAGTTCAGCAGGTAGTTCAGCCCCCAGGGGCCGGCCTTGTTCCATTCAGCCGACTCGAACTGCAGCGACTGGTTGGTCAGCGGATGGTCGTCGGCCCATGACGAATCGAGTTCGATTCGCCCGCCGCCGCTCTTGACCCGCAGCTTGATCGATGGCGGCAGCTGGCCGTCGCGTCGTCGATGGAAAATCACCGCCAGTCGCAGGCACAGCACCATCACCCATTCGTCCTGCTCGAACAGACACGCTTTGAGCTTGGTCAGGCCGCCGGTCTGGCCGAGCACAAGGTTGGCAATGAGGGTCTGCTCGTCTTCCGAGAAGCCGGGCATGTCGCAGTGGCTCAGGATATAGCCGCCATGCTTGTGATAGTCGGCATGGGCAATCGACATGCCGGTCTCGCACAGCTGCGCCGCCCAGGCCAGCATCCGTGTGCTGCGTGCAATCTCCTCGTCCGATGCACGTACCGCTTCCTGATAAAAGGACGTGGCGAGCGCGGCGACCGCCTGGCCGTATCGCTCGTCGAGCGTGTAGCGGCGGATCATCTGGGAGACGGTGACGCTGCGCATATCGGCGCCGGTCGAGCGTCCGAGCAGATCGTAGAGCACGCCTTCGCGCAAGGCGCCGTCGCAGTAGTCCATCGAGTCGATGCCGAACTCTTCGAAGGCCGCGCTCATCATCGCCAGACCGCCGGCGATCACCGGACGCCGGTCGGGCTTGAGGCCCTCGAATCGAAGCCGATCGGCATGGCCGGCTTTCAGCAGCGATGTTTCGATCATCGCGAGCGCATTGGCGGTCAGGCGCGAGTCACCGAAGTCGACCTGGGCGATCTGCCACAGGGTCTTGGCGGTGCCGGAGGTGCCGATCGAGGTTCGCCAGCCGAATTCACGGTAGAGCCTGGACAGCGGCGCCAGCGCGTCACGGCAGGCCAGGCGCGCACGCTGGTAGTTGTGGCGATCGATGTTGCCGTCAGGAAAAAACTGATTGGCCAGACCGACGCAGCCCAGCGGCACCGATTCGAGCAGCTCGCTGCGATAGTCGGTGCCGATGATGCACTCGGTCGAGCCGCCGCCGATATCGATAATCAGGCGTCGGTGGCCATCGGTGGGCAAGGCATGGGCCGCCCCGAGATAGATCAGCCGCGCCTCTTCGCGTCCGGCGATCACCTCGATCGGAAAACCGAGGGCTTCTTGCGAGCGCTCCAGAAATTCGCGGGTATGGCTCGCCACCCGGAAAGTGTTGGTGGCCACCGCCCGAACCCCATCGGGCCGAAAGGCGCGCAGTCGCTCGCCGAAGCGATGCAGGGCCGCAATTGCGCGTTCCTGGGCTGGCTCTGACAAGGTACCGGTGCTGCTCAGTCCGGCGGCGAGTCTGACGGTTTCTTTGATCTGGTCGATCGGGCGGATCTGATCGCCCACTGGCGTGGATTCGATCCTGCCGATGACGAGTCGAAAACTGTTCGATCCGAGATCGACGGCTGCAAGGAGATGGGAGAATGGCATTGGCGACATTCTGCCGCAGAATGACGTCAGTCCCGAGTCTGCCTGGCCTGACTCTGGTCATTGCCGTGCCCGACGACGATCGGGCCGCACCGAGACACACGACTTTCCGACGGATTCTTATGACCAGAGACGCCTTGCCTGATGCAGGCAGCAAGCTGTCCACCAGACTGCTCAATCGCGAGATCGGCATCCTCGCCTTCAATGAACGTGTGCTGGCGCAGGCTGAGGACCCCGCCATTCCGCTGCTCGAACGGCTGCGCTACCTCACCATCGTCAGCAACAACCTCGACGAACTCTTCGAGGTCAGGGTGGCCGAGCTCAAGGAACTGATGCGCGTCGATCCCGAGACCCAGCTCGACAGCGGGCCGGTGGCTGATGCCCTCAGACTGGTGTCCGAGCGCGCCGGTCGCCTGGTGACACGCCAGTACGAATTGCTCAACAAGACACTGACGCCGGCGCTGGCCGAGCAGGGCATCGTGATCCTGCTGAGCTCAAGCTGGACTGAGGCCCAGCGGCAATGGGCCGAGCGGGTCTTCGTCGACGAGATCGAGCCCCTGCTCACCCCGATCGCACTCGACCCGGCGCATCCGTTTCCGCGCATCCTCAACAAGAGCTTGAATTTCGTGATCGAACTCGAGGGCATCGATGCCTTCGGGCGACCGGCCGACATTGCGATCTTGCAGGCGCCGCGCACGCTGCCGCGCGTGATCCGGGTGCCGCGCGAGATTGCCGGGGCGCCGCACGGCGTCATGCTGCTTACCTCGATCGTCGGCGGCTTTGTCGAACGGCTCTTCCCGGGCATGGTCATCGAGTCGGTCAACCAGTTTCGCGTCACGCGCAACAGCGAGTTGTTCGTCGACGAGGAAGAAGTCACCGATCTTCGCCAGGCCCTGCATACCGAGTTGTCGCAGCGTCAGTACGGCGACGAAGTTCGCCTGGAGGTGTCGCGCGGCATCGATGATCGGATGCTCAAGCGGCTGCTGCGCGAGTTCGAACTCACGACCATCGATTGCTATCGCGTCGACGGCCCGGTCAATCTGGTCCGGCTGCAGCAGGTGATCGATCTGATCGATCGCCCCGACCTGAAGTTCCCGAGTTTCGAGCCCGGTCTGCCGGCGACCCTGGCCGGTCGCAATCTCTTCGATGCGATCCGCCGCCAGGACGTGCTGCTGCACCATCCCTATGAATCCTTCATGCCGGTGATGGACTTTCTGCGCAGTGCGGCGACCGACCCGAAGGTGGTTGCGATCAAGCAGACCATCTACCGCACCGGCGCCGATTCGGTCCTGATGGAGGCGCTGGTGGCCGCGGCGCGCGCCGGCAAGGAGGTCACGGTGGTGCTCGAGTTGATGGCCCGCTTCGATGAAGAGGCGAACATCAACTGGGCGCAAAGGCTCGAGGAGGTCGGTGCGCATGTGGTCTATGGCGTGGTCGGCCACAAGACCCATGCCAAGCTCACCTTGCTGCTGCGCCGCGAAGACGGTGCTCTGCGCCGATATGCGCATCTGGGCACCGGCAACTACCATCCTCGCACCGCGAGGATCTACGAGGACTTCGGCATGTTTACCGCCGACGCCGACATCTGCGCCGATGTGAACGAGGTGTTTCGCCGGCTCACCGGCGCTGGTCATGCCGTGCCTCTGCGCCAATTGCTGCAGGCGCCCTTCACGCTTGCCGAGCATGTGATGCAGGCGATCCGCGTCGAAGCCGACACTGCGCGCGCAGGGCGCAGGGCTTATGTCGCCGCCAAGGTCAATGCCCTGCTCGAGCCCAAGCTGATCGAGGCGCTCTACGAAGCGAGTCAGGCCGGCGTCAAGATCGACCTGATCGTGCGCGGTGTCTGCGCCTTGCGCCCGGGCGTGCCCGGACTGTCCGACAACATCCGCGTGAGATCGGTCATTGGGCGCTTTCTCGAACACAGCCGCATCTATCACTTTCATGCTGATGGCGCCAATGAAGTCTGGCTCGCGTCAGCCGACTGGATGGGTCGAAACTTTTTCCGTCGGGTCGAGGTGGCCTTTCCGGTGCGCGACCGGCGCCTCAAGGCGCGGGTGCTGTCCGAAGGCATTGCGGTGCATTTGCGCGACAATTCATCAGCCTGGGTCATGGACTCCACTGGCGGTTACACGCGTCGCCGCCCGCGCGGACAGCGCATCGTCGTCTCGCAAAAAGCCCTGCTGGCCAAGCTCGCCGCCAAGTAAGCTGATCACGATCATCCCAAAGGAGACAGAACAATGAATGGTGCTGAAAGCCTGGTGCGCACGCTGCTCGACGAACAGGTCGACGTCTGCTTTTCCAACCCCGGCACCTCCGAGATGCATTTCGTGGCGGCACTCGATCGCATAGAGGGCATGCGCTGTGTGCTCGGCCTCTTCGAGGGCGTGGTCACCGGTGCAGCCGACGGCTACTGGCGGATCGCCCAGCGTCCGGCCTCGACGCTGCTGCATCTTGGCCCGGGGCTTGCCAACGGCCTGGCCAATCTGCACAACGCCAAGAAGGCCCATTCCGGCATCGTGAACGTGGTGGGCGAACATGCCACCGCCCATGTCGCGCTCGATGCGCCGCTGACCTCCGACATCGAGGGAGTTGCCCGGCCGATGTCGAACTGGGTTCACACCATCGGCTCGTCGGTGGGCGTGCAGGCGGCCGCGCGTGCGGCGGTCCAGGCGGCCACCACGCCCCCGGGTCGCATTGCCACGCTGGTGCTGCCGGCCGATTGCGCCTGGAACACCGTGCCTCCCGAGCAGACCTCGACCGGTCGCTCGGCGAGGCTTGTTCGCCCGCCGGCCGATGCCGCCCTGATCGATGCCACCGTGGGTCTGCTGCGCTCGGGTGAGCCGACGCTGCTGCTGCTCGGTGGCATGGCCTGTCGCGAAGCCGGCCTGGCCATGGCCGGGCGAATCGCTGAAGTCACCGGCTGCCAGATCATGGTCGAGTTTCCGGTGGCGCTGGTTCAGCGCGGCGCGGGCCGGGTCAACGCCTCGCGCATCCCCTATGTGCCCGAGGCGGCGATGGCGGCGCTCAAGCCCTACAAGAACATCGTGCTGATCGGCAGTACCGATCCGGTGTCGTTTTTCGCCTATCCCGACAAGCCGGGCCGCCAGGCGCCAGCGGCTTCGCGCATCGTGCCGCTGGCCGATGTCGGCCAGGACCTGCTCGGCACCCTCGAGGCGCTGGCCGTTGCGCTCGGTGCCCGCGACAAGGCACCCAAGGGCCGCACCGCGCTGGCGCGGCCGGCCTTGCCCGAAGGGCCGATGACGCTCGAAGGTCTGGGCCAGGTGGTGGCCGCACTGATTCCCGACAACGCCATCGTGGTCGATGAGTCGGTGACCGGCGGGCGTGCACTCGGTCCTCTCACCGCAACCGCCGCGCCGCATGATTTCCTGACCTCCACTGGCGGCGCCATCGGTTTCGGCATGCCGACCGCGATTGGTGCCGCGATTGCCGCGCCCGATCGCAAGGTGCTGGTGCTCGAGGGCGACGGCAGCGCGATGTACACCATCCAGTCGCTCTGGACCATGGCGCGCGAAGGCCTGGACATCACCGTGCTGATCTTTGCCAACCGCGCCTATCGCATCCTGCAGGGCGAGTTCGCGGGGGTCGGTGCCGGCACGCCCGGGCCGCGTGCCAACCACATGCTGATGATCGATAACCCCAGCCTCGATTTTGTGGGCTTGGCCCGTTCGATGGGCGTGGAGGCAGGTCGTGCCACCGACCTGGGCAGCCTGGCCCGCGAACTCGCGCGCGGGCTCGCCTCGAAGGGCCCCTATCTGGTCGAGGCGGTGCTCTGAGGCTCGCGATGAGGGGCGCGTTCAGGGTCGCTATGAGGCACGGTCAGGTCTTTTTCAGATAGACCTGATCGAGTGGCGCAAGCGGGCCCCACACCCCGAAGTCGGTGGCCCCGACATTGCGCCCGACCGCACCTGAAAAACCGGTCTCGAAAACGAAGGCGATCGGGCACTCCTCGACCACCGTTTTCTGGAATTCGGCATAGCGCTTCTTGCGCTCGGCCGGATCCCGGTCGCGGCTGGCCGCCGCCAGCAGCTCGTCGATTCGCGGATTCGAATACTGCTGCGTGTTCGACCAGATCACGCCCTTGCGGATATTCGAGGTGAGGTAGGTGCGATGCACCCCGATCACCGGATCGCCCCAGTTCCAGACCGAGTCGGTGGTCATGTCGAAATCGTAGTCGCCCACGCGCCTTGCCCAGGTCGGAAAGTCGGGCGCGATCCGTACGGTGACTTCGATGCCGATCTTGGCCAGTGCCGGGCGCAGGTATTCGGCCAGCGTTCGCCCGTCGCCGCTGTTGGTCGTGTCGCAGGTGAGCGCAAGCCGTTTGCCGTCAGGGCCGGCTTTCAGGCCGGCGGCATCGAGCAGCGCGCCCGCCTTTTGCAGGTTGAGCGTGTATTTCTCGACATCGGCCGAATAGAAGGGGCTGCTGCTGTGGATCGGACCGGTTGAGATCCGCGTTGCGCCGGTCGACAGATTCTTGACCACGAAGTCGCGGTCGATCGCATAGGAGATCGCCTGGCGCGCACGCTTGTCGGCGAGCTTGGGATTGCGGGTATTGAAGGCCACCCAGACCAGCGCGCCCACGCCCGGAATGAAGTCGTCGAGGATGGTGGCACCCGGCACCTTGCGCAGTCGGGCAACCTGGCGCGGATCATTGACGAAGGGGATGAAATCGACCTCGCCGCGCTCGAAGCCCAGTACCAGGCTCGATTCGTCCTTGTATTCGCGAAACACCAGGCGATCGAGAAAGGGTCGGCCCTTGAGGAAGAAGTCGTCAAAGCGCTGCATGATGATGTGCTCGCCCGGCTTGAATTCGACCAGCTTGAAGGGCCCGGAGCCGACCACATCGTTGACGTTGCGCGGATGCGTGGCCAGCGGCTGGCCGTCGCCATAAATATGGCGCGGCAGGATCGGCACGAACACCGTCGTCATCGCCAGCTGCAGCGCCGGGTGCGGCTCCTTGAGTCGCACGACCGCGGTGTGGCGATCGGGCAAAGTCACTGCATTGACCGGCGCGAACATGCCCTTGAAGGGATGATTGTCGCGAACCGCCTCGACCGAGAAGAGCACATCGTCGGAGGTGACCGGTTTGCCGTCGTGAAACTTGGCGTCCTTTCGCAGGTTCAGGGTGATGCTGCGGGCATCCTCCGAGACCGACCAGCTCTCGGCCAGATAGGGCCTCGGTTTCCAGTTGCGGTCGATCAGCAGCGGCGAGGCAAAAAGCTGCGCTGCCGGCATCATCGGCGAACCCGATTGCAGGGCCGGATTGAAATGGCGGGGCCGCCCCGGCGCGCCGACGATCAGCTGCCCGCCGCGCGCGGGGGGGTTCTGTGCGAAGGCGAATTGCGGCGCGCCGAGTGCGCCCAGGCCGCTGAGTCCGCCACCGGCAAGGCTGGCCTGAAGGATCTTCCTGCGCATCAGGTCGTTCGTGCTCATGCTCATGCTTTTGCTCCGTTTGCCGCAAAGACCCGGCCGCCCTGGACCGTTCCCCATACTTTGACGTCTTTCAGCCGCTCGGGTGCGATGGCGAGCGGGTCGTCGTCGAGCACCGCAAAGTCGGCGCGCTTGCCGGTTTCGATCGAGCCGATCTCGCCCTCCAGATGAAGGGTATAAGCCGCCCCCAGGGTGATTGCCCGCAGGGCGCTGTGGACGTCGATCCGTTCATAGTCGCCCAGCAGCCGGCCGGATGCGGTCAGGCGATTGACCGCGCACCAGGCCACATGCAGCGGCCCGAGCGGCGTGACCGGCGCATCGGAATGGATGGTGTAAGGCACGCCAATCTCCTGCGCCGAGCGGCATGGATTCATGCGTTCGGCGCGATCGGGTCCGAGCGTCATGGCGTAGTGCGCATCGCCCCAGTAAAAATGGTGATTGGCAAACAGGTTCGCGCACATGCCCAGCGTCTTCATGCGCTGCAATTGCGCCCGGTCGGCCATCTGGCAGTGCTGCAGCGTGAAGCGGTGATCGGCTGAGGGATGCTCGCGGATCGCCTGCTCGACGCAGTCGATCGCCAGGTCGATCGCGGCGTCGCCATTCGTGTGGGTATGCATCTGGATGCCGTGGCGCATCGCCAGCCGATAGACCTGCTGCAGATACTCGGGCTCGACATACCACATGCCCTGGGGCGCGCCGTTGTAATAGCCCGGCCAGCGCATGCGGGCCGAAAATCCCTGGATCGATCCGTCTGCATGGGCCTTGACCCGGCCCATGCGCAACGAGTCGGTCGAGCGCGCTTTCAGGCTGATTGCCCGCTCGATGGCCTGCTCGACGGTCTGGCCGCGCACATGCATGGCCGGCACCAGTCGCACCGGAAAGTCGTGCGCACCGGTGATCTGCAGCAGGCCGTCGATGGCTGATTCGGGCAGCGGTGTGGCCAGATCGGTCGCGGTGGTGACACCGGCCCGCACCGCCAGTTTGGCAAAGGCCAGCAGGCCTGCACGGTCGCCGGCCATCGCAGCCTTGTCGAGCCCGACTTTTTCGAGCACCGGGGTCATGGCTTCGGGGCCCTTGAGCTCGCCGTTGGGCAGACCGTCGGCGCCGAGCATGATGCCCGGATGATCGTGGCCGGTGCGCATGAAACCGGCCAGCTCCAGCGCCAGCGTGTTCGCATTGGTGATGTGGCCGCTGGCGTGCGTCACCGCGATCGGTCGCTGTGTACTGATGCCGTCGAGGTCGTGCCGGTTGCAGCGGCGCTCGCCGAAATAGATCGGGTCGAAGCCCCAGCCGATCAGCGTCTCGGTCGGACTGCTCAGATGCGACTGGGCCTCGCGCAGTCGCTCGACCACCGCGTCGATCGAGCGGGCGCCCGGCCAGACGCGGCCATCCGGATCGCTGCGATCGTGAAAGCCGCAATAGACATAGCGCCAGTTGCCGCCCTCGCCGAGATGGCTGTGGCCTTCGACGAAACCCGGCAGGATCACCTTGTCGCTGAAGCGCTCATCCAGATCGAAGCGGCCCCAGCCCTTGAGTTCATCGAGGGTGCCGGTGCCCAGGATGCGGCCATCGCGCACCGCGACATGGGTGGTGTCGGTGCGGGTCGGATTCATGGTGATGATGCGGCGGGCGGCGTAGACGATGGTCATGGCAGTGGCGCTTTTGCAGAGGGAGTGGCAGGGGCGAAGACAGAGCGAGGCGACGGTCAGTATGCCGCCTCGGCCATGGGCGGCTCAGACGACCTTGTCGGCCCGCAGCGCCGCAATGGCCTGCGCGTCGTAGCCGATCGAGGCCAGCACCTCGTCGGTGTGCTCGCCCGGCAGGGCAATCGGCCGATCGAGGCCGCCGGTGCCGTGCGCCATCCTGAAAGCCGATCCGGCAAGGCGCACCGGCCCATAGGGCGTTTGCACCTCCTGGAGCATGTCGCGGTGGGCCAGTTGCGGATGCGCGGTGACATCGGCAATTGAGTTGACCTGCCCGCAGGGCGCATCCGCGTCGACGAGCCGGCGCTCCCACGATGCCGGATCGCCGTCGCTCATCGCGTCTTCGATCAGCTCGCGCAGCGCCACCTTGTTGGCCGATCGGCTTGGCCAGTCAGCAAAACGCGGATCGCTCAGCGCGTCTTCTCGACCCAGCGCACGCATCAGGTTGCCGAACTGCTTGTCGGTCAGCACCGCGAGCACGAGAAAGCCCTTGCCGCATCGAAAGCGATCGGCGGTCGGCTTGCCGCTCACCGAGCCATTGCCGAGTTGCTGATGGCGCTGCCCGGTGGTGGTGTATTCGGCCACCTGCCCCGACAGAAAACCCACCATCGAGTCGAGCATTGCGACATCGACGAACTGCCCTTCGCCGGTATGGGTACGCTGAAAAAGCGCCGAGGCGACTGCAAAGGCTGCGGTGATGCCGGTGGTGATGTCTGCGACTGCAAAGCCCGCACGCATCGGTCCGTTGACCGGCTCGCCGGTGAGTGACATCAGGCCCGACATCGCCTGGATCTTGCCGTCGAAGCTTGCGGTGCCGCGCTCGGGGCCGGTGGTGCCAAAGCCCGAGATGCCGCAGTAGATGAGCCGGGGATTGATCTTCGAGAGCTGCGACCAGCCCATGCCGCGCCGCTCGAGCACACCGGGGCGAAAGTTTTCGCAGACCACGTCGACTTCGGTGGCCAGTCGCTCGACGATCTCGCGGGCCGCAGGCTTGGTGAGATCGAGCGTCATGCTGCGCTTGTTGGCATTGACCGCCATCCAGGACGGACTGAGCTGACGCTGCGTCCATTCGGGGCTCGAGCCCGACAGCCGCATCGCGTCGCCTTCAACCGCCTCGACCTTGATGACATCGGC
>CAIVAS010000037.1 GCA_903903975.1 uncultured Burkholderiales bacterium
GGCCGCCAGAGGCTCGCCCTGACGCAGGGCATGCACCCCCGATCGCGGCACCGATTGCCCCACGAAACTGGCGCAATCACCAACCGCGAACACATGATCATCACTGAGCGAGCGCATCCCGGCATCGACCGCGATCCCGCCGTCATCGCCCAGGCGAATGCCTTGCCCGCCTGCGCAGACCCGCAGCCAATCGGGTGGTTGAGCGCCGGTTGCAATCAGCACCAGGTCGGCGCCGAGTGACACCTCACCGTCACGCTGGTGCGTCAGCCGGATCTGATCGCCGGCAACGCCGACATAACGCGACGCGTGACAGATCCGCACGCCCTTGCGATGCAGGGATTCTTCGGCGAGTCTGCCCGCAAGCCCGGACTGACGCGCTAATAACCGGCTGTCTGCGGTAACCAGACTCACCGACGCGCCGGCCATCGCTGCGCCGCGCGCGCGCAGGCTCGCCAGCGCACACGCCAGCTCAAAGCCGGCGGCGCCACCACCTACGACAAAGCAGCGAGGCTGCGGCGGCGCACGATCGAGCCAGCAACGCCAGGCGTCGACAAATTCGGCGAACGGCTTTGCCATCAGCGTCACCACGCTACTGTCGGCTGCCCGCAGACCCGGCTGATTTGCTGACCCGACATTCAGGGACAGCAGGTCGTAGTCATGCCGTACGCCCTGCGCATCGATCGCCTGGCGGGCGGCAAAATCGATGTCGACCAGCGTGGCCATCGTCCAGTGCAGACCGTGGTCGCGAGCCAGCCCCTTGAGATCGATGGCGCAATCAGCAAAGTCGTACTGGCCTGCCAGCCACCCCGGCATCATCCCGGAATAGAGCAGCTTGTCGGAAGTCGCCATCAGCGTGATGTGCGCCGCGTCGCCGACACGCCGGGCCAGCAGGGGTCCGGCACTCAGATGCGTATGGCCGCCGCCAGCAAGCAAAACCCGCGTCATGTCTTTGGATGATAGGCGAAGTGTCGTCGCCGACCGACGCGCAGGTGCCGTTCGGCGCCTCAGGCCGCAACCCGAACGGCCAAGCTCCCCCGCCACAGTCAAGCCGGGCAACATCGCAGCGATCAATCGCACGGTATTTTTTGGAGACCGCAGATGTTGTCGCATATCGAACTGGATCACCTCACCGAGTCGGATATCGGGCGTTGCCTGAACGATGTCGACGGCTTGAAGGGATGGGTCCGAATCGAAGCACGCCCCGCCCGGCGCGTCGTCGTCGACTTCACGATGAGACTGGGCGCCGCCGGACGACAGCGCGATCAAAAGCTCGGCACTTGGCCTGACCGAAGTCTGGCCGATATCCGAAGGACTGCCGATCAGCTTCGCCGTGCCCCCGTGTCTGTTGCGATCGCCCTCAAACAATCACCCAAGACCGCAAGCACGCGGGTCGCCGTCCGCGAGGGTGCCTCGATGACGGTTTCAGAACTCTTCGATGGCTGGCACCGTGAAGCACTCGGGGATCGCAAGGACGCGGGCGAATCGGTTCGACGCAGTCTGCTCAAGGACGTCATGCCGCATATCGGCGAACAGGTCGCCTCCAGCATCACTCCAACTGAGGTGTCTGCCATGCTCGAGCGCATTGTCGAACGCGGCGCACCGCGTCAGGCCGGCTGTGTCCTGGCCGACCTGCGCCAGATGTTCAGATGGGGTCTGCAGGCCGGTGTCATCGACACCGACCCGACCACCACCTTGCACAAGTCGGATTTCGGCGGCGCCGCGCAGGAGCGCAGTCGCACACTCAGTGCAGACGAAGTTGCCGAGCTCGCGATCAGGATGGATGCCGGCCGGCTCGCCCCTCACGTTCGACAGGCGGTCTGGCTGCTGCTGGCGACCGGCGTGAGGGTCGGCGAGCTTGTGCAGGCGCGATGGAACGATATTGATCTGTACCGGCGCACCTGGACGATCCCGGCAGAATTCAGTCACAACGGGCGTGAACACACCGTGCCA
Organism: uncultured Burkholderiales bacterium; assembly: GCA_903903975.1. Taxonomy (GTDB): domain Bacteria; phylum Pseudomonadota; class Gammaproteobacteria; order Burkholderiales; family Burkholderiaceae_E; genus UBA4615. The sequence continues at coordinate 1,951 of CAIVAS010000037.1, forward strand.
CTGTCTGCCTTCGCCATACGGCAACTGGAGCCAGGCATCAGTTCGAAGCGATCCGATCAGTGGGTCTTTCCCGGGCGCACGCCGAGTGAAGCTCTGTCGGCCAAGGCGCTTGGCAAGCAGATCCGGGATCGGCAGCGAGGCACCCAGATCCGCGGGCGTTCAAGCGCGACTCAAACCCTGCTGCTTTCGGGCGGTGCCTGGACGCCGCTGGATCTGCGTCGAACCACCGCTGCACTGATGCTTGCCGCCGGAACCGATCCCGCGCTGATCGCGATGTGCCTCAGTCAGTCGCAGCGGCCTTTTTCAAGCATGGAAGAGCCCACTGTCACGGCTTTTGAAGAGTGGGTTCAGGTCTTCGAATTGTTGGGTAACCGGCTGCAGGAGTTTGAAAACCGCTTGCGGGCTAACGAGTCCGTCCTGAACAACTGCGAGTTCAGCCGATGGCCAGTTGATGAGCACGGTGATTCATCGCTCTGTTGCCGGTGATTGCCCAAACGATGAAGGTAAAAAGAAGCCGCAGCTTCTTGAGCAGCAGCC
>CAIVAS010000038.1 GCA_903903975.1 uncultured Burkholderiales bacterium
CCTGACACTGGGTGGCAGGTTGAGCCATACGATGCCCTGATCACCTCAGCGACTTTGTTGGCAGGCTGCAAAACGGCAAATCTTGTCGCTGGTCACAGCCAGTCCTGGACCCGCAGATCGGGGACGCGCGCGAACTCGTGCAAGTTGTGGGTCACAAGTGTCAAACCACGCGAGCGGGCGTGTGCTGCGATAAAGAGATCATGACTACCAATCGGCGTGCCCACGCGCTCCAGATGCGCGCGAATCTGCGCGTAGTGGTCATCGACAGGCGCATCCAGCGGCAAGACGACCAAGGCGTCCAGCAACTGCTCTACGCGTTTGGTCAACTCCTGCGAGCCCTTTTTGCGCGCACTGAATCTCAGCTCACAGGCAACGACAATGCTTGTGCACACGGCCTCTGGCTCGGTCTGCTCCAATCGCTCTTTCAGGGCACCCCGTGGGTTTCGAATCAGCTCGGACAAAGTGTTCGTATCCAGCATCCAGGTGAGCGCGGCTGTCAAAGCGCGTCCCGGGTCTGCAGCGGCATCTCCTCGACATCGGGTAAGCCTTCGTCCAACGGCTCCCAGGACGCCAAAAGGTCCAGCAAACGGTTCTTGCGAATTGGCGTGAGGATCAGACAGTCACCTTCCTTTCGCATCAGCACCTCGGTGCCTTCCATCTCAAACTCACGCGGGATACGGACCGCTTGATTGCGGCCGTTGCGAAACAATGAGGCGTGGCGTTCAGTCATGTGGCGTCGGGGGTAGTGTTCGACATATGTCACAGCATATGCCATCCGAACATCCCAGGCAATTCGCTCAAAAGTCCGATGGCGTAGCTCGAGATGAGACAACGCAGTTCGATGTCGGCATCGAGCCTCTTGCATCAGGTTGTCGAGGTCGCAATGGCGAACCGCGAGCGTTGAGGGATGAATACCGGGTACCTTTCCGGAGGGATAAGCGGACTGTTATCCGTCACCGATGCAGCCGATCTTGCCGTCGGCGTCATGGCTGAGCGCCCCGATCGAGTGAGTAGGCCAGCGCGATCCGGTCGATCACGTCCTTCAGGGAACTGCGCACGCCTACGCTCGCCGGCGTAATCGACGGATCGGTCTCGATGGCATCGAGGAAGCGGCTCAAGTCCTGAGCGATCCTGGGTGCAAGCGGCACGCGAACCTCGGGTGCGAGCAGTTGGGACAGTCGAATGATGTCGTTCGCGTGCTTGCGCACATTGCGCGAGTCCACCTGCTCGCCGCGGGCGAGGCGCTGCCCAAGATCCAACCAGGCGCTCGCCTTCAGCGGGATCAACCGATCCTCGCCCACCCAGGGCAGACCAGCGAGATCGCGCCGGCCGGTCAAGATGAAGTCGTAGTAGTCCGCATCGAGAAGGATCGCCGACAGGCTCTCCACCGCCTCATCGATCGGGATGGGGGTCAGGTGACTGCCCTGCGCAAGCGTGAGGCCCTCGGGAGCGCGGCAAAACAGCTCCAGCATCGCCGGAAAGCTCGGGTTGGCCGGCTTGTGGAATCGGTAGAAGGCCGGCCTGCCCGTGTCGGCAGCCTCGCGGATCTCGTAGCCACCCGCTTCGATGAACCTCCAGAACACCTCGCCAAAGCGCGGGGTCAGTGCTTCCACATGCGGCACGATGTCGAGATCCTTCGTGGCGCGGAACTCAAGACCTGCCTCTTCGAAGGCGAGGGTTGCGGCCGTACCGCCGATCAGGACGAACTCATCCCCGTGCGCGGCGAACCAGCTCCGAAAGACATCCAGGCCTCTCACCACGGCAAGTGCTCCTCAAGCTCGGCCAGCGCCTGCTGCACCCGATCGTCGCCATCGCTGTGCAGGCTCAGAATCAGCGACAGCGGATCGACCAGCGAAGTGTCCGGCACCAAGGCCGGGCTGTAGATCCAAAGCTCCAGCTGGAGGGCACCGGGCTCAGCCTCGGGCGCCGTCTGCGCGCCCTGCTGGGAGGCGAGCTTCCATTGCGAAGGGCTGAATGCGTAGGTCGGCCAAGAGGGTTCGACCAGCATCGACTGTCGCGCAAGGGCGCTGAGACCCGCAAGCCTGAGCTCCGGCATGACAAGATCTCTGGCCGGCAGCAGCCAGACCCGGCGTTTCACGGGGCTGCGCAGCAGGGGCTTGATGTGCTCCCAGGTCTCGCGGGCGGTGCGCTCGGTCTTCAGCCGCCGCACCCTGGCGACGTTGTCCGAACTCGCTATCCCGGCTGCCATCAGCTCGCGCGAGGCGCGCGAGGCGGTCATGGCGGTATAGCCGAGACCGCCGAGCACCTCGGCAGGCTCCCACTCCCCTCGCCACGGCTTGCCCAGCAGCACTGCGATCAGCATGGCCTGGGCGGCCGGGCTGATCTCGCTCTGGGGTTGCGCAGCCGGCTTGCGAAAGTACTCCCGCAGATCCAACCCAAGGTCGGGCAGATACAGCTGGTTGCCAGGGACGACGAAGGGTACCTTCTGCTCGATGAGCCGCTTGCGTTCGTAGGAAGCCAGTGCCTTGGTGGCGTACAGCACCGGCAGCCCGGTCACCTCGCGGATCTTTTCGATCTGCGCGCGAATGCTGGCAAGGCCAGGGCGATCGGCTCGCTTGTCGATGGCGAGCAGGACGGGGTGACCCAGGATCGCCAGAGCCTTCAGATCGAAAGCATCCACGAGGAAGTACGGCAAGCTGCCCGCGCCCGACCAGAGGGTGGTCGGAGCGTCGATTCCGAGCGTGTCTTTCAGGTACGCGCGAACGGCGGCTTCCATGCTGATTAAGGGCCCGACATAAACATTGAAAAAGCACGATAACACACGCAATGTTATCGTTTGTTGTTTTTGTTATTAAGGTCCAAGCCATCCCCGAAAAGTGCTGACGTTCGAGCGCAATACCGTCTCAGGAATCGCACGGAGGAGTGGGCCACACGCAGATATTTGTGTCGACTTGTGGGCTGGCCCTGCATGCGACCCAACACTTCTGAGCGGAAATCCGTATCCCAGAAGACAGACCGGAATTGCAGCCGAGTGTCCCGATCAATCCCGATCAATCCCGATCAATCCCGATAGATACCGATAGTCCGCGAAAGCCCCCTACTCCCACTCGATCATCAATTGAGCCGCCAAGTCCTTGTCGCGCCTGGCGTTCTGGCGCAGCACGTTTGCGGATACCGTCAAAGATACCGTCATCTTGATGAGGTCCAGCATTGGCGCGGGTTTCCGGGCGGTTGTGGAAATCGGCAGGTTTCGAGATCTATCGAGATCTATCGAGGTCTATCGGGACTTGCGAGCTCATCGAAGCCCAGCATCCGCCCTGCTCTTCCACCCCTCAGACCGGCTTGCATCGTACCGTCATCGAGCTGGCTAAGTGCTTGTCTGATCTGCACTTTCAGGCGATTTTCTTACCGTCAACAGCTGATCCTCGCCTTCAGCGTAGTCGTGGCGCCGTAGTCGAGCGATCCATCCGCCCTACATTCGATCAATGTGCTCGTGGATCCTGGCGACGATGTCCTCAAAGGGCGGTTGTCCTTGGTAGTACAGCGCGGCCGTCCGCGCGTACTCGGCGGCAAAGGTCGTGCGCCGAGACGGGTCAGCCAGGACGAACGCCGGATTGCGCGCAATGACCCGTTCATCAGCTGCCCGAAACCGCTGCCGCTTGCGCGCCTCGTAGGCCGGCGTACCGATGAAATCGAGCACCTCGGGCAGCCCCAGCAGGCAGTACACGTCGTAGTAGTGGCGCAGGAAGTTCGGCGGTAACCGGCCCGTCTCGGGCAGTCCCCGGTACTTGGTGGACAGCGTCTGGAGCTTCTCGACAAAGGTATGGCTGGGCTCGTAGCAGAGCACGTCCAAGGCGCGGTTGTCCCCGACCAATACCCCACGTGCGACGGCCGTGTCGTATGCCCAGGAGGAGATCGTGACCGGACGGTTCGGCGCCGTATCGTCGAAGCCGACCTCCAGCAGGACACCGGACTTGACGCCCTGCAGCGACCCCAGGGTGGTCGGATACACCAGCCGGATGCCCGCGCTGCGCAGCTTCTCGTCATCGAAATCGGTGTCACGCTCGACCGCGACGATGCCTGGGATCTGGATGTTCCGGGTCAGCCAGTCGTAGAACGCCCTTCGGGATTCGACGTGCGCCGCCTTGTCCTGGTTTCGGCCCGCTTTCACATCGAGCGCAGCCGGTGGCTCGATGCGGATGTCGATGTCCTCGGAGAAACGGTGGATGATCCCGAAGCCTTTGGAGAGCGATGTACCGCCCTTGAGCTCGAATTGCAGACCCTGCGCCTGAAGACCCCACAGGCAGTGCATCAGCCAGTAGTCCTTCTCGACCAGGACCGGGTCGACACCGCGCTCGGCTGCCACAAGACCGACCAGTTGCCCGAAGTCGCGCCGAGCGTGGAGGAACTCAGGCATCCAGCCAGCTCATCACGCGCTTGCGGGTGGCCACCAGACCGAACTGCTCCAGGGCGCGCTTCAGCTTCGTGCCATCCATCTCGCGGGCACGCTGCCTGGCGCGCGCGAGTACGGCCGCCTCGTCCTCAGCCAGCTCGCCCAGGTTGTTGAGCGCATCGACGAACAGGAACTCGTCGGACAGCCGCCTCGGGAACCGGGGCTTGACCCTGAAGTCGTACTGCCGGCTGCCGAGCGTGAACACGCCATGACGCTTGCGGTTGTAGACCCAGGTGCGGTTGTAGAGCTGGGTCGTGCCCAGACCCGCCGCGTTGTAGGCCGAAGGGGAGAAGAGAAGGAAGTCCCGGTCCTTCAGGAACGCGGCGACCAGTTCCTCGTCGGCGGGCGGCACCACGCCAAACGCGGACTCGCGCGGCGCATAGTACAGGCCGCGGGCGAGCTTGGTCAGGCGGCCTGCCGAGACCAGCTCCTGCAGGTGGCGGTCCACGGCCGTGCTGAGCGGCGCCAGGTCCTCACGCCTGTACACATGTCCTGGACGCAAGGCACGAGCGACATGCGCCGATGCGGCAGGCAGGGGATTGGCGACCAAGACGGACATGGGAGATCGAATGCTTTCTCATTGACGTTTCATGCATAATACGCCGATCGATAGCCAGCCACAACCCGTGCTTCGGGACCGAGGCAAGCACACACCCCACGGCTGCTCCGGCAGACGACTGCACGGGAATGTGCTAAATCCCTTGTGCCCTGGCGGCAGGTGGCTCAGTCCATCTGCACCTACCTTTCATCGTCACTGTGTGACCTCCTATAGGCGTCCTGATCAACATGGTCCGTCCATGTTGGTGGCGCCATATTGGTTAGCTGAATTTCCGCGCGCTCCTAGGCCGCGGGTCTATTCGGTATGTTCACTTTGCTGTAGCCCGCGCGCAGGCGCTCTTTTTCGATCACAGCGAATGCACGGGCAATGCTTTCTCGCCCTACTGCGACGACTCTTGTGCCGCCAAGGCGGGTACCCTTCCCTCCCCATTGCTTGTGAAGAACCAGGTCACCAAAAAGATCGGCGTGCACGAAAACCTCGTAATACCGGGTCAGCGTCTCCCAGCGGCAAGGCTGAGAGTATATCGCCTGGATTAAGTCATCCTGAATGGCAGAGCTTGGATAATCGCTTATATCGAGAGTAGTCAATTCTGTCCTGCTAATGAGACCTGATTGCCGATATTGGCGCACTGATCTTAATGCAGGACGTTTTTATAATTTGTCTATTCCACCATTAATCAACTGAATATTGCCGCTCAGCCAAGCAAACATTGCTACAAAGTTGCGACACTCGTCGTCCTGTGTTTATCATCGGCTCCTCTAGTCTTTTTCATTTAAGGTTTAACCAATGAGCGCTTTACCTGACCTGATCGCCCAACGCGATGCACTGAACAAGCAGATTGAAGAAGTGAATAGATCTGAGCGAGCAGGCGCTATCGCCAAAGCCAAGGCAATCATTGCTGAACACGGCTTGAAGGCGTCGGATCTCTTCGGCCTGGCAAGGGTTGGCTCGTCGGAATCAGGACCAACCAAACGATCAGGTAGCAATAAGGGCAGCACATCAGGTAACAAAGTCGCCCCCAAGTACCGCGACCCTGTCAGCGGCACGACATGGACCGGCCGGGGGCGCAGCCCGACTTGGCTGGGAAACCGCAACAAGAACGATTTTCTGATCGGTTGATTGCGGCCGAAGGCCGAATCACTTCAGTCGGCTTGCCATCGTGGGCCTTTGGGACTGACTTGCCCAAGCATCAATAGTCCACCCTGAACAACCCGAAGATCAGCCATCCATGCGGGTTTCCAGTCAAATAGGTGTCGCGCAATCTGCAGGATCTTGAGATAATAGATTCTGTTTCCTGCAAATTGCGCGAGGGTTTTAATGGGTCCGAAGCCGCAAACGCCCCAGTCCGGAGATTTGTTTCGCTTTCCCTTGGCGGAGCACCTCAACCCCAAGCACGAGCTGGTGCTGCTGGGCGATGCGATGGACTGGTCGGAG
>CAIVAS010000039.1 GCA_903903975.1 uncultured Burkholderiales bacterium
CCGAAGCAGCTTGCGGGTCTCGGCCGTCGAGGCCTGGGCCCGGATCGAGATATCGGCGCGATCGATCTTGAGCTGTTTGAGGTTTTCGATGATGTGATATGACGTGTGCATCGAGGCCATCTCGCGGGTCACCTTGCCGACGATCGGCGCCAGATAAACCCAGGCCACCGCGAAGGGCTCGCCACCACGACGATAGAGACGCTTCCAGCTCACCAGCGGCTGGCTGCCGCTGCGCAGACGCTCGGCGACCCGCTGCTGCGGTACGCGCTTGTCGAATTCGAGCAGCTCTATCTCGGGATTGACCCCACCGGCAACCAGTTCGTCGTAAAAGCCGCGCAGATCGACCAGAGGGTGCTGAACCGGCGGCGCGGTCACAAAACTGCCCTTGCCCTGCCTTCTGACCAGCAATCCTTCGGTGACAAGCTGGATGACCGCCTGCCGGGCTGTGATGCGCGAAACACTGAATTCCGCCATCAGCGCCTGCTCGGTCGGGATGCTGTCGCCCTGCTTGTAGGTGCCGCCGGCAATCGCCTCGCGCAGACGCTGCGCCAGCTGGCGATGCAAGGCAATCGGGCTGTCGCGGTTCAGCATGGCGACAAGGTCAGGATGAGACTCACGCTCACTCGCCGAGCAGTTCCGGATTGTTTACCAGCGCAAGCGCACCGAAGTCGAGATCGCCGTGGCCTGCGGCGGCAGCTGCGGTGTAGTAACCCAGCACCGCCCGCGCTGCGGTGCTCGGCGTACCCAGGGCATCAGCCATCGCCACCACGAGCTTGTAATCCTTGTGCGCCGCCGAGAGCCTGAAATAAGGGGTGAAGTCGCCTTTGAATGCCTTGGCGACAAACACGTTTTGCAGCGGCCAGCTGTTGGCCGCCGTCTGCGGCAAGGCTTCGCAGAAGATGTCGAGATCAGCACCGGCTTTTTTTGCCATGGCATAGGCCTCTGAAATCAGCGCGCCATAGCCGCAGGACAAAAGGTTGTTGGCCAGTTTGATTGCCTGCCCGGCACCGATCGGCCCGCAATAATCGATCTTGCTGCCGATCATCGACAGCAGCCAGCGCAGCGACTCACAGGTATCGCGATCGCCCGCAACGAATAGCTGAAGTTCGCCCGCTGCCGCGGCAGTCGGCCCTTTGCCGACCGGACAATCAACAAAACCGATGTTCCGGGCAACGAGCGCCGCCTGAATCTCCCTGACCGCATCAATCCCGTCGGTCGACATCCCCACGACGGTCGCACCCGCGGCCAGGCCATGGATCAGGCCATCGGGCCCCAGAATCACCTGCCTCGATATCGAGGGATCAGGCAGCGACAACAGCACCACATCGCAGACCTCGCCCAATGCGCGGGGCGAGGGCATCTGCACAGCACCTGCCGAGACCAGTGGCGCGAGCGCGCGAGCATCAAGGTCGCTGACATTGAGCTGACCGTGCTTTTTCAGGATATTCATCGCCATGCCACTGCCCATCAGACCGAGTCCGATGAAACCGATCCGCTTGCCTGAAGCCGCCGCTGATGGCGATGCCGCCGCAGTCCCGTGTGCCGTACTCATCGAGGATCCACCTTCTGGTTGGCCTGACCGTCATTGGCCAAACCATTTATATAACGATATATAACGTTATTACTTAACCCTTGGGCAAGTCAAGGTAAGCCAGGCGAGCATGCTCAAATGCGGCTTGCAGGTTTCGCTCAGACAATTGCCGAGCGACGAACGCCTGGCGAGGAACCCCTGAGATGAGCCACTACAAAGACTGGTCCTTTCCTGATGTACTGGTGCCCAAGGCCAAGGATCTGAACTTCGATCTTGATGCGCTGCTCGACTCGATCGTCGAACTGCGGGCCGACGTACCTGAGCAGGCGTTCACCGCCAACACCTTGGGCACCACGCGCAGCGGCAGCGGCATCGTGCTTGACGATCGGGGCACGGTCCTGACCATCGGCTACCTGATTACCGAGGCGCAGTCGGTGTTTCTCACCACCCGCTCCGGTCAGGTCGTGCAGGCCGTCCCGCTCGCCTATGACCAGGCCACCGGTTTCGGGCTGCTCAAGGCACTCGGCCCACTGAAAGCCAGCGGGGTACGCCGGGCGGAGAGTCGCCTGTCGCAAGTCGGCGATACCGTGTATCTGCTCAGCCATGGCGGGCAGACGCATGCCCTCACAGCCCGCCTGGCAGACAAGCGCCCCTTTGCCGGCTACTGGGAATACCTGCTCGAAGCCGCACTCTTTACGACGCCGCCGCATCCCGAATGGAGCGGCGCCGGATTATTCAATTCAGATGGCGAGCTGATTGGCGTCGGCTCGCTGCTGGTGCAGCAGGCCATCGACGGCGACCCGGACGACAAATCCGGTCAGGGCAATATGTTTGTGCCGATCGACATCCTCGAGCCGATTCTGGAAAGTCTGAAGACCACTGGCCAGAGCGGTCAGCCCGCACGCCCCTGGCTGGGTCTGTATGCCGCCGAAGACGACAATCGCGTCATCGTGGGCGGCATTGCCGACAAGGGCCCGGCCATGCAGGCGGGCCTGCTGCAGGGCGATCTGATTCTGGATGTCGCAGGCACTCGGGTGCATTCGCTGGCGACCTTCCTGCGCACGGTCTGGGCATTGGGGCCAGCCGGTGTCGAGGTGCCGCTGACCCTGGGTCGCGAGGGCGAATTACTGAAACTGCGCATTCGCTCGGCCGATCGCAATTCGATGATGTACCGGCCAACCGCGCACTGAGCGGGCGGTCCGAACTTTTTCCTGGGATCAGAAATGCTGCCGCTTGCTGGTTACGCCGAACGCCTGTCCGCCCGTCCCGGAGAGACGCTGCGATTTCACGTCGCCAACGCCACCGGCACCGGCGTCGCGGCACACGTGGTGCGTGTGGTCTGTGCCGACCCGAATCCCGAGATCGGCGGCGTCAGCACCGAGCCGGTCGCGATCAAGGTCAGCACCCTTGTCGAGCCGGGTCCGCAAACCGTGCCGATCGGCTCCTATGCGGTCGTCGCGAAAGAGGGCCTGCTGAATGACGCCAGCGACTGTACGTTTTCAATTCGCATCCGACCGACACTGGCCCTGTCCAGGCGACAGGTCATCATGTCGTATCGCGACGAGCGCGGACGCGGCCTGTCGCTCGAACTCACTCCAGCACTCATCCTGCTCGGCACGGTCGGCACGGTCGCAGGCGATTGCACGATCGACACCACCCAGCCTGTTGCGCTGAATGCCTGGACCCTGGTGACGCTGACCGTCGATGCTGCCAGGGCACTTGTGAGCCTGTCGGCGATGCCGATTGCCGATCGGGCCGCAGCCCAGTTCCTGAGCGTCAGTTTGCCGGCAGCACCGAGCCTGGATGCCGCATCGAGCCATCTGAGCTTTGCCAGTGCAAGCGGCATTGCCCCGGTGGACACCTTCAATGGTCGGCTCGAACATCCGGTGCTTCTGGCGCGTTCCTTGGCTGATTTGCATGAAACTGATCCGTATGAAACTGAGGCGCATGGGACCCATCCCCCTGTGACCCATCCCTATGTGACCGATACCTATGCGACCGATGCCCCGACGATCGATGCACTGGCCAGGACGGCGGACGACGCCTGCATCGGCGCCTGGGATTTTGCGCGCGAGATGCATACCCGCCGCATCGTCGACACCGGGCCGGCAGGCAATCACGGCGAGCTGGTCAATACCCCGACCCGCGCGGTCGTCGGCTCGAACTGGACTGGCGAGGAACACTGCTTTCGGCACGCGCCCGAGCAATATGGCGCCATCCATTTTCATGATGACGATCTGGATGACTGCCGCTGGCCGGCGACCCATGCGATCACCCTGCCCGACGGGCTCAAATCAGACGCTTATGCGCTGATTCTGCGTGCCGGCGACATCGAGGAAAATATTCCTTTTTTTGTCGTTCCACCCAAAGGCCAGGCAAACGCGAAAATCGCGGTGCTGGTGTCGACCTACACCTATACCGTCTATGGCAATCACGCGCGCCCCGAATGGATGATCAATCCGACCTGGCGCGCGGCTTATATCGATCAGGTCAAAGCCTGGAAGGCCTATCCCCATAACCCGGGCGAGCATCGGGATTACGGCCTGTCGACCTATAACTATCACACCGATGGTTCAGGCATCGCGCTGGTCAGCTGGCTTCGTCCGATGCTCAATCTGCGCGTGGGCTACCTCACCTATCCTTACCCGGACATCCGTGGTTCGGGTCTGCGCCACTATCCGGCCGACAGTCACCTGCTGATGTGGCTGGCGCATCAGGGATTTGAGGTCGACCTGATCACCGATGCCGAACTGAACAGCGAAGGCAAAGCGCTGCTCGAACCCTACAAGGTGGTGGTCACCGGCTCGCATCCCGAGTACCACACGCCCCGGATGCTTGATGCCCTGCAGCGCTATCGCGACAGCGGCGGCAAGCTGGTCTATCTGGGCGGCAACGGGTTTTACTGGAAGATCGCGCTCGATCCGGCGCGCGAGGGCATCATCGAAATCCGGCGCGGCGAAGGTGGCATCCGGGCCTGGGCTGCCGAGCCCGGCGAGTACTACAACCAGTTCGATGCGCAATACGGTGGCCTGTGGCGACGTAACGCCAGGCCGCCGCAAAAGCTGGTCGGTGTCGGTTTTACCGCGCAGGGCAATTTCGTCGGTTCGCACTACCGCATCAATCCCTCGGCCCGCAGCAACCCCAAGGTCAGCTGGATCCTTGATGGCGTCACCGCCGAGACGGTCGGCGGCGAGGGCTTCTCGGGGCATGGCGCAGCCGGCTTCGAGCTCGACCGTGTCGACAAGCGTCTGGGTTCTCCCGAGAACGCGGTCGTGATCGCGGCCTCCGAGAACCATCCGCCGGAAGCGCCCTGGATGCTGGTGCCCGAAGAGCAGCTCACCCACATCACGACCATTCCCGGCGAGACCCACAAGGCGCTGATCCGTGCCGACATGACCTGGTTCGACTGCCCCGGTGGCGGCGAAGTCTTCTCGGTCGGCTCGATCACCTTCTGCGGATCGCTGCCGGTCAATCACTTCGACAACGACATCTCGCGCATCCTCGACAACGTTTTGAAACGCTTCAGCCAGTAAGCCGGCATTCGGGGGTGCGTCGGCCGATCGGATAAACTTCGGCCACTATGAAGACCTCCTACCGCACCCCCCTGCCCGGCACCTCCCTCGACTATTTCGACGCCCGCGCGGCGGTCGATTCGATCAAGGCTGGCGCCTATGACACCCTCCCCTACACCTCGCGCGTGCTGGCCGAGAATCTGGTTCGCCGCTGCGAGCCGGGCTCGCTCGCCGACGCGCTCACCCAGCTGATCGATCGCAAGCGCGACCTCGATTTTCCGTGGTTTCCGGCCCGAGTCGTCTGCCACGACATCCTCGGACAGACCGCGCTGGTCGATCTGGCCGGTCTTCGCGATGCGATTGCCGACCAGGGCGGTGACCCGGCCAAGGTCAATCCGGTCGTGCCGGTTCAATTGATCGTCGACCA
>CAIVAS010000040.1 GCA_903903975.1 uncultured Burkholderiales bacterium
ACGTAAGCGCGAATTTCGGCGCACCTATTCAGGTGTGCGTGGTGTTGAGATGAAGGTGTCCACCAGCATGGAGGTGGACACTTATGGCGATGACGCGGATCGGTCCGCATGGTTTGGCGACAATGAGCGTGAGGCGCGATGGTCGTCGCTGCTACGAACCGGCTAGCAAGGAGCGCTTGATCGAGGCGTGCCTTCGGCCTGGAGTATCGCTTGCGGGGCTGGCGCTGCAGCACGGGGTCAATGCCAATCTGTTGCACAAATGGGTTGCGAAGCGTCGACAGCGTCAACTCGAGATCGGACTGCCTGGCGCCAGCCTGGCGCAGTTGCCGGTGCCGGGCGCATTTGTCCGTGTTGAACCGTCCCCAATATCCAAGGCGCAGTGCGCCGGATCAGTGACGTTTCAACCGGGGCAGACGTTGGTCCCGCCAAGGTTGCAGGCGACGATGCCCAATGGGGTGACGTTGTCGCTCGATGGGGGCGACCCGCAGCTGCTATCAGTCATGATTGACGCATTGGGGCGCTGCGATGTTTCGTCTGTCGGCTGATATCTGCGTCTATCTGCACCGGGATCCGATCGACTTCAGGTGCGGGATCAACAGCCTTGCGATTTTGGTCGAGCAATCGATGGGGCTCAATCCGATGGCCCGGGCGATCTACGCATTTTGCAATCGCGGCCGCAATCGGGTGAAGCTTTTGCTTTACGATCGCTCGGGATTTTTGCTGGTCCTGAAGCGTCTTGAGGAAGATCGGTTTTTCTGGCCGAGGGGACACGAGGCGGTGCTGACGCTGACAACGGAGCAGTTGCACTGGTTGCTGGACGGCATCGATCTTGCTGCGGTGCGTCGCCATCCAGAGCGTTTTTATCGCAGTATGGGCTGAACCACTTGACGAAGAATCGCAATGTCGATTCAGAGTCCCGATGCGACGCGCGCCGCCAACGCTGGATCTGGAAAAGGTGATTTCTGCCCAGGCGGCCGAGAACGCGGCGCTGAAAGCCGAAGTTCAAAATCTGGGGCTGGTGATTGTCGCGCTTGAGGAAGAATTGCGTCTTGAGCGGGCACGTCGCTATGCGCCGCGCAGTGAAAAGACGAAGAACCGCATCTTCAACGAAGCCGAGCAGTCTGCCGCAGAAGAGGCCCAGGGCATTGATGGGGAAGCGGCCGCGGCCCAAGTTCCGGATACGGATCTTCCGGCAGGCGAGAAGCCCGAGCCTAAAAAGCGCGGCCGCAAGCCGCTGCCAGCTGGCCTGCCTCGCGTGCGCATCGAATATGATCTGCCCGATGACCAGAAATCCTGTCCGTGCTGCAGCAGTGCGATGCACCAGATGGGGGAGAACCTCACCGAGCAGTTGCATATCGAGATCAAGGCCACGGTGTTGCAGAATGCGCGGTTCAAATATGCATGCCGTCATTGCGAGCGCAACGGGATCAACACGCCGGTCGTGATCGCGCCGATGCCGGCGCAACCCTTGCCGGGCAGTGTCGCCACGGCATCGACACTGGCTCTGGTTCTCGCCAGCAAATTTGTCGATGGGATGCCGCTGTACCGGCTGTCGCAATCACTGGAGCGCGCCGATGTCAGCATCAGCCGCGGTACGCTGGGCAACTGGGTCATCAACTCGAGCGAACTGCACCTTGAACGGATCTATGACGGCTTGAAGGAAAAGCTGAAGGGTCAGGATCTGGTCCACGGCGATGAAACCTGGGTGCAGGTTCTGAAGGAGAAGGGCCGCAACGCTCAGACCAAATCTTAC
>CAIVAS010000041.1 GCA_903903975.1 uncultured Burkholderiales bacterium
CGATCGATGTCTCGATCGGCTTTCATGCCGCCGAACTCGCCGCCCCGCAGCGCCTGCTGATCAATGTCGACCTCTTCGTGCCTCGCAGCCACGCCACGCCGCTCAAGGACCACCGCGACGAGATCCTCGACTACGACTTCGTTCGCATCGAACTGGCCAGACTCGCAGGCTCGCGCCACTTCAATCTGCAGGAGACCCTGATCGAAGGCATCGTCGCCATCTGTCTGGCGCAGCCAGCGGTGCGGGCCGTGCGGGTGAGCACCGAAAAGCCCGATGTCTATCCCGATTGCCGCTCGGTCGGCATCGAAGTCTTCCGATTCCGGGATACCGTCTGATGAGCCCGGTCGACAAGGTCGAGCGCGAGCGCAACAAGCTGCACAAGCGGCTGTGTCGTCAGGTGGGCGAGGCGATCGCCGATTTTTCGATGATCGAGCCGGGCGACAAGGTGATGGTCTGCGTCTCGGGCGGCAAGGACAGCTATGCCCTGCTCGATCTGCTGCTCACGCTGCGGGCGCGGGCGCCGGTGCCCTTCGAGATCATCGCGGTCAATCTCGACCAGAAGCAGCCCGGCTTTCCGGAGCAAGTGCTGCCCGACTATCTGCGCGCGCTCGATGTGCCCTTTCACATCGAGAACCAGGACACCTACTCGATCGTCAAGCGGGTGATCCCCGAGGGCCGCACGATGTGCTCGCTGTGCTCGCGCCTGCGTCGCGGCATCCTCTATCGGGTGGCCGACGAGCTCGGTGCCACCAAGGTCGCCCTCGGCCATCATCGCGACGACATCCTCGAGACCTTCTTTCTCAATCTGTTTTTCGCAGGACAGTTAAAGAGCATGCCGCCCCGGCTGGTCTCGGACGACGGCCGCCATGTGGTGATCCGCCCGCTTGCCTATGTGAAGGAAGCCGATCTGAGCGCCTATGCCAGGTGGCGCGAGTTTCCGATCATTCCGTGCACGCTGTGCGGCTCGCAGGAAAACCTCAAGCGTCGCGAGGCCAAGCTGATGCTTCGCGACTGGGAAAAGCGCTTTCCGGGTCGGGTAGAAAATATTTTTTCTTCGCTCTCGCGCGTCACGCCATCACACCTGATGGATCGCAAGCTCTTTGACTTTGCCGCCGCGGTCGCCGATGGCGTGCCGAGCACCGACGGCGACATCGCCTTCGATGTCGACCCGGTGCTCGACGCGCCGGCACTGCCTGTGTTCACGCCGTCCGAATTGCCGGACGGATTGCCGGACGGATTGCGGGGGGGATTGCCAGGCAGCATGCGAGCCTCGTTTACGATTGCGCGTGAGCCGGCATCCCCGGCAGGCAACAGCGGTTTTCGGCCGAGCGATTCGGAACAGACCGAATCCGAGCAGAACTGAGCAGAACTGAGTTGAACTGAGCAGCCCTACCGAGCCTGCGCACCGAGCGACCCCTTGCAGATCAGCCGCCTATCCAAGATCCTTTTCATCTCCTGGCGCTACGGCCTCGACGAGATCGCCGCCTCCGGCGCGCAGGCCACCTACGGCTCGCGCTGGATGCTGGGCGCGATCCGCGTCATGCGCATGGGCCGGCGTCTGGACGCACCGCGCGGCGCGCGGCTGCGCATGGCGCTCGAAGCCCTCGGCCCGATCTTCGTGAAGTTCGGCCAGGTGCTCTCGACACGCCGGGATCTGCTGCCGCCCGATGTGGCCGATGAACTCGCACAACTGCAGGACAATGTCCCGCCTTTCGATTCGACGCTCGCGATCGCCGAAATCGAGCGCGGCCTGGGCCGCACGATCGACCAGGTGTTTGCCGAGTTCGATACCGAGCCGGTCGCATCGGCCTCGATCGCGCAAGTGCACTTCGCCCGCCTGCACGACGGCACCGAGGTCGCGGTCAAGGTGTTGCGACCGGGCATGGCCGGTGTGATCGACAATGACCTCGCGCTCCTGCGTACCGCCGGCAGCCTCGCGGTGCGCGTCTCGGCCGACGCCCGGCGGCTGCGCCCGCTCGAGGTCATCAGCGAGTTCGACCACTATCTGCACGACGAGCTCGACCTGGTTCGTGAAGCTGCCAACGCCAACCAGCTGCGGCGCAACTTCAAGGACTCGACGCTGCTCAAGGTGCCCGAGATGTACTGGGACTACTGCGCCACCAATGTCATCGTGATGGAGCGTGTGCACGGCATCCCGATCGGTCGCATGGACCGCATGGCCGAAGCCGGCATCGACCTCAAGCGGCTGTCGCGCGAGGGCGTCGAGATCTTCTTTACGCAGGTCTTTCGGCACGGCTTCTTTCATGCCGACATGCATCCCGGCAACATCCTGGTGGGCACCTCGGGGGCCGACTTCAACCGCTATATCGCGCTCGATTTCGGCATCGTCGGCACCCTGTCCGACTTCGACAAGAACTACCTCGCCCAGAACTTCCTCGCCTTTTTCAGGCGCGATTACCGTCGGGTGGCCGCCCTGCATGTCGAGTCGGGCTGGGTGCCGTCAGATACCCGCATCGAAGAGCTCGAAGGCGCGATCCGTGCGGTCTGCGAGCCCTTTTTCGATCGCCCGCTCAAGGAGATCTCGCTCGGGCTGGTCCTGATGAGGCTCTTTCAGGCCTCACGCCGATTCAATGTCGAGATCCAGCCGCAGCTGGTGCTGCTGCAAAAGACGCTGCTCAATATCGAGGGCCTGGGCCGTCAGCTCGACCCCGACCTTGACCTGTGGGTCACCGCCAAGCCGATCCTTGAGCGCTGGATGAGCGAGCAGATCGGCCCGCGCGGCCTGCTCGATCGGCTGCGCCAGGAATCTGCCCAGTGGGTACAGCTGCTGCCTTCGATTCCGCGACTGGCGCATCGTGCCCTGAGCGTAGCCGGTGAAGCCCGCCACGGCGGCGATCACAACCGTGAACTGCTCGCGCAACTCGTTCGCGAGCAGCGCCGCACGCGCTCGGCGCTCTGGGCGCTGGTACTGCTGGTGGCCGCGATGATCGGTCTGCAGGTCTGGTACTGGATGCGAGGCTAAGGCCTATGGCCGGGGCTTCGATAACTCGGCCTGAGCACCCGGCGCGCTCTTGAGCTCCTGGGCGAGGGCGATCCAGTCCTGAATCAGCCGGTTCAGATGCTGCCGCTGCTTGGGCGTGGCCTGGGCGAGCAGCGCCGCGCTCATCGCATCGCCTGCCGCCAGTGACGACTTCGCACCCTCCCGATCGGGGCCTTCGCGCAGTTGCCGGTATCTCAACAGATGATCGCGGATCAGTGGCGCCGCCGCCTCCTTCGTCATGCGCTCCCTGGTCATGCGCTCGAGCAGCACGATCAGGTCCTGCTGACGCCCGAGGCGCTGCTCGTACCAGACCTCTTCCGAGGCCGGGGCCGAAGCCGCCATCCGGCGAGCGGTCTGCTTCTGTTCAGCAGTCAGGCTGCCCAGAAAAAAGGACGCGCGCTCAAGATAGCGTTTGGTTCGAACCTTGATGCGATCCTCCGGATCGGGCGGCATCCATTCCTTGCGCAGTTTCTCGTTGTCGTCGGCAAATTCGGCCTTGATGCTCGCGATCTGCGCCGCAGACAGGGTCAGGGCGACCTCGGCCATATCGGGGGCCGCCTCCTCGGCGATCGGATCGATGCGGGCAAAAACCTCCTCGCGCCAGCCCTGAATATCAGCCTCGGTCACATTGCCGGCGGCCACGCGCTTTTGCACGCTGCGCAGCAGTTCAGTGTAGTCATCGAGCTGCGTGCGCCGATGCCAGGCGAGCAATTCATCAAAATGGCGACTGGCGACCGACCGCTGCTGGGTCGTCAGCGAGACATAGGAGTTGAGCTTCCACATCGCCAGGGTCGGCAGGTTGTCGTAGCCAAGCTTGCCAACCATGGTGCAGCCGCCTGTCAGCAAGAGGCTGATCAGGGCGAACGTGACGAACCGCATCCTGCGGCTGCGCTGCTGCGTGCTAGCATCAAACGCCCCCCGCGACCCGACCTCCGGACCCTGGCGACAGCCCCGAAAAGCCCGCCACAGGCGGCCTTCAGGGCGAAGGGGCCAACGCACCAGAGACGCTGTCATGAATATCGTCATACTCGCAGCCGGGATGGGAAAACGCATGAACTCGGACCTTCCGAAGGTCCTTCATGCCATTGCCGGCAAACCGATGCTCGGGCATGTGCTCGACACCGCCCGCGCCTTGGCGCCATCACGCATTGTCGTCGTTTATGGTCACGGCGGCGAGCAGGTTCCGACCTTGCTTGCGTCAGCTGATATCGCCTGGGCAAAGCAGGCGCCGCAACTTGGCACCGGACACGCGGTTATTCAGGCGGTTGCGCTGCTCGATGAGTCGGTGCCGACCATGGTGCTTTACGGCGACGTGCCGCTGACGGCGCCGGCCACACTCTCGGGTCTGATCCAGGCCGCAGGCCTCGACAAGCTCGCCCTGCTCACGGTCGACCTGCCCGATCCCAGTGGCTACGGTCGCATCGTTCGCGGGCAGCCGGGCGGCAGCGACACCAGCCGGTCGTCCCCGCAGACCGGCAAGCTCGCCGAGCGCGGCCCGATTTTGCGCATCGTCGAACACAAGGACGCCGACGACGATATTCGCCGCATCAGCGAGGTCAATACCGGCATCCTGGTCGCGCCCACGGTCGCCCTCAAGCGCTGGCTTGCCGCGCTGTCCAACGACAACGCACAAAAAGAGTATTACCTCACCGACATCGTTGCGATGGCGGTGGCCGAAGGCATGCCGGTGGTCGGCGCGCAACCCGCAGCGGCGCACGAGACGCTTGGCGTCAACAGCAAGTCGCAGCTCGCCGAGCTCGAGCGCATCTATCAGAAGCAGATTGCACAGACACTGCTTGATGCCGGTGTCGGTCTGGCTGATCCGGCGCGTATCGATGTGCGCGGCAAACTGAGCGTCGGTCGCGACTGCTTCATCGATGTGAACTGCGTCTTCGAAGGCGAGGTGGTGCTCGGCGATCGGGTGCGCATCGGCGCCAACTGTGTGCTCAAAGACGCGCAGATCGAATCCGGCACCGAGATCCTGCCGATGTGCCACATCGATCAGGCCAGCGTGGGCAAGTCCTCGCGCATCGGACCCTACAGTCGCCTGCGACCGGGTACGGTGCTCGGCGAAGAGAACCATGTCGGCAATTTTGTCGAAATGAAAAACACCCGCACCGCCGCGCAGTCCAAGGCCAATCACCTGGCCTATGTTGGCGACGCAGTGATCGGTGCGCGGGTCAATATCGGCGCGGGCACCATCACCTGTAACTATGACGGCGTCAACAAGCATCAGACCGTCATCGAAGACGATGCCTTCATCGGCAGCGACACCCAGCTGGTCGCACCGGTCACCGTCGGCAAGGGCGCGACGCTGGGCGCCGGCACCACCCTCACCCGCGATGCCCCGGCAGGCGAGCTCACCATCTCGCGTGCCAAGCAAGTCACCGTGCCCGGCTGGAAACGGCCGATCAAGATCAAATCCAAATAGCAGGAAACAGCCTCATGTGTGGCATCGTCGGCGCAGTCGCGCATCGCAATGTGGTCCCGATCCTGATCGAAGGCCTGAAAAAGCTCGAATACCGCGGCTATGATTCGGCCGGCATCGCGCTGGCCGCAGGGCATTCTGGCCACGGCTCGCTCAGCCGCGTGCGCTCGGTCGGCCGCGTCGCCGACCTCGAAGCAAGGGCTGCCGAGGCCGGCGCCGATGCCCATACCGGCATTGCCCATACCCGCTGGGCCACACACGGCGGCGTCACCGAATCCAATGCGCATCCCCATATCTCCGATCGCGACGGACTGCAGATCTGCGTGGTGCATAACGGCATCATCGAAAATCACGAGTCCCTGCGGGCTGAACTCAAGGGCAAGGGCTACAGCTTCCAGTCGCAGACCGACACTGAAGTCATCGCGCATCTGCTGCATTCGGTGGTCGCGGGCGGCACACCACTTTTCGAGGCGGTGCAGGCGGTGGTCAAACGGCTCGAAGGCGCCTATGCGATTGCCGCGATCAGCTCGCAGCAGACCGATACCGTGGTCGGTTCGCGTCGCGGCTCGCCCCTGCTGCTCGGCGTGGGGCAGGGCGGCAGCGGCAAGGGCGAAAACTTCCTGGCGTCTGACACCTCGGCACTGCTGCAGGTCACGCGTCACGTCGCCTATCTCGAGGAAGGCGATGTGGTGCAGCTCGGCACCGAGGGCTATCGCATCGTCGACGACGAGGGCCGGCCGGCGCATCGGGCCATCGTCGAGAGCCAGCTGTCGGCCGACTCGATCGAGCTCGGCCCTTATGCGCACTACATGCAAAAAGAAATTTTCGAGCAGCCGGGTGCGATCGCCAATACGCTCGAGATGGTGACCAATGCCTCCTCGCTGTCGGCGGGTCTGTTCGGATCTGATGCCGAGCCGATCTTCGCGCGCACAAAGCAACTGCTGATCCTGGCCTGCGGCACCAGCTTTCACTCGGGGCTGGTGGCGAAGTACTGGATCGAATCGATCGCGCGCATTCCGGTGGCTGTCGAGATCGCCAG
Organism: uncultured Burkholderiales bacterium; assembly: GCA_903903975.1. GTDB lineage: Bacteria > Pseudomonadota > Gammaproteobacteria > Burkholderiales > Burkholderiaceae_E > UBA4615. The sequence goes on from CAIVAS010000041.1 coordinate 6,469, forward strand.
CGAATACCGCTATCGCGATTCGGTCGAGATGGCCGATACCCTGGTGATCACCATCTCCCAATCGGGCGAGACCGCCGATACCCTGGCCGCCCTGCAGCATGCCAAGTCACTTGGCATGACCGACACACTCAGCATCTGCAACGTGCCCGAGTCGGCACTCATCCGTGCCTCGAAGCTGCGGTTTCTCACGCGCGCCGGCCCCGAAATCGGGGTGGCCTCGACCAAGGCCTTCACGACACAGCTCGCGGCGCTCTTCGTGCTGACCCTGGTGCTCGCCAAGCAGCGCGGCATCCTGACCGCCGAGCGTGAGCGCGAATTGCTCACCGCATTGCGGCATCTGCCGGCCGCCCTCAACCGGGTGCTCGAATGCGAACCCACCGTCAAGGAATGGGCGCAGCTTTTTGCCGCGAAGCAAAACGCGCTGTTTCTGGGGCGGGGCATGCATTTTCCGATTGCGATGGAAGGCGCGCTCAAGCTCAAGGAGATCACCTACATCCATGCCGAGGCTTATGCCGCGGGCGAGCTCAAGCACGGGCCGCTCGCGCTGGTCGATGCTGCGATGCCGGTGGTGGTGGTTGCTCCCAACGATTCCCTGATCGAAAAGCTCAAGAGCAATCTGCAGGAAGTGCGGGCCCGCGGCGGCGAACTCTTCGTGTTTGCCGATCGCGACACGCATATCGAGGCCGGCGACGGCATCCATGTGATCAACCTGCTCGACCATGCCGGCCCGCTGTCGCCGATCCTGCATGTGCTGCCGCTGCAGTTGCTGTCGTATCACGCAGCACTTGTGCGCGGCACTGATGTCGACAAGCCCAGGAATCTCGCGAAGTCGGTGACAGTCGAGTAAATTTTTCGCTGCCTTCCACTCGCCGTCGGATCGAATCGACGCACGAACGACTGAAGCCGCTCGAACGCAAACCGCGGAAACGATGCGGTTGCGTGGCTTGCCTGTTTTCCACCGCTTGGTTGACAGGCCTTGATCAGAACATCGTCAGCGTCTGGTCGGCCAGACGATCGCCAGCAGTCCGGTGAAGGCCACGGCAATCAGCACCACCGGGAATGCAAGGCCAGGGGACCAGTCAATCAGGGCACCACTCAGGGACGACGCGACGAGCGCACCGAGCGTATAACTCAGTACCAGGACCGAAGTGCTGTTGACCAGAGTGATCCCTTTTTCGCGAGCGGCAATATCGGTCATCGTCAGGGTATACAAGGTTCCCCCGGCACCGCCCCAGATCAGCGCAATCGGCCAGACAAGCCCGGGCCAGTTGTGCAGTGCCAGCACGAGAAGCGCTGAAACCAGCAACGCAAACGCGAGAACCCCCATGAGCCGGCGTCGTCCGCGCTCGGGGTTGGCGAAGCGGTCGGCGAGCATGCCCGATGGCATCGCCAACAAAATGCCGCCGAAACCACTGAGCGCCACCAGAAGCGCCGACGCGCTCGCGTCCAGATGCAGGTTCAGTCCGACCAAAGGGAGAATCGACGACAGGCCGAGTTCGAAAAAGCCGCCGACGAAGCCCACGAGCATGACGAGTGGATGCAAGGACAGGGCATGCCACAAGCCCTTCCAGCCGACCAATGAGGTGTGCTGGTCGGCCGCCGGCTGAATCGCCGGTACAAGCACCGTGAGCGCCGTGCCGGTCGCAAGCAGTCCGATCACGATCCAGAACGCGATATGGTCGGCGGTACCGACCCAGGCCAGCACCGCCGGTCCGATGACAAAGGTCAGGCCCATCAGGGTGGCATACATGCCGACATAGCGGCCCATCTGCTCAGGCGGCGCAAACTCGGCGATGTAGGACTCGGCCAGGACCCAGCGCAATCCGCCGGCGACGCTGGCGATCAATTCCAGCGCGAACCAGATCGCAAGATTGTCGGTCAGCAGGTATCCGGTCGATGTCAGCAAGGGCAAGAGCGTGGCAAGCCACAGGCATCTGCGGCGGCCCAGCGATTGGGTAATCAGCGACGCAAACGGCGTCACCAGAAAGATTCCCAGCCACGAGGCGGCCGCGAACAATCCGGCCACAGTGGTCGACACGTCCGCCTGTTTGAGCAACAGGATCAGCAGCGGCGACAGCATCATGATGCCGGTCATCTCAAACAGGGTCGATCCGAAGATCGCAGTCAGCCCCTGGCGTGCCTGCGCCCTGGAGAGCGATACCTTTTCCACGCCTTGCGATTCAAGGGAAGGTCTCAAGCAATCGACTCATCACGCCCAGCCCTGTCCAGCACGCGCGCGCCGAACAGCGGCCCATCCTCATAGTCGAGCACCAGCATCTCGACCGGCTGATCCAGATGCTGCGTGCCCACCTCGCCGATCATCCGGCACATCAGGCGCGGGCCGTCATCCAGATCGACGATGCCGATTGCATAAGGCGTATCCCCCCTGAAGGCGCCTGGCGCCACATGCACGCGGGTGAAGCTGTAGAGCGTGCCGCGTGAGGCGAGTTCGATCCAGGGCACGTCGGTGGCCCAGCAGGCACGGCACAGATTGCGCGGCGGGAAACTCACGACACCGCACTGCGCGCAGTGCGTACTCAACAGGCGCCCCTGGCCCAGCCCCTCCCAGAACCGGCGCGAAAAAGCCGAAACGCGAGGCGCAAACGGGCGCGCACCCGGCATCGACACCCGCGCCAGCGTCATGCCTGCCCCTCCAGGATATGCACCAGCGCAGCGTTGTAATTGCCGAGCTCGCACACCGTCATCGCAAGCCCGCGTCGGGCCACCTGTCGGCCTTGCGCGCGGCCATGCAACTGCGTCACCGCCTCCACCACGTCATAGAGCGGCGTGACTTCCGGCGGATGCCCGCGCGAGAGACACCCGCCACAGGTATTGACCGGAAAGCGGCCATCGAAGCGGGTCTCGCCGGCTTCCGCAGCATCGGCGCCCCGTCCTCGCGCAAACATCCCGAGCGATTCGGTGCCCAGCGCCTCGACAATCGTGCAGGGCGAATAGACCTGAAAGGTGCCGATATCGGCAAGCGTCACCCCCGACGCCTCGAGCGCCCGACTGCCGGCCGCCCGCAGGCTGCCATAGGACAGGCTGTCGCCCGGTCGATCCGAGACCTGATGCAGGCCCTCATGCTCGAAGCCGCGACCCCGTACCAGCACATAAGGCCGCCCGCTGGCACGGGCCAGGTCTTCGGAGACGATCATCAGGGCGACTGCGCCATCGGCGCGACCCGGCACCTCGAGCAGGCCAAGCGGCTCGACGATCGGCCGGGCATTGAGCACCTGATCGATCGTGATCGGCTCGCGAAACTGCGCCAGCGGATTGGCCACCGCATGAGCGCGGTTCTTGACCGCAATCGAGGCGAGCGTCGCGCGACTGACCCGATGCTCATGCAGATAGCGCTGGGCGTCCATGGCGTACCAGGCAATCGGCACCGCGCCGAACACCGACTGAAAATCGACGTCGCCGGTCAGCCGGATGCTGTAGTCCAGATGCTGCGCAGTCGGCACACCGGTCTCGAAATGCACCCCGACCGACAGCACGCAATCGGCCTGGCCTGAGGTGACCTGCTGCAAGGCCATATCAAAGGCATGCCCGCCGGTCATACCGTTGCCCAGCACCTGAATGACCGTGGCGCGGGCACGGATGCCAAGGTGCGCCGTGAGAAAAGTATGGAAATAGCCCTGCCGGGTGTGGTCGCCCGGATGAGCCACCACCACCCCATCGATGTCGGCTTTCGAAAGCCCGGCCATCGCCGCGGCCTCCAGGACCACCCCGGTGGCCAGTTCGTGCTCGAGCACCTCGCGGCCTTCGACGGCTCGCTGATAGGTGCCCACCGGCACCGCGCCGTACCCGAGGATGGCAGCCCGGCGGCTCATCGCCGGCGTGACCTATCGCGCAACCTGAATGCCCCCGCGCTCGCGATCCCAGAGTGCGCTTCGGCGTTCAAGCGCATCCTGCTTGAGCTTGTACTTCTCGATTTTCTCGGTCGCGGTCTTGGGTAACTCGGCAATGAACTCGACGAAACGCGGGACCATGAAGTAGTTCATGTGCTCGGCGGCGAAGTGCACCACCTCGGCATGCGTCAGGGTCGCACCTTGATTGAGCACCACATAGACCATGACCTCGTCTTCGCTCATCTCGGACGGCACCGGCACTGCGGCCACCTCGAGAATGGCCGGATGTCGCGACAGGATCAGCTCGACCTCATAGGCCGAGATGTTCTCGCCGCGTCGCCGGATGGCTTCCTTCTTGCGGTCAATGAAGTAAAGATAGCCATCGGCATCGAGATAGCCCCGATCGCCGGTGCAGAACCAGCCCTGCACGAAAGCGTTCGCAGTCGCCTCAGGCATCTTGTAGTAGCCGTTCATCATCGAGCCTTGATAGCGCGGGCGCATCTGGATTTCACCCACCTCACCTGGCCCCATGAGGCGACCGTCATCATCAACGATCCGAAGGTCCGAGGCGCCTCGGGCCGAGCCCGCCGAGCCGGCTTTGTCGGGTCGGTCATCGGGCACGAAGGTGGTCACTGCATAGTTCTCGGACATCGCAAA
>CAIVAS010000042.1 GCA_903903975.1 uncultured Burkholderiales bacterium
CACTGCGACAGTTGATCACCTGCTGCGACGACTGCCTCAATTGACGATCAAGCTGTCCCGCGACCAGATCTCGGGGACTCGCGATGCAGGCTTGCCCGCCGGAGCCGTTGCAGCAGGTGGCGACGCAGGTGGCGACGCAGCTTCGATCGGGCGAAGCAGCCCGGAGCTGTCGGACTCGACGATCAGAGCCGAGCTTGGCGGCATCTCGATCGATTCGCCGGGCAGCAGGCGTCTTGCGCCATTGAAACGGCTTTGCCAGTAGGCCAGGTTCATGTTTTCGACGCGCACTGTCGAGCCGGTTGAGGGTGCATGCACGAACTGCCCATTACCGATGAAGATGCCGACGTGCGAGAAGGGAAATCGCATCGTATTAAAAAAGACCAGGTCGCCAGCCTGCAGTTCGGATCGGTCGATCGACCCACCCACGCGGCTCATATCGTCGCTGCGTCGGGGCAGCTTGAGTCCGGTGACTTCGTTGAAGACGTACATCACCAGACCGCTGCAATCGAGTCCTGACGCCGGCGTGCTGCCGCCGAAGCGGTAATTCACACCGAGCAGCGACAGCGCGCGAAACACCACTTCGGCCGCAAGATCAGATTTCGTCTGCGCTGATGGCGAAGCTTTCACCAACGACGTTGCCGTCCGGCCGGCGGGACCGAGATCGACGGTCTGCTCGGTGCCAGTCTTCAGTTGAACCGTGGCGACCGTGGCAGCAGTGGGGAGCGCTGCATCAGTGGTCGTCGTGCCTGTCGTGGCAGCTGTCGCAGTCAGTGAAGCGGTCGACGACGGCGTTTTCTTGGCCTTTGCAGGCGCGGCTGACGCGACCCGGTTTTTTGACTGGGCCGTCTTGACGGCTGTTTGGCCGGAAGGCGTTTTCCTGACAGCGCGGTCCTGGGGCGGGCCGGCCTGGGCGACACCGGCGAAGCCGGTTCCCAGCACGCAGATCATGAATGCCGATATTCGGGCGGCAAGGGTCATCCGGCAATGCTCTGGTGTGAAATCGGTGCAGCGTAGGAGAATGCGGGATTGCTGTCAAAGTGAAAGGCCGCCCCGACGGCCCTCGAAAACCTTGAATCCGCCGCCTGTCATGCCCGATACCTTAGGGCGACCACTGCCTCAGCCAGACGCTTCGCCGGCTGTGGCTCGCCCTGACCGTGCTGGGGTGCTGCTGGTCGATGACTCGCGTTTCGTGCGGGCATCCGCGGTCCGCAGTCTGGGGGAGGGCTTCCAGATTATTCAGGCTGACTCGGGCGAGCGTGCCTGGGAGCTGTTGCTGCTCGAGCACTCGGTTGGCGCTGTGCTGAGCGATCTGGCGATGCCTGGTGTCGACGGATTCGAATTGCTGCAGCGTATTCGGGGCTCGATTCTCGACAGAGTCAATGCCTTGCCCTTCGTCGTGCTCTCAGGGGCTGACGATCCGGCGCACCGCGACCGGGCCAAGTCGCTGGGCGCGGATCTCTTTGTCGTCAAGGGCGAGGGCCTGGACGAGCTCAAAGACTGGCTGCGAGCGCGGTTGGACAAGCAGGCCACCACACACCATGACCCTGTGAATCCCCTTGCGCCAGGA
>CAIVAS010000043.1 GCA_903903975.1 uncultured Burkholderiales bacterium
ACGACGTCGAGCTTGTCCCAGGGCATGTCCATCGCGAAGACTGCCGAGGTGGCGTCGCACAGCGTCAGGCCGGCGCGATCGGCGGGGATCCAGTCGCCATTGGGCACCCGCACGCCTGAGGTCGTCCCGTTCCAGACGAACACCACATCGTTGTTGAAGTCGACGCCGGAGAGGTCGGGCAGTTCGCCGTATTCGGATTTGATGACATTGACCTGCGGCAGCTTGAGCTGCTTCACGATGTCGGTCACCCATCCGGCGCTGAACGACTCCCACTCCAGCACGTCCACGCCTTTCGGTCCAAGCAGTGACCACATGGCCATCTCGATGGCACCGGTGTCCGAGCCGGGTACGACGGCCACCCGATAACCCTCGGGCAGCCCGAGCAGACGGGCGCTTTCTGTGCAGGCGAGTGCAAGCGCCTGCTTGCCGATCGATGAACGGTGGGATCGGCCGAGGGTGTCGAGGTTCAGGGCGCCGACGTCATAGCCGGGGCGCTTGGCGCAGGGACCGGATGAGAAATTGGGGACGGTGGGCTTGACCGTGGGGTGCATCGCTGTCTCTTGTGTGAAAGGGCGTTTGGGGAGGGCCGACGCAATTCTAACGTTCGGCCGCGTATCAGATAGTCGGGACGACCCGGCCCTCGATCGGATAGGCAGGATCGTTATAGCCAGGGGTAGAGGGATGGCCCGGCGCCACCATCGATTCGATCAGCATTTCATCTTCAATGCCAAAGCCGTGTTGGAGAGAACCGAGGTATTCCTGCATCTGCGCAATCGTTCTCGGGCCGACGATAGCCGAACTGATCAGTCGATTATGAAGCACCCAGTTGACCGCAAATTGAGACGCCGTCATGCCGTGTGCAGCCGCATGGTCGGCAACGCGCTGGGCCAGCACCAGTGACTCGTTGCGCCATTCCGTCTGCATCATCCGTCGATCGTTGCGGGCAGCCCGCGAGTCTTCGGGCGGTGCTTCACCCGGTCGATACTTGCCAGCGAGCACGCCTCGCGCGAGCGGCGAGTAAGAGGCCACGCCGATGCCGTAATGCGCGCAGGCGGGCAATAACTCGACCTCGGGCATTCGGTTGAATGCGTTGTAGTAAGGCTGGCAGACTGCCGGCGGCGATATGCCGGCTTCGCGGCAAAGGTTGACGATCTCTGCAACCCGCCAGGCTCGGTGGTTTGACACGCCGAGATAGCGTACTTTGCCGGCCCGCACGATATCCGCGACCGCGCCGATGGTCTCCGAAAGCGGCGTCTCGAGATCCTCGCGATGCAGATACCAGATATCCACATGATCCAGCCCCAGGCGTTCGAGCGATTCGTCGATGGCCTGAAAGAGCCAGCGTCGCGACAGTCCGCGCCGATTGGCATCCGACCCCATTGCATTGGCCACTTTGGTTGCGACCACCCAGCGGTTGCGATCCGTCGCGATCGCAGCGCCCGTGATCCGCTCGGATTCGCCTTTTGAATAGACGTCGGCGGTATCGATGAAATTGATGCCGGCATCACGGCTGGCAGCAACGATTTCGAACGATTCAGCTCGCGTGGTGCGATCGCCGAACATCATCGTGCCAAGGCAAAGGGCAGACACCCGCACGCCGCTGCGGCCCAGTGGGCGATGTTGCATCGTCTTCTCCTGTCGGATAACCGCCTGGCTTGATCGCCGGGACGGCATTGCGTTCAGCGGGCAAGAACCAGCTTGGCCTCAATGCTTTTTCATTGAAGCGCTAGCTCTGATGCTTGTGCCCGAAGGCCTCATTGAACCGGAAGACCTGAAAATTCCGAAATCCCGGGCCGGTCGATCTGTCGCGGGCTGCGCTGATGGTCGACGGCTCTACCCGGACACTGCGTGTGGCTGATCCACCTAACATTGAGTCCGATCATCAGCAGGGGCGGTCACATGGCTGATCATCGGGCGCCCGTCCTGACAAACCATCGTGCCGATCGCCAAGTCCGAAAAACACGAAAATCATTCTGATTTCCTTCTGCTGGGGGGCGGTATTGCCTGCGCCAGCGCCGCTGAGACGCTGCGCATCGAAGGGGCATCTGGCTCGATCACGATGATCTGTGGTGAGCCCTTTCTGCCGTATCAGCGCCCCGCCTTATCGACGATCCTGCGTCAGGCCGGCAATGCACGAGAGCCGCCTGCGGTGCTGGCAGCTGATTTTTATGCCAGCCATCACATTGACCTGTTACTCGATACGCAGGTGGTCGCCGTAAATGCGCGCAGTCAGCGTGTGACCACAAAGGCCGGCAAGGTCTGGCATTACGACCGGATGCTGATCGCGACCGGAGCCGAGGTCATTCGCCTGAAGCTGCCTGGCTCAGACCTGGCCGGCATTCACTACCTTCGTACGCTGAAGGATGCACGGGCCCTTCACTCAGAAATCCGTCCCGGTGCGCGCGCAGTGGTGATCGGTGCGAGCTTCATCGGAATGGAACTCGCTGCGAGCCTTCTGCAGTCGGGTGTGGATGTCACGATGCTGGTGCGAGAGAGCAGGGTCTTCGATACCCTTCGTGACAAGCGAGTCAGCGACTATTTCTATGAAATCTACCGCAAGCGGGGGATCCAGGTTCATTACGACGAAGCAGTGCAATTCTCGTCGAGCGATGCCAAGACCGCCGCACAACGAGGTGGCCGGGCTAGCCCGCAGGCGCGCTCAGGATCCCGCGTCAGTGGGGTCATCACTGCGACAGGACTTGAGTTGCCCTGCGATTTCGTGGCCATTGGTATCGGTGTCACGCCTGTGGTCGACTTCTTGCGCGGCAGCGGTATTGCGGTCGACGACGGCGTCGTGGTCGATGAGTTCCTGTGCAGCAACTATCGTGATGTCTATGCCGCAGGCGATGTCGCGAATTTCAATGACCTTGTTTTCAACGTCCGGCGTCGGATGGAGCATTGGGACAACGCTGTCAAACAAGGGCAGACCGCTGCAAAAAACATGCTCGGTCAGAGGCTTCGCTACGACGAGGTGTCCTATTTTTTCGGTGAACTCTTCGATGTGAGCTACCAGTTTTTCGGTCTGCCGTTAGAGACAGACGAGAAAAGCGAAATCGGGTCACTCACGTCGCACTCGAGTGCCCTGCTTTATCTGCGAGAAGGCGTGCTGCGCGCGGTTTTCACAACCGGACGGCCCGCCAAGGAGACGCATGCCCTTCAAGCCCTGATCCGATTTCGAACGCATATCGGAAAGTGGCTGCCTCATCTGAATTTCCATGGGTTTCAGCTCAATTCGGTGCCGGCGCAGACCGTACTGATACTTCAGGGTGGCGGCGCGCTCGGCGCCTTCGAGTGGGGCGTTGTCCGCGCGCTCGAAGAAAATCGCATCTCGCCGGACATCGTTGCCGGCGTCTCGATCGGCGCCTTCAACGGCGTAATCATTGCCAGTCACCCGGGTCAGGCCACCAAGGTTCTGAAGGCATTCTGGAAAGAGCTGGCGGTGCTGACCACCGAACTTCCCGACAAGCGTGCGCAGCAGCTGATCACCTCCTGGGAGATATTTACGCTGGGTGTGCCTGGTTTTTTCAGGCCGCGTTGGCTCAATGCCCGTTCGGTACTCAATGAATTGCCGAGTGAATGGACCTACCTCTACGATGCGGCACCGATGAAATCGCTGCTGCTGAAATATGTCGACTTCAAAGTCCTGAAATCCAGTCCGGTTCGATTGCTGATCAGCGCGGTCGACGTCGAAACAGCCAACTTGCGCGTGTTCGACAGCTATGTCGATGAGCTCACCCCGGAACACATCATCGCCAGTGGCAGCCTGCCGCTGGCCTTGCCCTGGACAACCATCGATGGCCGGCATTACTGGGACGGTGGCATCGTCAGCAATTCACCGCTCGATCAGGTCATCGAGCGGTGCGGGGCTTATGGCAAGCAGATCTTCATTGTCGACCTGTTCCCGCATCGCAAGCCCTTGCCAACCAGCCTGCTCGAAGTCATCGCACGTCGCGACGAGATCATTTATGCCGAGCGCTACCGCAGAGATTCCTATCAGCGCCAACTGGTGAGCGATTACCGCAAGCTCGTCGATGAAACCTTGAGTCATGTCGATCCGACGGTGGCCTCGCAGTTGCGACAGCGCCCGCGCTACATTCAGCTGATGGGTGATGACCATGATCAGAAGATCATGCGGATCATGCGCAGTGATGCCCGCGGTGAGCCGGCATCGCGAGATTACGACTTCTCGCTTGCTTCGATCATGAGGCTGCAGCGTTCGGGATATCACGCAGCCAATCTGGTGCTCGGGGATATCTCGGGGCCTGTGACTGATGGCACGGCATGAGGGGTCGGCAGTCAGGGCTGAGCGATCGAGGCGCCGTCCGTATACTGCAGCGAGGCGACGCTGACTGGCCCGGATCTGGCCTGCTTGTCAGAATGGTCGATGGTGACAGGAGGGTCAATGAAGCGATTTTTTTTGCTTGCGCTGCTGCTGAGTCAGCCGGCCTGGGCTGAATGGACGGCCTTTTTCGAGACAAAGGGGTCTGCGTTCTACATGGACAGCGCGACCATCCGCAAGACTGAATCCGGCCGCAGGGTCTGGGCGCTGGTGGATTACAAAGAGGCCCAGAAGGGACCTGAGCCCTATTACTCGATCAAGTACCTGAAGGAATACGACTGCGCAGGCGAGAAAACCCGTGTGCTGCAGCTCTACCGTCATGCTGCGCGATTGGGTGAAGGCGAGGTTGTCATGTCGGATATCAAACCGACCAGTTGGGAGGTTCCTCCTCCCGATACCGCTTCCGCGCAAACAATGAAACAGGTTTGCGCGGTCGAGTTGAAATAGGGTGGGTCAACCCGACCTGCCGGCGATCCGTTAGCGTTGGATTGGTCGCACAACATCGTGCGAAGCCGCTCAGCCTTCAAAACACAAGGGGCAGGCATGAAGAAGATTGCGATGGTTCTGTGTGCCACGATGGCGCTTCACGGTTGCGCGACCTACCGCAACCCCTACACCGGTGAGTCGACCTCCTACCTCACAGAGCAGGGTCAGCAGGCACTGATTGTTCTCGGGACGGCGCTGATCATCGGTGCTGCCGCGGTAGCGGTTTCACGGTCACAGCCCTACACCTATCAGCCTCAGCAGGTTTGCAACCAGTACGGCTGCCGATATGTCTATTGAGCACCTGGGAGTCGGGCTAAACCGGTTCTGACGCGCTTTTCGGCCCCACTGTTCGTATGACACTGGTGTTACAGTCATTGGCGTCTGTAACGCTTGGCCTGTTTACAGGAGTGTCATGTCTGGCTCATCGGAAACGCTGCTTGGACGAGTGCTGATCGGTTTCGGCATGCTCCTGGCCGCAGCCGATCTTGCGGTCAGCGCCTCGGCGACGCAGCTCCTCGATATTCCGTCGGATCCTCGGCTAGGCAGCGAGGTGCGTGCGCTGCGAAGCACTTTCGTGAACGAGGAATTGGCTCGATATCGCGAGAAAGGTCAGCTGGGATGCGTGAACTACTGCCGACAGGTTCACCGAGCGTTTGATCGGATCAAGAGAGCCGCGGTCAAACAGTCGGCTGAGGCGAAGCGTCTGACACTCGTGGTGGTTCGCGATCCGGGTATCGATGCCTGGGCGTCAGCAACAGGCCACATTTTTATTTCGGAATCTTTCATCTTGCGGCATTCGCTCGTCGAGGCCGAAATTGCAATGGCCTTGGCTCACGAGGTCATGCATGTGCTGCTTGCCCATGAAGTCTTTGGCATGACGCTTGTGAAAGCGCTGAATCCGGTTAACCGCGAGCGTCCGCTGGAGACGCTTTATGAGGATCTCGAATCCGACCTGTCGATGATGATGAATCTGTCGTCGATTCTGAAGGAGCAGGAGCACGAGGCCGACGAAGGCGGGCTGCTGCTCGCCGCGCTGGCGGGGTATGCGCCCCGCGATCAGACTCGTCTGCTCATAAAACTGAAGTCGAATGAAAAGTCAGGCTTCAATCTGACTCATCCTCTGGCGCTCGAGCGCATCGTGCGCGTCAACACCCTGATGCCGATCGCCATCAAGATTCGCCAGCGCTACGGCGGCCAATGACGCGAGCGCAGGTGTTCGATTCCAGCGAATCGACAACCGTCACACGACATCGCGGCTCGAATTCACGATTTGTCGGTTCGCTTCACAATCATTTAACCGATTTCGTGGCCCCGTCACATTAGGCGCGACTGCCGCTCGTCGACCTGATGCGCGGCAGCAACAAGTCATTTTTGCGTCCATACAGGCGTGTAGAGTGCCCTCGATCGAGGGAATGCCTCGAACAATCAAATCCACGACCACGAGGCTATGAATGTCAGATAGTTTGCAAAAATGGGTCGGTCGCAACCGCCCGCCGCGCGTCCAAATTACTTACGACGTCGAGATCGGCAATGCAGTCGAAAAGAAAGAATTGCCGTTTGTCGTTGGCATCCTTTCAGATCTTTCCGGTCAACCGGTCAACCCGCTTCCTAAGTTGAAAGAGCGGCGTTTTGTAGAAATTGATCGGGACAACTTCGGCGACGTGATGAGCAAGATTGCGCCGCGACTTGAGCTGTCGGTACCGGATACCTTCAAGGGTGAAGGCAATCTCAAGGTCGAACTCAACTTCACGGATATCGAAGGATTTCATCCTGACGCGCTGGTCAAGCAGATCCCGCGTCTTGCGAAGCTTCTCGAGGCCCGTCAGCAGTTGCGTGACCTGCTTGGCAAGCTCGACGGTAATGATGAGCTCGACGCGCTGCTTGAGGAAATCGTTCAGAACTCGGAAGAGCTCAAAGCGCTGAAGGCGGGTGATACCGACCAGGCCGCTGCGCCGGCAGCCTGATCGCTGCGCCAAGCTTACCGACCACCCAATCCTTCGACGACACCAATTAGGGCATCAACATGGCTGATACAGACGAGAGCGGCGCAAACCCGGCAGCTGCCGCTCAAACCGCAAGTGCAAGTCAACCGGCGGCATCAACTGCAGATATGAGCCTGCTCGACAAGATCGTGCAGGAAGGCAAGATGGCGATCGAGCCGTCACAAAGCGCCTATGCCAAGCAACTGCTTGGCCAGCTGGCGACACAGATTCTCGATGAGGGCATGAAGACCGCTCCCGATAAGGGCGTTGTGGCCATGATCAACGAGCGCGTCGCCGAAATCGACAAGATCCTGACCGATCAGTTGAATGCGATCATGCACGACCCGGGTTTTCAGGCGCTTGAGTCGTCCTGGCGTGGCCTGCACGATATGGTCTTTGGCACCGAGACCAGCACTCGGCTGAAGATCAGGCTCATGAATGTGAGCAAGCAGGATCTGCTGAAAGACCTCGAAACCGCTGTCGACTACGACATGAGCGCGCTCTTCAAGAAAGTCTATGAAGAAGAGTACGGAACCTTTGGCGGCAATCCCTACTCTGTCTTGATCGGGGATTACTATTTCGGTCGCCTGCCGCAGGATATGGCGCTGCTGGAACGTATCTCCAAAGTGGCGGCCGCGGCTCACGCTCCCTTTATTGCTGCCGCTGCTCCGTCGATGTTCGACATGCGGTCTTTCCTCGATCTCGGCTTGCCCCGCGACATGTCCAAGATTTTCGAGAGCGCCGAACTGGCCACGTGGCGCAGTTTCCGCGATTCGGAAGATTCGCGGTATGTCTCGCTTGTATTGCCGAGCTATTCGGCGCGGCTGCCCTATGGCGCCAAGAACATCCCTGTCGAGAGCTTCAATTTCGAGGAAGATGTTGACGGTAAGGTTCACACGAAATACCTGTGGGCCAATACTGCCTATCAGTTGGGCCTGAGAATTACCGACGCTTTCGCCAAGTACGGCTGGACCACGGCAATTCGCGGCGTTGAAGGCGGCGGCAAGGTCGCGGACATGCTCGCCAGCACTTACAAGACCGACGAAGGTGATGTGGTCCTCAAGTGCCCGACGGAAGTGACCATCACGGATCGCCGCGAGAAGGAACTCAACGATCTTGGTTTCATCGCGGTCGTGAATTCCAAAGGGTCGAATTTCGCTGCCTTCTTCGGTGGACAGACGACCAACAAGCCGAAGGTTTACAACCTCGATGCGGCTAATGCCAATGCATCGCTGTCGGCGCGTTTGCCCTACATCCTTGCAGCGTCCCGATTCGCGCACTACCTAAAGGTCATGATGCGCGACAAGGTTGGTGGCTTCCAGACCAAGGCTGGCGTTTCTGACTATCTGAACAAGTGGTTGGCCGACTATGTGCTGCTCAGCACGAACGCGACCCAGGAGATCAAGGCTCGCTTGCCTTTGGCCGAAGGTCGTGTCGATGTTGTGGAAGTTCCGGGTAAGCCAGGCGTCTATCAGGCGACGGTTTTCCTCAAGCCCCACTTCCAGATGGAAGAGCTCACTGCCTCGATCCGCCTCGTCGCGCAATTACCTGCCGCTGCCGCCTGATCGCCATAGTCCATCCGTTGAATCTGTGCTGCTCTGGTAACCCGCCGGAGCAGCACGCTTTCCACAAAGATTTCTGGAGTTTTTGTAATGTCCGACATCATCATTCTCGACCTTAGTACCGCAATCAAAGGCAACTGCACGGTGACCGGCTATTCCGGCAAGATCGTCCTGTTGTCGTACTCGCACAGTGTCTCGATGCCACTGCAGCGGGACCAGGCAAATACTGAACGGACTTCGGGCCGGCCGATCATTTCCGATTTCTCCTTCTCGAAGATGACTGACCTCTCGACGACCGAGCTGTATCAGTGGTGCGTCAAGGGAACGCCGATCACGACCGCCAATCTGTATATCGGACGGATCGAGGGCACGACTGGGGCTTATCTGCCTTTGATGCAATACGTATTCACGAATGTTCTGATTGGCAACGTCAGCACATCAGGCGGAGGCGGTGTACCGTCCGATTCATTCTCGATCAATTTTTCGGCCCTCACCTGCACCTACACGCAGCAGCTCAATACCGCAGCGAAGGCGGGTACCGCGGCATGGGGCTGGAACCTCGAGACGGTGTCGTACTCGGCCTAATCTGCGGCTTTTATCGGAATCCGTCTCGGTCGTGGCGCAAATGCGATTGTCGGCAAGCGCGAGCGACCGGGCGGTCTGGGGTTATTGAATGCCCGGAAACGTCCCGGCGTACTATCTCCCGTTGTTCGATCGAATCGCTGTGTTGGATGGCAGTGTATTGGAGGGCGATCTGATCGACGGTGCGGGTTTGAGGCAGTCAATCGGGCGGGAGCTTGGTCGGCTGTTCAATACAACCTCGCGCTTGACGATCTCGCAGTATTTGAAGGCTGACCTCACGGTGCTTGACTATGGTTTGCCCGACTTTCGGGGTTTGGCTTTCGATTCGACCGAGGTTTTGAGCGAATTGGCGATCGTGCTCGAAAGGGCAATCCAAGTCTTCGAGCCTCGTATGAGGCAAACGGCTGTGAAGGTTTCAAGTGGCGCTGATATACGTGCTGGCGTCACTGTCGATATCATTGCGGCAGTAATCGTCGGCACGCAGCAAAGGCGGGTGCACTTCGGTCTGGATATCGCTCCGGACGCTACGCTGACGTTGACGTCATCCTGATTGAAAAACTGACGCGACCGGTTCACCGTGGGCACCAGCGATGACATTCTTGAGTACTTCCGTCGTGAACTTTCATATTTGAGGGTTCAGGGGGCGGATTTTGCTCGGCGAAATCCCAAGGTTGCGCAGCGCCTGAGTCTGTCTGGTGCAGAGTCGCCTGACCCTCATGTCGAACGACTCATCGAAGCTGTGGCGTTCCTCGGGGCCAGGATTCATCGGGACCTTGATCGCGAATTTCCGCAGATACCTGTTGCGCTGCTCGACAATCTTTGCCCTAGCCTGACGCAGCCGATTCCTTCGATAACCATCGCGCAGATGACGCTGGATCCGTCGCAAGGCAAGGTGACTTCAGGCATGACGGTTGCGCGTGGCGCCATGCTGCAGGCGACTGGCAGTAATGGCGAGGTCTGCCGATTCAAAGTTGCCTGGGACATGACGCTCTGGCCTTTGACAGTGTCCAGTGTTCAGCACATCGACAGCAGGACCTTGAGGATCGAGTTCACCGGAGATCCGGGCACCGATCTGGCCGAGCTCGAGATGGACAGATTGCGACTTCACCTGAGCGGTGAACTCATGACCACCATGCCGTTGCATGAGCTTCTGATCAGTGGACTTGAATCGCTTCAGCTAGAAGCCGGCGGTTCGCTGGTCCCGCTCGGGCGTGCGTCGCTCGCAGAGTGCGGTTTCGATGAGGATCAGGACGTCATACCGAGGTCAGGACACGCTCATCCGGCCTACGGACTGCTTCAGGAATATTTTATTTTTCCCAGGAAATTCCAGTTTTTTGAACTTCGCGGTCTGCGCGGTCGGCTTGGTACTGGTTCGAGCTTTGCAATCCGACTCGTCTTCGATCGAAACGCTCGGGTACTTGCCGATGTCGGTGTCGACAATTTCAAGCTGGGTTGTACGCCGATCATCAATCTGTTTTCGATGACCAGTGAGCCGATCGTCGTAGATCACTTGCACCACGAGTATCCCCTGGTGGCGGATCGTCAGCGCGATGCAGAAACTGAGATTCATTCGATCGTTTCAGTGATTTCGTCTGATCCGAAAGCCCAGCGTCCGACGGTCATCCGCAGCCTGTACGAGGCGGAAGATGACCGGATCGCGGTTGCAGACGTCTATTGGACGGCCCGACGTGAGACGACGATTCGCAAAGATTTTTCAGGTACCGACATGTTTGTCAGCTTCGTTGATCGGTTTGACCCGCGCGATGCGCCCGGCGAGTCGGTCGTCTATGCGGAGCTTCTGTGCACCAATCGTCGTCTGGCAGAGCAATTGCCCTCGGGTGCAAGGATGCTGGGTGTAGGCCTCTCAGGCTCTCTGAGAATCAAGACGCTCTACGATCCGAGTGCGCAGCGCGATCCGGTCCTCGGCAGTGAGGCGCTCTGGTCGCTGGTGGCCTTGATGCGCCTGAATCATCAATCGCTGGTTGATGGCACGACTGGTGTTCAGTCGTTGCGGGAGATGCTGCTGCTGTTTGCAGGCGAAAGCGCGCGTGAGCATGCTCAGGTCAGGGGCGTGAAGTCGCTGTCTGCCAGACCTGCAACAGCGCAAATCGGCGATCAGACCTGGAGGGGCTATTGTCGCGGCACTGAGGTCGCGCTCGAGTTTGATCTGGAGTCATTTGCCGGAGGTTCGCCGCTTCTGATGGCTGCTGTCCTGGCACGTTTTTTCGCTCTGTACACCACCATCAATTCGTTTGTTCGCCTGCGTGTCGAGCGTAATGGCGAGATCTGGCACGAGTGGCCCGCGATGTCAGGGCGGCAATGGGTGATCTGATCCTTGCGCTCAAAGATGCGCCTTTTGCATTTGATCTGTTTCAGGCCTTGTATCTGATTCAGCGCAGCGAGTCTGCACGTGCGCCATTAGGCACATCGCTTGGGCTCGACGAGTCAGTGCGCCTGAGTGGCGAAGTAGGTCTTGGTTTTGCGCCGAGTGACATCGTCTCGGTCAGCCCGAGCAATCGACCAGGGCCGGCGCTGACCCTGACGAACTCAGCGATGACTCTGGCAGGTGCATCGGCGCCGTTGCCTTTGCCCTATACCGAGCTGCTGCTCGAGATGCGGCGACAAAGGGATGAGTCCGGATTTGAGCTGCTCGACATTTTCAATCAACGCATGCTCGCCTTTCTCTATTGCAGCCGTAGCAAGCATCGCCCTGCTTTATCCCATGCAGACCTCGGGCAAATACCGGTAACGAAAGCACTCGACTCCCTATCCGAGCTTGGTTGGAGAGATGGCGTTCGAGGGCCTCGCGGCCAGCGCGCCTGGCTGAGGCATGCTGGGCTGTCGGGCGCCGCGCCACGCTCAATGACCAGTCTGCTGGCGTTATTGAACGATCGATTTGGTCTGCGATTTTCGGGCAGGCAGTTCATTGGCGGATGGTTCGAATTCGATGCCGCCGACCGGGCCTGCCTGGCAGGCTCGACAATGCGCCGTCGTGGGTCAATGCTTGGCGCCGGAGCAACCCTTGGTCGGCGTGCCTGGGATCAGTCATCAGCCATCGAGATAAAGAGCCCCGCCTTGCGTCGATCAGAATTCATGGCCTTCCTGCCTGGCGGTGAGTCGCATGAAATGCTTGCTTGGCTCGCGGCGAGACATTTTCAAACCGATGTCGAAATCCGCTTCAGCGCGAAACTTCACGACGACGACTCGACGGCGTTCGCGCTCGGTAGTGAGGCGTCCCCGTCCCTGGGGATGACCTCGTGGCTGCAAGGCGGCAAGTCTCCCGGTCGACTACGGCCTGCGTTCGATCAGCCCCGTTATCTGTTGCGCTCTCGTCCGTCACATGCCGACTTGGGCAGCCCTTCTTCGTCTGCGGGAGCCGCTGGTGGAAATTGACATCCGAACCTTGCTTGGCAAACTTAATCCCGAATGCAAGCGCGCAATGACGGCTGCGGCCGAACTCTGTGTCAGGCAGACGCATTTTAGTGTTGATATCGAACACCTGCTCTATGAGCTGGTTGATGAGTCTCCCCCGGATCTGGTTCTGATCCTGAGTCATTTTGCGATCGATCCGCAGTTGGTGATGACACAGCTGCAAGCCAGCATGGATCGTTTCAAGCGGGGCAATGGCAGGACGCCGTCCCTCGCAACGCAGTTCGGGCCGCTGTTTCAGGAGGCCTGGTTGCTCAGTTCGATGTTGCTCGGCGAGCAGCAGGTCAGATCGGGCACCATTCTTCTCGCGTTATTGGAGGTCGACAGCCTCCGGGGAATGCTGATCGATGCAGCACCTTCTCTCCTTGTCATTCCCCGAGAGTCCCTTCGCAACGCGCTGCCCACGCTTCTTGCGACGTCTGCCGAAGATGCAGGTGGCGCAAGTCGCGCAAGGCAGAACTCGCCGGCAGGGGGTGCTGAGACGTCGGGTGTTGAGGGTCCGCAAGCAGCGGGTGCCATGCCCACCGAAAGCCGCAAGGAGGCCGGGTCGACGCCATCTTTGGATCAGTACACGGTGGATATGACCGAGCTTGCCCGCCAGGGTCGCATTGATCCGATCAGGGGCCGTGACGCCGAGATTCGCCAGATCATCGATGTCCTGCTGCGCCGCCGTCAGAACAATCCGATCCTGACCGGCGAGGCTGGCGTTGGCAAAACAGCAGTCGTTGAGGGCTTCGCCCAGCGTGTTGTCGCCGGTACGGTGCCACCTGCGCTTCAGAATGTCTCGGTGAGGGCGCTTGACCTCGCCCTGCTCCAAGCTGGCGCAGGCATCAAGGGTGAGTTCGAGAACCGATTGAAGTCAGTAATCTCCGAGGTGCGATCGTCACCGACCCCGGTGGTGCTGTTCATCGACGAGGCTCACCAGCTGATCGGTGCGGGTGGCGCGGAAGGGCAGGGCGATGCAGCCAATCTGCTCAAGCCGGCGCTGGCTCGCGGCGAGTTGAGGACCATCGCCGCGACAACGTGGGCCGAATACAAAAAGTATGTCGAGCGTGATCCGGCCTTGGCCAGGCGCTTCCAGGTGGTCAAGATCGATGAGCCCACGCCGGATGCTGCCATCGAAATGCTCAGGGCCATGGTTGGCACGCTCGAGAAGCATCACGGCGTCGAAATTCTTGATGAAGCGGTCAGTGATGCGGTTCGCTTGTCGCATCGATACATCACCGGCAGGCAGCTCCCCGACAAAGCGATCAGTGTTCTCGATACCGCCTGCGCGAGAGTCGCTGTTGGCCAGTCGGGATTGCCGATAGAGATCGAGCAGATCGAACGTGATCTCTTTCTTGCGCAGGAGCGGCTCAGATTGCTGCGTCACGCGCAGGCCACCGGCAAAGACAGCAGCAAGGCGATCGACGATGTCAAGAACGAGCTGGACGCCCTGAGTCGTCGTGATCGGCATCTGCGCGGCAAGCTCGAACGGGAGCGGTCCGCCGTGCAGGAGGTCGTGGCGCTGCGGCAGCGAATCTCATCTGGCGTCAATCAGGAGATTGAACTCGACCTCGAAGAACTCGCGTCGTTGACCGCTCAGTTGCAGCGCCTTGAAAAAGGCCTCGAGGCACTGCGCGACGACGATCCGATGGTGCCGGTATGTGTTGATTCGCCAACCGTCGCTGATGTCATTTCAGGTTGGACCGGCATCCCGGTCGGAAAGATGATGGCCGACGAGATTCATACCGTTCTGAATCTCAAGGACAAGCTCGCGGAACGGGTGGTTGGACAGAATCAGGCACTCGATGCGATTGCCCGCCGCGTCAGGACGTTTCGAGCGGACCTTGACGATCCCGGCAAGCCAGTAGGCGTTTTCATGCTGGTCGGACCTAGTGGTGTCGGCAAGACCGAGACCGCGTTCGCGCTGGCCGACATGCTCTACGGCGGCGAGCGCAACATGGTCACGATCAACATGTCTGAATTTCAGGAGGCTCACTCGGTATCGAGCCTCAAGGGCGCACCGCCCGGTTATGTGGGCTATGGCAAGGGCGGCGTGCTGACTGAGGCAGTTCGTCGTCGCCCGTATTGCGTCGTGCTGCTCGACGAGATGGAGAAGGCCCACCCTGATGTGCTCGAACTCTTTTTCCAGGTCTTCGACAAAGGCAGCATGGAAGACGGCGAAGGCGTCACGATCGATTTCAAGAACACGCTGATCCTCTTGACCTCCAACGCGGCGCAGGATGTGATCACGCAAGCCTGCGAGGGCGGACGCAGGCCGGAACCCGATGTGTTGCTCGAGCGCTTGAGACCTGCGCTGTTACGCAAGTTCAGTCCGGCCTTTCTGGGACGGCTGGTGCTGGTGCCGTATTACCCCCTGGGCGACGGTCAGATTCGGGGGATTGTCGTACTCAAACTCGACAAATTGGCTGAGCGCTTCCGTCAAAACCACAACGCGCGCTTCACTTGGGACACTAAGGTCATCGATATCATCACGAGTCGTTGCACCGAGGTCGACAGTGGTGCGCGCAATATCGATTTCATTCTGACGCAGTCGGTTTTGCCCGAGCTCTCATCGGTCGTGCTCGAGCGAATGTCCATCGATGATCCTTTTGTCGCGGTTCACATGACCGCCACGACCGACGGACGCTTCAATTACAGCTTTGTCGGTTTGCCGCTTGGAGCGTCGCGTTGAGGACAGGCTTTGTTCAGCAGTCTGGCGGACTACTCACGCTGACGACGCCACTGGGCGAGAACGCGCTTTTGCTTGATGAGATGGATGGCTCTGAAGGCATCTCCGAACTCTTCAGGTTCAACCTGCGCATGCGCGCGGGGAGCACGACGCTCAACGCCTCACAAATAATCGGCAAGTCGGTCACGGTTGCGTTCGCTGCTGAAGGCGCCACGACTCGCTACATCAATGGCATCGTCAGTCGATTCACTCAAAGCGGCGGAAACATCGACTTTGCGCAATACCAGGCAGAGGTGGTGCCATCACTCTGGACGCTGACCCTTAGTCGCGATCGCAAGGTCTATCAGTCGCAGTCTGTTTCCGACATCGTCAAAGCGGTGCTCGGTGAATTCAGCATCACGTTCAGCTCGAAGCTGACTGGCACCTACGCAGCGCTCGACTACGTCGTGCAGTACGACGAAACCGCCCTTGAATTCATCTCCCGCCTGATGGAGCAAGTGGGCATCTTCTATTTCTTCACTTTCGCAAACGGCACGCATACGATGGTGCTCGCCGACGGAAATTCCGCATTTCTCGATTGCGCCGGCTCGAGCGCTATGACCTTTCTTAACTCCAGCACCACGGTCAATCAGATCAACATCGTCTCCCGATTCGAGCAGGAGCACCGGCTCGTGATGAAGACCTCAACCGTGTCGGACTTTGCCTTTGCGACGCCGAGCACGTCACTGCAGGGAACCTATTCAGCGACCACCGGAACCGGTGAAGGCTATGCATTTCCGGCCGGCAATTCGACGGCGGCTCAAGGGACGTCGTTTGCCACGATCCGCGTGCAGGCGAGTCAGGCCGATGCCGAAATCATGCGGGGCGACAGCTATGCCTTCGGGTTCAGCGCCGGAACGAAATTCACGCTGAGCAACCATTTCGTGACCGCGCTCAACACCTCGTATGTGCTGCGTCGCATTCGTCATCTCGTCGGTCAGGGGACTTATCAAAACGACTTTGAAGCCTTTCCGTCAACTGTGACCTTCAGGCCGCCCCTGATCACACCGAGCCCAAGAGCGATCGGAAGCGATACCGCGCTGGTGGTCGGCTCGAGCGGTGAGGAAATCTGGAGCAACAGCAACGGTGCGGTCAAGGTGCTGTTTCACTGGGATCGACTGGGTCAGCCGAACGATACCGCCTCCCCCTGGATCCGCGTATCGCAAAGCCTTGCCGGTAAGGGCTTCGGGACACTCTTTTTGCCAAGAGTCGGGCAGGAGGTCGTGATCACCTACATCAATGGCGATCCTGCAAGACCCTTGGTAACCGGTTGCGTCTACAACGGCGAGAACACGCCGCCGATGACCCTGCCGACCAATCAGACGCAATCGACGATCATGACCCGGTCGTCAAAAGACGGGACGGCGGGTAATCAGATTCTCTTCGAGGACAAGAAGGGTTCTGAGAGTTTTTATCTGCATGCGCAAAAAGACATGACCGTGCTGATTGAAAACGGACTGTCCACCACATTGACCAGCGGCAACGAGACCCGCACCCTGACCGCAGGCAATCTCACCGTCAATCTGAAGAAGGGAAACGAGTCGCATACCGTGGCCGGCACTCGAACGCTCAGCATCACAGGCAACGAAACGCAAACCAATTCAGGCAATTTCTCGCACACGGTCGATGGCAATTATTCGTTGACCGTGAAGGGCAATCTCAGCCTCTCGGTGACCGGAGGCATTACGATTTCCTCGGAGGGCGCGGTCAGCATCAGCGCCGGGACATCGATGACCGCCAAAGCCGGGACAGCCATGACGGTGCAAGCCGGAACGTCGCTCACCAACACTGCCGGCACGACACTGACCGATCAGGCCGGCACGAACCTGACCAGCAAGGCCGGCGTCAACATGACCGTGCAGGCAGGCGCGCAGCTGAACGTTGCTGGCGCCATGATCACGAGCAAGGCCGATACCACTCATACCGTCCAGGGCGGCGCCATGCTGACCCTCAAGGGCGCCATGACAAGCATCAACTGATGGCGGCGACGATGGACCCGATTGAGGAGCGCAGCAAGACTGGGCAAGTCATTGCGAGGTACGCCATGCTGGACGGCGCGCTGCATGGCCTGATAGAGCGCTTTGGCGAAACGGGTCAGCCTTCGATGATGGCTAATTTTCTTCACGGAAAACTCAACGGAAAGGTGTCGCTGTTTTCCGAGTCGGGTGAGTTGGTCCAGGAGTCCGAATATCTGGATGGGGTCCAGCATGGGCCGCTCAAAATTTATTCAAACGGACGCTGCATCGCGCAGCAGCATTTCGTCTTTGGAAAGCTGTCGGGGCCGGCGGTGTCTTACGATGCTGCCGGCAATCTGTCATCCCGGATGAACTATGTCGCCGGAAAGCTCGAGGGTAAGGCGTCGTTTTTTCACGAGGGCACCGAGGTTCGCCAGGCGAACTATCGCAACGGTGTGCTTGATGGCGAGCTGAACGACCTCGACAGTCAGGGCGCATTGGTTCAGAGCTGTCACTACAAATCAAATGTGCTCGATGGACGACTGCGTCGCTACTGGCCTAATGGCAAAGTGATGGAAGAGGTCGACTACGCCAAGGGAAAACCGCTCGGGTTGCCTCGGCGCTACGACATCAAGGGCAAGCTCACGGATAATCTGACCGCTGAGCCAGCGCTTTTCGATCGGATTCGTACCCTGCTGAGGGGAAGCTGATGGGCCAGCAGGTCTGCATGGGTGCGATGCTCAAATGCACTTTTGGTGCTGCACCGAGTTCATTGATGGTGCTGCCCACTAGTATGGTCATGACAAATGTCCCTGATGCAAACATCATGGACAATGTGCCGATGCTCAACGTGCTGCCCTTCGGCACCTGTTCATCGATGGCCAATCCGATGGTGATTGCGGCAACCGCCGCTGCCATGGGGGCGCTCACACCGATGCCGTGTATTCCGGTGACGGTGGCGCCTTGGGTACCGGGGTCTCCTACGGTGCTTCTGGGCAATATGCCGGCTTTGGACAATGCGTCGAAACTGATGTGCACCTGGGGCGGCGTCATTGGCATCAACTCGGCCGGACAAACGTCCGTGTCGATTCCCTGACCCTTTTCACTTCCAGGCCCAGATGGAATATCGATTCAGCATGACCCCCCGTCTGGCAGCCCTGGCGGTCATTTGCTTTTGCGCCCTGATGGCGCTGATGTTCATGCTGGGATTTACGCTTGGTGAGAAAGAAGCCGACCGCAAGGGATCCTCGACGATCAGCGTTGACGAAACTCGGAGGATGCGATCGACTTCAGGCGCATCACGCCCGCCAGCCAAGGCCCTCGATTCTGAAGGCGCGACAACTGCGGCGCCTGCGCCTGCGCCGGCGGCGAGCAAGCAATGAGCGGCCGATGCGATCGAGCGGCATGCGCCAAGCCAGCTGTCTGGCTGCTGATGTCTGTTGTCCTGTTTATTTCCGGCTGCAGTTTGTTCAGCAAGACGCCGAGCCCGGTCACACCCGATTGGCAAAGCATCGTTGTGGCCGCTGATGAAGATGCCAATGCCAACAGTCCGGTGGCGATTGACATTGTTCTGGCACTCGATCAGAACATGGTCGAGTCGCTGCTCACGACGTCGGCCAGCAAATGGTTTGCCACCAAGGGCGATGTTCAGCGGACGTTTGCGAAGTCGATCATCGTGTTCAGCTATGAAATCGTCCCACGTCAGTCAGTCAAACTCGATCATCAAGCGCTGTCTGCCAACAAGATTCTTGGTGCCTTCGTTTTCGCGGATTATTCGACTCCCGGTGATCACCGGCAGCGCCTTGCATTGAATTCAGCAGGGTATGTCCTGCAACTCGAAACACGTGATTTCAGGGCTTTTGAAGGACAAGTGACGCGCTCTTTCTTTGGTCAGATCGAAAAAGCCATTTCGGGTGCAGCCAAGTGACACGGTCCTTAAAACTTGTAGAGAGCCATGGCGAATCCTGATTCACTTCCAGAGCGTATCCAGTGGCACGAGGGCATGATGCTCAGCCCTCAGCACTTTCAGCACGAAAGTGGGCGTGTCGATTCGTTGATTGCCTGGCAGGCATTGGCGTCGAACCCTTATGGCTGGGGAGTTCGAAAGCTCGAGATCGACGAAGCGCTCCTTTCTGCCGGGACATTGCGCATCCTGGCGCTCGAAGCAGTGATGCCGGACGGCACTGCTGTGACCTATTCGGCGCAGGATGTTGAGGGCAACGATCTTCAGTTCGATCTGTTGCCACTCGCAGAACAGCTGTCGACTTCTGAACAGGACGTGTATCTCACTGTTGCACGCTCGAGGTCGATGCGCGACCCGCGGCAGCCGTCGCGTTTCAAGGGAGTCCATTCACTGCCACTCGAAGACGAAGTCTCTCAGGCACTGCCGGTTGATGTACCGAGGATGCGGCTGAACCTTGGTTTGTCGGTTGGTGCGGTGCCGACCTCGTTGCTGATGTTCATGAAGTTGCTCACGGTCGCGAAAGACAATGAGGTGTTCAAGCGGGGTCGGTTTATCCCCGCCATGCTTGAAGTGCCTGCTGACAATCCAATACGAATTCGGGCCGCAGCCGTGGCCGCCGATATCCGCAGCAAGACGGTCTTCGTCTGCAAGCAGACCTCCGTTCCGTCGTCCAAACTTGAAGACCGACTAAGTATTCTCGAACAGCGCGAACGCCTGTCGAATCTCTCGGCGATGCTGCCCCTCTTCGAAGGTGTGCTGCGTTCCCCGGTTGTGACCCCCTATGCGCTGTATCTTGCGCTCTGTCTTCAGGTGGGTTCGCTGACGATGCTCAAGCCCGGCACCGTGCCTTTGATGCCGCCGCCCTGGAACCACGCCGACCCGTTGAGTTCGATTGAGCCGCTGCTGCACAGCGTTGAAGAAATGGCCGCTGAAGTCAGTCAGGACTGGCGCATTCAGGTGTTTTCTTTCGCAGGAGAGTTTTTTATTCTCAAGCTCAAGCCTGAATGGATGGGGCGACGCCTCGTCGTTGGCCTCAGAGGCCAGAGTGATCGAGATCTGATCGCCTGGATGAATGGCGCGGTCATCGGATCGAAGACGGTCTGGCCGACTTTGAGCGACCGCCGCGTCATTGGTGCTCCACGAAATCAAATTGACGAAGCGCCTGAGCTTGGTGTCAGAGCGAGTGCCGGTTATCTGCTTTACAGCATCGAGGTTGCCGCCGATACGATCTTGCCCGATGAGGCGCTGGTGATCGGCAACCGAAACGAATCCGGTTCTGCGCAGCGGCCGCAAGAGCTGGTTCTTTTTGTCAAGGGCTGAGCGGCAATGAGCGGGCAAGGGGGCGCACTCGATGTCTGAGGCTGCATTGACAGGGTTGCCAAATTCGCAATCGTATGGCGAGTCGGTTGATCTTGCGACGATGCAATTTCGTACTTTTTATGTCGAGTTGAGCAAGATGCAGCGAGTCGCCGCCAAAGCAAGCGAGGCAAATGCCGCTTCGATAGCAAGGACCGCGAGCGCCAACCTGCTCCAGTTGATCGAATTGCAGACGCTGGCAACACGGCGTCTTGGCGGCAGGAGTGGGCAGGAAATCGAAACCGACGCCCGTTTTCTGAAGGCCGCGCTGGCCGATGAGCTCATGCTCAATCTTCAATGGCCGGGCCGACGGGACTGGCATCAGGTACTTCTCGAGTCGAAATTGTTTAACAGCGGTATTTCCGGGGATAAGGTTTTTGACGATATCGATCGTTTGCTGATGGCGCGCGATCCTGGTGACCGCAATCGCGCGCGACTGTATCTGCATGTACTTGCCCTCGGTTTTCAGGGTCGATACAGGGGAAGTGCCGATGCTGGCGAGGTGCTGGCTGACTACCGGCGCGATCTGTTTCAGTTCGTGTACCAGCGTGCTGCGGACCTTAGTGCAACGGGCCGCACCGTGTCTGCGCAGGCGTACCTGAGTACGCTGTCCTACGTGTCCGCGAAGCGATTCAGGCGCTTCAGTCGCTGGACGGTCTGGCTGCTGGCGGCGGCACTGCTCCTGCTGACCCTCTCAGAGGCGCTCTGGATCTGGCAATCCTTGCGATTGAGGATTCACATCGTTTTGCCGCAGGCCGCGTCGGTCGCCGGCCAGCCAAAAAGCGGTACTGATGCCCTCGAGCAAGGTCCGTGCTGAACATGCTGAGGGATAACCTCCTGACCATTTTTCTGCTGGGACTGATCATTCTGGTCCTGGCGCTGCTGGGTTTCGTCGTCTGGGCGTCCCTGCGCAAGCAGACTCCTCTCGACAAGCCGGACGAGCAAAGACCTGAAAGAGTTGATGTCGAGTCGCTCAAGCAGTCGTTCAGACGCGCCGTCGAGCTGATCGAAGCCAATATTGTTTCAGGAGCCGAGCGTTACAACATTCCGTGGGTTCTTGTTCTCAATGACGGGCAGGGCCCTGCCGGGCTGCCCCTTGTTCAATCAGGATTGCACAGCGGACTGAGCGCCGACTCGACTTTGTCTGCTGCGGCCCAGGGAATTACCTGGAACTTCTTCGACAAGGGCGTCGTGGTTCAGTTTCGGGTTGAATACCTTGGTTCGCCCGACGGAGAAAATGAAGGCAATCGAATCTGGGATGAGTTTCTGACCCTTTGCGAGGCGTATCGCCCAGAGCGTCCTTTTGATTCGGTTGTCCTGAGTCTGCCGGCATCGGTCATGGGGCGCGACGACCCCAAGGCGCTGCTCGATGTGGCCGAGTACGCGAAGTCGATTCATCGGCGACTCTGGCGCACGCAGATCAGTCTGGCCATGCGATTCCCGATCTACACCGTGGTTGCCGGCTGCGAAGCAATTCCTGGCTTCGCGCGCATGGCATCGGTGTTACCCGAGGGATTGCGAAACAGCATGCTCGGCTGGTCGTCGCCGTTCGATCTTTCCGCGCCCTATCAGAGCGCCTGGGTCGACTCGGCAGTCAATGCGGTGTCGGTGTCACTGTCGGATGCGTGTCAGGAGCTCAGTTCGCTCGAGTTGCCGGGGCATGACAGCGCAGACTATTTCCTGCTGCCCCTGCAGATTGAGAGTTTGCGCGCGAGCCTGAAGGTCTTTTGCGATGAGTTGATGAAGCTGAGCAGTTACCACGAACCTTTCATGTTTCGCGGTATCTACCTGACCGGCGACTGCAGCTTTTCGGCGCAATTATTCGCAAGGCGATTGGGTGAAGAAGTTTCAGACGCCACGGTGTCTCAGGCCGCGACTGACACTGCCAGCAGCGGTGCCGCCAGCAGTGCCGACCCGCAGACGATCAAGCCGGATTCGCCTCTCGTGGAGGCAGCGCAGAATCCGGCATTCTTGAGGCAAATCTTCGAGAGCAAGGTTTTTGAAGAGTCAGGGTTGGCCAGGCCGACTCAAATCCAGCGCATGCGACGCCCCCTGTTGTCGAAGACGACGCGATGGGTCGCCGTTGGTTTGCTGGTGTTCTGGGCGCTCGGGCTGGCCTTCGCAACCATCAGAATGGACAAAGAGTTCAGGCTGATCGCTGACGTCCTGCAAAGGCTGGATAAGAATGCAAAATCGGACGCATCGGGTGGCATGGGCGGGAAAGCGCCCGCGCTTGTGGAAGCGGGCGGTGATCCGGATCCGGCCAATGTCCGATCGTTGCAGGACATCGCTGCGCTGACCGCTCTGAGCCAAGGTCAGATCAATTCGATCTTCATGCCTGGATCCTGGTCCTTGTTTGATGACCTCGGGGACCGTCTCGAAGTCATGATCGCATCCCAATTTGCCCAGAACGCCTTGATTCCGATACGTCGAGCGGTCCACCAGCAAATCAGTCAACTGACGGGCGTGCCTGTGGACCCCTCTACCGGCAACCTGATCAAGGGTGCACTGTGCAGTTTGCCGCCGAACTGGGCCAGTCAGACGCTCGATCGTTCCGGCGTTCCCAGCTTGTCGGTCAATCGCGCGCCGGAGTTCGGTGCTGCCTTGCAGTATTTGGCCAACATCGATCAGATCGATCAGGTCATCGGTGCGATGAGACGACTGGTCGATGGCGATGCGCCACCTTCCGGCAGCGATCTGAAGCTGATCGTGAAGGCAGTCGCTGGCGTAGATCCGAAACTTGACATGAATCGTCAGGCCGAAATCTTCCGTCGGTATGCAAAGAGCGCCTCTGAAAGCGCACCGCTCGAGCCGATGCAAGCGGCGGCGGGCTGTACCTTCAAGTTGGCTATGTCGGAGCTTGATAAGAGGCTGTTTGCCGAAAACGAGCTTTTGCTCAGTGAAAAACGCATTGCCGATCTGACGACCAAGCTGGTGACAGGCGGCGTTGGATCGGTGGACCCCGTCAAGGCGATTGATGGCTGGAAAGCCATTCAGGATGAACTTTATCGGCAGGAGGATCTTTTTGACCCGGGTCAGGGCTACTGGATCAATCGACGTTCGTTTGATGGCAACAAGGGCTATTCCGATTTGCTGCAAAGCGCGGCATCAATGTCGCTGATTGGGCCGGGGGTCGTAGCGCAAGTAAAAGGCACGACGAATGAGCGGCTTGGCGAATTTCTGAATGATTGGGATGCGGTTCAACGCACTAGTCGGTCGGCAATCGGCAAGGGGCTTGCTTGGTCCGACAAGGAAAACAAGTGGGCTTTCGCCGAAGATCGGGTCAACCTCCTCATTGGCTTGACCGAACTTCTGCTGCAGCCGTATACGAATGTGGTGGCTCGACGAAACCGGCTTGTCGCGCCGGGCCAGCAGACGATTTCGTGGGACAAGATCAAGCTCGATCAGGCGCTCGCGATGTCGACAACGCGAAAGGACTTCTACAGCAATATCCTTCCAAAGTTTCCGGCTGTGGCGCGCGCCGAAATTGATCAGTTGACCAACGGCCTGCTGGCGAATGTCGTGACTGATCTGACTGCTCAATCGATGATTCTGAACCAGCCCGGCGTCCGGCCCCCGCCGCTTGATGACGCCGTTCGAACCCGCCTGTCGGGCCTGCAGTCCATGCTGATCGACATGGGGGCCAAGACTTCCTCAGACCAGATCACTGCAGTTCTGGCGATGGATGCACAGGTTCGCCTTCGATTGCTCGATGACGCCTTTCAGCGATCGGATGTCTACGTTCCGCAGGACCGCAGTTTCAAGAACTGGACCGGTGACAAGGCACCGCTGCAGCAGGCGTTTTCGGTCAGCGACAGCCAGGGCATTGCGGCCTATGTGGCCGATCAGTCGAGCTATGTCGATGCCTTGAGTCGCGAGGCAGACAATCTTTTGCCACGACTTGACTCGACCTTTGCCTCGAGCCCGGTCGCTGTTCGGTGGCAAGGCATTGTGAATGATCTGAGTCGGTATCGACTCAAGAGTCCCAACAGCAGCCTCATGCTGCTTGAGCAGTTCGTACTCGTGACGGCAGCCGATGTCGACCGAGCCAACTGCGCCGAAAAACTGATTGCCAAGTCTGTGGCGCGTGGATCATCGGATGTGTTCAGTGAGCGTCAGCAAATGCTTCTGTCGGGACTCGCCAATCGGTGCCGCGATCTGCTGTCGACCGAGCGGCGGGATGCGTGGGATTCGTTTGCACAGCGTTTCAATCAGGATCTCGCAGGCCGCTCGCCCTTCATGTTCCTGTCCAATGCGCAGTCATGGGCTGCTCCCGGCGTGGTTGCCGGGCAGGTCAGAAATGCGGAAATCACCGCGGTCGATTCAGATACCGCAGGAATGACGCTTCGATTGTTCGACTCGGCGCACAAGCTGCTGAATGACCGATCCGCGTCGCGCCCCGGATCGACCAACCCGGGCGTGCCGGTGCTGCGCTTCGATCTGCAGATGGATCGGGTTCGAAACTTCATGGCGCCGCTCTATCCGACTGATGAGAACCAGCCTGCCGGCTACGATCTTTCAGTGGAGTTTCGCTCGAATATCGCTTTCGAAGTGGACGGCAACCAGATTGCCGAGTGGACGCTGACCGTTGGCAACCAGACGCTGCGCCAGCGCGAGCCTGCTCGCGTGCTGCGCTGGCAGCCAGGCATGCCGGTCGTGCTTGCGCTGCGCCTGGCGCGTGATGGTCCGCTTGTGCCCGCAGTCGATCCCGCGCAGCCCTGGATGTCGATTGACAATCGGACGGCAAGCTATCGGTTCACCGATCCATGGGCGCTCTACTCGTTCATCAGCCGACACCGTGATATCGAAACCGCGCCGCGCCCCGATACCAAGTCGCAACTGCTTCGATTTGAGCTTCCCCTCGGGTCCCCGTCTGACAACTCGACCGAGATGCCGGCGGTCGCGTCGCGCGCGCGCGTCTTCATGCGATTGACGATCACCGGCGCCGGCAAGCGAGCACCGCTTGTGTGGCCTGTGATTTTTCCGACAACAGCACCTGTTTGGGGTATCCAGTGATGAAGCTTCAAGACAGCGACGAATTGCTGCTCGCATCCTTGTCTCCAGAAGCGCCCTGTGGCGTATCGATGCGAGCCGAGCAGCTCTTCACCGACATTCGTTTCCAGCGCGAAGAGGACGACCCTTCCCTGCCGATGGGGCACTGGGAGCGCCCGCTCAAGCGAGCCGACTGGTCGACGATCGAGAAGCTGTGCACCACGGCGCTGACGACCCGCGGCAAGGATCTCCAGATTGCGGCCTGGCTGCTTGAAGCCTGGTTGCGTCAGTCGCAGCTTGACGGATTACGTCGCGGGCTGCTGTTGATCTCAGAACTGTTGAGTCGCTACTGGGACAGCGTCTATCCCCCGGTTGGCGAAGACGGTGACGTCGATGCGCGTCTGGCGCCGTTCGAATGGCTCAATGCCAGCTTGCCGGTACCGATGAAGCTTTATGTCACGCTTATCACCCTGCCCGAGCGAAAGCCCGCCAATCTCAATCTGTCCGATTGGGACAAAATGACCATGACCGAGATTGCATCGGCGGGCAAGGAAGAAAAACCAGGCAAGAACCCGCCACAGGAAGACGAAGTAGTGCTCACGCGGTCAGATGTGATCGCTGCCTCGCACAAGTTGGGGGGCAGTCAGGCCCGCCTTACACTTGAGCATGTCCGCGCTTGCCTTGTCGCCCTGTCGGGTCTGATCGACGTACTGCGTGACAAGCTCGGTTCGCAGGCCCCGAGCATGAACAAGATCAAGGTCACTCTGGAGCAGTTCGACCGGGCACTTGTCCAATTACTGCCGCCCGCTGCCGAGTTGACCCAAGCGCCGATCAGCGAGCCGACCCGACAGACACCTTCTGAATCGAGAGCTGACATGACTTCTGAAAATTTGCCGATTTCGGCTGCGCCGACGAATGGCCAGGCATCGACCGAGGTGACGCACAGAGCTCAGTCGGTCGAAATGGGAAATTGGTCGAGCCGCGCGCAGGCCTATCGAACGCTCGAAGCGGTTGCCGACTATCTCAGCAAGACCGAACCCCATAGTCCCACGCCCTATCTCATTCGCCGCGCAGTGAACTGGGGACGCATGCCGCTGCCCGAACTGATGGCCGAGATCATGCGTGAAGAAGGCGATTTGAACCGGATGATTTCGGTACTCGGACTTCAGAACAAGAGTGGCGAATAACGACGGGCGCGCCGGCGTATCCAGGGCCTTTTCCCTCAAGCAGGCACTTCAGAAGGCCGCTGGCGCCTATGACGGTCACGATTGGCCGCTTGCTCAGTCGATCTGCGATGCGGTGCTGGCAAAGTTTCCGGCCAACTTTGATGCCCTCAATCTCAGCGGCATCATTGCCGCGCAGACCGGCCGCCTGACCGATGCGCGCGAGTGCCTCGAACGCGCCGCCAAGGCAAAGCCGGGCGACGCCTTCGTGCTCAACAATCTGGGCAATGTGCTGAGTCAGCTTCAACGTCATGATGATGCCATGGCGTATTTCAATCGCGCGATCGGTATTCGACCCGACTACGCAGAGGCCTTCAACAACCGCGGTACAGCCCTGCGCGCCCTGGGCCGTCATGACGAGGCGCTTGCCAGCTACGATCGGGCAATCACCTTGCATGCCGACTATCCTCAGGCGCTGACCAACCGCGCGATCGTCCTGCGCGAGATCGGTCGGCTCGATGATGCAATCGCGGGGCACCGCGAGGCACTCGAAAAGGCGCCCGCCCTGGTCGAGGTCTGGATCAATCTTGGAGCGACCCTGAACGAGGCGGGTCGCATCCTCGAGTCTGTCGAATGCTTTCAGCGGGCCATCGCCATCGATCCGCAATCAGCTCAGGCCCATGTGAACCTGGGTAATGGCCTGAGAGCCCTGCACCGGCTCGATGAGGCGTTGCGGTGTTACGACCGGGCGATCGATCTGATGCCGAACGATGCTCGCGCCTACAGCAATCGCGGTTCGGTACTGGTGGAGGCGGCCAAGTTGTCTGAGGCGCTGCAGGCCTTCGATTGCGCCCTTGCGATCGACCCTGGCGATGCGCCGACCCTCGCTGCCCGCGGACATGCCCTCAGCGGTCTGGACCGTCTTGAGGAGGCGATTGCGAGCTATGACCGTGCGCTCGAGTGCGATCCCAATCTCCAGTGGCTGGCTGGTCTGCGCCAGCACAGGCGAATGCAGGCCTGCGACTGGTCTGGCTGGCCTCAGGTGTTGCAGCCGATCGTCGATGCGCTCGAGCGCGGCAGGCCGGTCGTGCCGCCATTTGCGCTGCTCGCATTGGTCGACTCGCCGGCATTGCAACTGAAGGCGGCCAGGGTATGGAGCGCCTCGCAGGCAGCCCTCATTCCGCCTTCACAAGCACTGCCAGTCGTCGCGGCAGAGGAACGAATCCGGGTAGGCTATTTTTCCGAAGACTTCTGCAATCATCCGGTGAGTCATCTGATGGCGGGCGTCTTCGAGCATCACGATCGTTCGCGCTTCGAATGCTTTGCCATGTCGCTTGGTTCGGACCGCACTGATCAGATGCGAGCCCGAGTTCAACGCGGGGTCGATCACTTCGTCGATCTGAGCGGCCGCTCCGACAGCGAATCGGTGGCGCTGGCAAGGCGGCTGGGCATCGAGATCGCGGTTGACCTGAGCGGCTATACAGGCTCACCCCGCAGCGCACTCTTTGCCAGTCGGGTCGCGCCGATTCAGGTCGGCTATCTCGGCTATCTCGGGTCGATGGGAGCGGAGTATGTCGATTATCTGATCGCTGATGACACCCTGATCGAACTCGAGCAGCGCGAGCATTATTCAGAGCGAATCGCCTGGCTGCCGAGCTACCAGCCGAATGATTCGCATCGCCACGTCAGTGATCGACCGGTCTTGCGTGAGCACCTCGGTCTGCCCGAGACGGGCTTCGTGTTTTGCTGTTTCAACAATAACTACAAGATGACCCCGCCGACCTTTGCGTCATGGATGCGCATCCTGTTGCGGGTGAATGGCAGCGTGCTGTACCTGTTCGCGGGCAATCCGATCGCCGAGCGCAATCTGCGAGCGCAGGCGGCTTTGCAGGGCGTCGACCCCAAGCGGCTGGTGTTCGCGCCTCGCGTATCACGGGCTGACTATCTGGCACGGTTTCGAGTGACCGATCTGTTTCTCGACACCTGGCCCTATAACGCCGGCACCACCGCCAGTGATGCCTTGTGGGTTGGCGTCCCGGTACTGACTTTCGCGGGTCAGTCGATGGCGGCGCGGGTTTGCGCGAGCGTGTTGCATGCGATCGGGCTGCCCGAGCTGATTGCAAGCAGTCAGGCTGACTATGAAGACAAGGCGGTCTCGCTTGCGACACAGTCTGAGCAGATGGACGCGTTGCGACACAAGCTCGATATCCAGCGCCGCAATTCGCCGCTGTTTGATACAACAGGATTCACACGCCATCTTGAGGCGATCTATCAATCCATGGTCGATCGATCTCGCGGCGGATTGCCGCCGGCTGATCTGCGAACCGTGCTACTGGCATCGCTGCCAGAAGGGCGCAGGGTGAGCTCGGATGACTAATCCGGATCGTCCGCGAGTGCCCGGTGTTCTGTCTTCGGGTGTACCCCGCCAGGCATTGATGGCGATCTTGACGCAAGCGGTCGCGGACTACCGCAAGCAGAACTGGTCCAAAGCAGAGCAGGCTTGTCTGAAGGTGCTCAAGCTTGCGCCCGATCAGTTCGATGCGCTGAATCTGCTGGGCATTGTCGCCCTCAATACCCGCCGTTTTGACGATTCAAGCAAGTGGTTCGAGCGAGCGCTGGCGGTCAATGCCAATGACCCGCAGGTTCAATGCAACAGCGGTGCCGCTTTGCATGAACTCGGGCGCTACGACGAGGCGCTGGTCCGTTACGACCGCGCGCTGGCATTGAAACCCGACTATTCGCAGGCTTTGTGCAATCGTGCGCTCAGCCGGCAAGCACTTGGAGAGATGGATCTTGCGCTGATCGATGTCGACCGTGCGCTGGAGGCTGAGCCGTTTTTTGCTCAGGCCTGGCATGAGCGCGGGCGACTGTTGCATCAACTCGGCCGCTTCGAGGCGGCGCTGAGCAGTTTCGACACAGCGATCCTGCAGGGTCACGACACGGTGGAGGCTCAATTCCTGCGCGCTGCATCGCTGCAGTCGAGCCGCGAGCCGGTCTTGGCCGCACAGGGCTACGCCCGGGTTATCGAGCGTGATCCTTTGCACCTGGCGGCACTGAACAACCGTGGCGTCGTGCTTCAGGAGATCCGGCAATTCGACGCTGCCATCGAGTCCTACCACCGATCGCTGGCGCTCGAGCCCAAGCAGCCACAGACATACTGCAACCGCGGTGCCGCGAAGGCCGAACTCGGACAGTTCGAGGCTGCGATCGCGGATTTCGACCAGGCGATCGCCCTGGCACCCGAGCATGCCGAAGCGCATAACAATCGCGCCAGTGCGCTGCGCGAATGTCATCGGCTGGACGAAGCATTGATGGGCTACCTTCGCGCCCGTGAGTTGGGTTTTTCGCCCGATTGGCTCGATGGTGCGATCGCTGGTCTCAGAGGTCAGCTCTGCGATTGGCAGTCACGGCAGGCTGACGTGCAGCGGCTGGTCGACAAAATTCGAGACGGCCGCACCGCGATTACACCCTTTGCATTTTTGCCCTTCGTCGACTCCTGGCCGTTGCAGCGGCAAGCCGCCGAATCATGGGTGGCGCAGGAATGTCAGCCGCGAGATCGCCTTGGTGCGATCGGTCGTGTGCCGCACGGCGCAAAGATCAGGGTTGGCTATTTTTCGGGTGATTTTTTTGAACACGCGACGACCCAGCTGGCGGTTCGGCTTTTTGAATCCCACGATCGAAGCCGCTTCGAGATCATCGGTTTTTCGTTTGGTCCACTGATCCATGACGCCATGCACCACAGAGTCCGAGCCGCGTTCGATCAGTTCTTCGAAGTGCAGGCAATGGGCGACGCGCAGGTGGCTCTGCTTGCCCGCGAACTGAAGCTCGATATTGCCGTTGATTTGAAGGGCTTCACCCGCGACAGCCGTCCGTCCATCTTTGCGCATCGTGCCGCCACGGTTCAGGTGAGCTATCTCGGCTATCCCGGAACAACTGGCGCGCCGTTCATTGATTACCTGATCGCTGACGCGACCCTCATCCCCGATGAAAATCTCAACGGTTACTCGGAAAAAATTGCTTTTTTGCCTGACTCCTACCAGGTCAACGACGCATTTCGCCCGATTTCGGAGCGGGTCTGGACGCGGCAGGAGTCAGGCCTGCCCGCCGAGGGATTTGTCTATTGCTGCTTTAACAACAACTACAAGATCTCGCCCGAGAGCTTCGACTGCTGGATGCGAATCCTGGCGAAGGTTCCGGGCAGCGTGCTCTGGCTGCTGGAGGACCATCCGATTGCGGCGTCAAACTTGCGTCGGGAAGCCCGCGCCCGTGGCGTCGATTCCGACAGGCTGATCTTTGCCGGGCGTGTTCCGGCGTCGGAACACCTTGCCAGACACCGCTTGGCCGATTTGTGCCTCGACACCGTCTGCTACAACGCCCACACCACGGCCAGCGATGCCTTGTGGGCTGGCGTGCCAATCCTCACTTGCATCGGCAGCGCCTTTGCCGCCCGAGTGGCAGCCAGCCTGCTTGTGGCGCTCGAGATGCCTGAGTTGATCACGAGCACCCTGCAGCAATTCGAAAGTCAAGCAATTGAGTTGGCGCTTCACGCCGATAGCCTTGCCAGGTTGAAAAACAAATTGCTCAGGCACCGCGACAGCGCGCCGCTTTTCAAGACCGAGCTCTTTACGCGGCACCTCGAGGATGCCTTTGAGCAGATGGTTGATCGTGATCGCGCCGCGCTTGCGCCCGATCACATTCGGGTGGCGAAGCGATCGGATACGGCGTGAACGCAATGGTGAGCAGTTGGCCTTGAAGCCGCCTGATGGCTCACGGCCTCACGGCTCACGCCTCACCGCTCACGGCTTCAGTTGGATCACGGCGTCGGCAGGACTCGCTGGTTCTGCAAGATTGCAATCCAGTCGCGAAACATCCGCTCGGTATCGATGCAGTCGGCGAATCCGGCCTGGCGCAACTTGATCGTCGACACAATGACCGGCGGTGGGGCCTGACGGGCATG
This sequence comes from uncultured Burkholderiales bacterium, assembly GCA_903903975.1. Classification (GTDB taxonomy): domain Bacteria; phylum Pseudomonadota; class Gammaproteobacteria; order Burkholderiales; family Burkholderiaceae_E; genus UBA4615. Next base: position 31,480 of record CAIVAS010000043.1, read on the forward strand.
GGCGCCAAAGCAGAAGTCCGCATAGTGGTGTGACTCGCCGAGCATCTGCGACAGCGCGGGTGCGACAAGGCGGTGCTCGGCAACGATCTGGTCCCAAACCGATGAGTGTTCTGGCAGATAGTGCGCAAGCCGCAAGGCTTCGTCAGGACCGCATGCGATACCGAGTGCATCGGCAATGGCCGGCCAGACGTTGCGCCATGCGAACACATCGCCGTTGGTGATGTTGAAGGTCTGATTGCGCGCGCGCTCAGCCTCACTCGCCCAGGCCATTGCTCGAGCGACGAGCCTTGCATCGGTCGCCTCCAGGATGTTGGTGGGGCCGCCCGGATAACTGAAGGGCTGGCCTTTTGCGCGCCTGATCGCGGCATAGACGCCGATGATCGGCACCAGGTTCATCGCCACGCCGAGTGCGTCACCGAAAATCAGCTGTGGCCGAAAGATCGTAAAGCCGAAACCTTCGCGATGAGCCATTTCACGCAGGTAGTCTTCCTGCAGCCAGTAGAAGTTTTCGTGTTGATCGCGAGGCTTGTCTTCGCGAGCCGGTACGGCCACCGGATGCAGATGCACGCCATAGGCTTTTGTTCCCTGCAGCAGGCTGACATGACGCAGGCCATGGCCGGCTTGCGTCATCGGCGTAAGCAGATTGCGCAGCATGGCCAGATTGGTTTGCATCTGATCCGGCTCACGCCAGCCCTTGACCAGGCCGGGTTTCTCGAAAAGCGCGGCATAGGCGAGGTGGGTGATCTCGCCGATTGACGCGATGGCATCCGCGCAGGCCTGAGGGTTGGTGAGATCGACACTCAAGTGCTGAGCTCGATCGGCGTGAGCGGCATCAGGACGCCGTCGTGACAGGGTGACCACGCGCCACTCGGGCATTTGCGCAAAATGGTCGAGTGCCGCACGCCCCACGACACCGGTGGCACCAGCGATGAGAACGGTTTTTTGCGCCATTGGCGGCTCCTGTTGTCGAAAAAAGTCGAACTGAGACAGAGGGATCGCCGCGACGTTACACTTCCAGCCTGCAAAACGCGATTTGCCGAGCCATCTTCTTCAGGCGGTCGCTCACGACAACGATTCAATACCCGGAGACAAGCACGATCATGCGATCAATTCACAAGACGGTATTCACGGCATTGGCAGGGCTCATGTTGGCCGGCACAGCGGCTGCGCAGCCGGTGAAGGTTGGTGCGATTTTCCCCTTGAGCGGCGGTGCGGGCCCACAGGGCCAATACATTGTGAAATCGCTGCAGACCATGGCAACGATGATCAACGAGGCGGGTGGCGTGCTGGGCAGGCAGATCGTCATCGAAGCGCGTGATGACGAATCGACGCCTGCGGTCGGCGTGTCGCGGGCCAATGAACTGGCATCGGCCGGTGTGTCAGTGGTGATCGAAGGCTGGAACAGCCCGGTGACACTTGCGATGCAGCCTGTCCTGAGTCGCGCCGGCATCCTCGACATCACCGCGATCTCGAAGGCTGATCCGATTCTCTCGGGAGAGGGCAACCCGCTGGCGATTCGACTGAACAGCTCGAACTCCCAGGATGGCGCAGTCATTGCCGACTACATTGCCAATCGTGTGAAGGCAAAGCGCATTGCGTTCATGACGCAGAACGACGCCTACGGCAATGGTGCTCAGGCTTCGATCGAAAATGAACTCAAAAAGCTCAACTACACCTACGAGAAAGTCGCCGAAGAAAAATTTCCTTTCACGCAGGCCGACTTTCGCGTGGCGCTGACCAACGTTCGATCGGCTAATCCGGATGCGGTGGTGGCGATCAATGCCAGCGAGGGTCTGGGCATGCCGGCACTGATCCGTCAGGCGAGGCAGGCGAAGACCCCCGGTACGCTGATCGCTGCGGTCGGCACAATCGCGCCGAGCGTGATCAACGTTGCCGGTGAGTCGGCGAATGCGGTGGTCGGTGCCGACATCTACTTCCCGGATGTCGAGCCGTTTGCGTCCAATGCGGCAAACAAGGCTTTCGTGGCGAAGTTCCAGGAGCAGCACAAACAGACGCCCGACAAGTTCATGGCCCTGGGTGCTGCGGCGCTGCAGGTGTGGGCGATGAGCGCCAATGAGCTCAAGACGCTCGATCGCGAGGCGATTGCCAAGCGGATTCGTGGCGGAAGCTTTCGTAACACCATCATGGGTGATATGAACTTTGCCCCGAATGGTCAGCTCGCCTCACGCCATTATGTGTTCACGGTTCAGAATCAGAAGATGGTTGTCGAGTCCAAGTGAGTGCAGTCCTGCAAAACAGCCCGCCGCCTGTGCTGCAGGTCGACGGGCTGGGTGTTCGCTACGGGAATCTTGTCGCACTCGATGAGGTGAGCTGGTCGGTTGGCGCCGGAGAGCTGCTTGGCATCATCGGCCCCAACGGTGCTGGCAAGAGTTCCTGCTATGACGCGGTGACCGCAATGGTGAGCCGTGCCGGCACGGTTCGTCTGCGCGGCGAAGACGTGAGCGCTGTCGCGTCGCATCGCTTGCCTGCGCGCGGTCTGAAGCGGGCGTTTCAGCAAAACGCGTTCTTCCATGACCTGACGGTGCTCGAGAACATGCTGGCCGTGATGAATGATGATCACGGTAGCGGCTTGCTCTCGAGCATCCTGACGCCCTGGGCTGCTGCGCGTCGGCGTGAGCAGGCTTCCGGCATGGCGGTAGCGACCCTTGAGCGCTTTGGCATCGGCCGCGATTATCACGAGCGATTGCCGACTGCCGTCCCCTATGGCACGCAGCGGATGCTGTCTGTTGCGCTCGCTTTCGGGACAGGCGCGAAAGTCCTGCTGCTCGATGAGCCGGGGGCTGGACTGGGCGGCGATGACATGGAGCGACTCATTCAGCTTTTGCTCTCGCTCAAGCGCGAGGGGCTCGCCCTGGTCGTGATCGAACATCACATGGATCTGATCATGGCGGTGGCCGATCGCATCGTGGTGCTCGAGCAGGGGCGCTGCATCGCCAATGGGACGCCGGCCGACGTTCAGCGCGATCCCGCCGTGCTCGAAGCCTATCTGGGGCGCACCGAATGAGTGATGGCAACGAGTCGTTTGTGCTTCGGGCAAGCGGCCTGAAGGTGGCTTATGCCGGCAACACCGCGCTGTCGATCGATCAGATCGAAGTGCGGCGAGGCGAAGTGCTCGGGGTGGTCGGTGCCAATGGTGCCGGCAAGTCGACCCTGGTCAATGCACTGGCCGGCTGGTCGCGGGGTGCACCGCGAGTCAGTGGGCAGGTCATGCTCGATGGCGTCGACCTGAGTGCCATGCCTGCCCATGATCGGGCCCGTGCTGGACTGCTGCTGGTTCCGGAAGGCAAGCTGGTATTCGGCGAGATGACGGTCGATGAGAATCTGAGCTCGCTGGTCGGCATGAGCCAGGATGCCGATCGTCGCTTTTACGATCGCGCTGCGGTCTTCGAACTCTTTCCGCGATTGAGTGAACGTCGCAATCATCTCGGCTCGCAACTGTCGGGCGGCGAGCGTCAGATGCTGGGCATCGGTCGTGCCCTCATGCTCGGTCCGCGAGCGTTGATGCTCGACGAACCCTCCATCGGTCTGGCGCCGCGTCTGGTTTCGACGGTTTTGCAGACGATGCGCACGCTCGCTTCAACCGGTTTGGCGGTGCTGCTGGTCGAGCAGAATGTTCGCGCCGCGATCGATGTTGTCGATCGGCTGGTGCTTCTGGAGCGCGGCCGGGTGGTCGCTCAGGGACCGGCGCAAGCCATGCGAAACGACCCGCGTATTGCGCAGGCCTATCTCGGAGCCAGCAGCACATGAATTTCGGACAGCAACTGATTAACGGCCTGGTGATGGGCCATGCCTTCGCGCTGGTCGCGATCGGCTGGACCGTGCTGCTCGGTGTGGCGCGTCTGGTCAATTTCGGCCACGGGCAGATGTATATGCTCGGCGCCTTCGTGACCTGGTTTG
>CAIVAS010000044.1 GCA_903903975.1 uncultured Burkholderiales bacterium
AGGAAACAGAATCTATTATCTCAAGATCCTGCAGATTGCGCGACACCTATTTGACTGGAAACCCGCATGGATGGCTGATCTTCGGGTTGTTCAGGGTGGACTAACGAGCGCCAAGCAGCCTGACAGGGCCGCCCGACACTCGAGTCGTCAGGCGCCCGGCATCATCGGCTGACCGGCAGGCATATTGTTGTAACCCTGGAAGTCGCCGCCGGATCCTGCGGCGCAGGCAGACAGAAACAGCGAGACAACGAGGGCGATCATTAGAGATCGGTTCATGGTTGAGGCTCCGAAAGTTTGCCCGGCCAAGCCAAGCTGCGAACGACTGCCATCCGGGCAGCCAGAGCGGATCGGCCTGCGCATCAATGCGACAGATCGGTCACCTTTCAAGAGCAGGTCTTATGCCCGCAGCCTGACCGCCGTCGCCTTGCGCCCATGGTCGCTTCCACAAGCAATAATCAAAATTCAATGTCCCGGCACGGTATTCAACAGGATATTGAAATCATTTCCCGATAAAAATTTCGGCTCGCAAATTCACCAACTCCGAATTGAATTTGAGCTGTTGCTCAGCGCCTGAGACCGGGTACTCCATTTCGAAGATCAGATGGAGCATGACAGTAATGACCATGACATATAAACACGTAAAAACAATATCCTTTTCATGCTTGACCGACATTTCGTAACCGCCCATAAAGCCGGCAACACCAAGGTACAGGAGCATGACGATATAGATCAGAACATTCGGGCCGCCGAGCATCAGCAATCGACCTTTGTCGTATATATCCAGCATCGATAAAACCTGAGGCTTCAGCAACTCATTTGCCAGAATCTTGTCATTGCCTGAACTCCTCTCTATCGCCTGCAGGACAAAGGTCAGTATCTGTCGACCGAAAACAGTGATCTTTCGAGATTTGAGCTCCAGCTCATCCAGACTCTGAATATCCTTGTGCAAATCAATCCGGCTATCGAGATATTCATGCAGCTTCTGCTGCAGCGTGCGCCTGTCATCAGGCAGAAGATAGCTCGAATAGTGGTAGACATTGGAAATCGAAGTTGCGGCCTCCCTGACATTTTCTTTCCGATCATCATAATGATGCATCGCGGCCGCGAATGTAAACCCAATCACAAGTGCCACCAGCCCAAAAACTGCGTTCTGATAGTTTCCATAGATGTATCGGGTGGTGTCTGACTTCTTTTTTATCCGGAAGCCGCCGGCCAGCCAACCCAATGCAATTGCGCCCGAAATCACAAGCACAGCGATATATGGACCATATCCAGTATAAAAATACCAATGCAACTTTTCCATTAACATGCACTCTGATATTCATGAGTCATACGAAATGCCACGGCCGCCTGAAGCGTTTGGCAGACCCCTCCCGCAAGCTCGCGCCCCCCAAGGCAGACTGTCACCAGCCAATTATTCGGCTCGCCGAATAGAAAAAGAGGCCACCGCCTTTTGAGCAGTAACCTCTTGATTTTGCTGCCATTGTAATTGGTCGGGACGGAGGGATTTGAACTCTCGACCCCCTGCACCCCATGCAGGTGCGCTACCAGGCTGCGCTACGCCCCGAAGCGAGTAAGTATAGCAGGCTGGCCTCAGCCCTGCCGGCCATTGTCGATTTGCAGCAAGGCAAGCGCTGCCAGCAAGTCGGCTCGCAAGGCCGCGATATCGACGGACTGACCGGTCAAAGGCAGGTCGCCGGAGTCTGCATCGGATGGTTGCAGATCAAGCTCGGCCCCATCGGACAGCTTGTCGCCCGCGGAACTGTCGCGCCGGCGACTGTTTTGGGCCGCCTCGCCCAGCCTGTTTCGCGCGCCACTGATGGTGAAGCCCTGCTCATAGAGAAGGTCGCGAATGCGTCTGACCAGCAGCACCTCATGATGCTGGTAATAGCGACGATTGCCGCGCCGCTTCATCGGACGCAACTGGGTAAACTCCTGCTCCCAATAACGCAGCACGTGTGGCTTGACGCCACACAGTTCACTGACCTCACCGATCGTGAAATATCGCTTTGCCGGTATCGGCGGAAGCGGTTCAGCCGATTCTGATTTGCTCGGGACTGTTGAATTCATCGATGGCAGGATGGACGACCGAGCGCAGACGCCGGGCTGTTATTCACGATGAGATCGCAGCGAGACGGCAACGATTGCGACTTATCACTCTGGCGCAATCCGTTCTATCAGGGCTTTGAGTTTCTGGCTGGAATGGAAGGTCACCACCCGCCGGGCCGAGATCGGAATCTCTTCGCCGGTTTTGGGATTTCGTCCTGGCCGCTGAGGCTTGTCGCGCAGCTGGAAATTGCCGAAACCGGACAGCTTCACGCAATCGCCACGCTCGAGTGCATCCCGAATTTCGTCAAAAAACGTCTCGACCATGTCCTTGGCCTCACGCTTGTTCAAACCGACCCGATCGAAAAGCATCTCGGCCAGTTCGGCTTTGGTCAGTGTGAAGCCCTCGACAAGCATTGCCTCATCAACATCAGCAAGCATCTCGTCCGGGTGATTGGCTGCCATGCTGGTGTTGGCCAAAGTGTCGATAAGAGGCAGATGACTCATGGTCGATCGTCAGGAAGAACGCAGGCGTGCCCGATGCGACTTCGCCAGGCGGGACTCGACCGCTTTCATGGCTGCATCGGCTTGCGTGTCGGAAAGTGTGCCTTGAGTATCTTGCAACCAAAATCGGAAGGCAAGGCTTTTTTCCTTATTTTCCAATCCTTTACCGCGGTATTCATCGAAAATTTTCACGTTTCGAAGCATGGCAAGCGCTGGGTCGTCGCGTTGGGCTGACTCGATGTCACGCATCATTTCGGCAGCCGATACCGACTGGGAAACGACGAAAGCGAGATCTCTCACAACCACCGGAAAACGAGAGAGCTCGCGGTAGGCCGGAAGCGCCAGCGTCAGCATCGGCTCGAGATCAATCTCAAAGACAATCGGCGCACTGCTCAGCTCAAGCTCGGGCAGCAGGCGCGGGTGAAGCGCCCCCAGCCAGCCGACCGGCGCCCGCCTGCCATCGCGAATCAAGGCCGACTGACCGGGATGCAAGGCGGGATGCGAGGCGGCTTCGAAGCTCAGACCGCTTTCGGCGATCGCCTCCAGATCGGCTTTGACATCGAAAAAATCAAGCGGACGAACCCGTTCGCCCCACTGTTCGTCGTGCAACGGCCCCCAGGCCAGCCCGGCAAAGCGCAGCGGCTGCACGATGCCTGTCACCGACAGCTCGCCGGCCCGAGCCGCAGGATCACGATGAAAGACGCGACCGACTTCGAAGAGACGCACCCTCGGACTCTTGCGGTTGAGGTTGTGGCGCAGATTGCCGATCAGTCCGCCCCACAGCTGGGTCCGCATGACATTCATGGTTTCTGCAATTGGATTGCGCAAGGTGATCGGCCGGCTGTCTGCCTGCAGCATCGTCTCGATCGACTCCGACACGAATGAATAGTTGACGACCTCGTTCCAGTCGCGATCGGCCCAGCAGCGCTTGAGCGCAATCACTGAGCGGCGCTCCTGCGACACCGGACTCATCGTCGCGCGCATCGTTGCCGGACGTTGCGGCAGTCGCTCGTAGCCCCAGATCCGAACCACCTCCTCGATCAGATCCTCTTCGATCGACAAATCGAATCGTCGTGCCGGTGGCGTCACGGTCAGCACGGTATCGCCCGCAAGACCTGCAGACTGCACGGTGTAAGCCAGTCCAAGCCGGTCGAAAGCGTCGGTGCAATCGGCCAGCGTGATGTCGGCGCCGATGACGCGACGCGCTCGTGCCAGTCGCATCGAGACCGGAGCCCGATCGGGCAGTGCGCAGATCTGGTCGTCAACCGGACCGGCCTTGCCCCCGCAAATCGCGACGATCAGCTGGGTCAGATACTCGAGATGCTCGACCGTGGTCGAGGCATCAACCCCACGCTCGAATCGCTGACCGGCATCGGTCGAGAAGTTGTAGCGCCGGGCGCGACCGGCGATCGCGACCGGCCACCAGAAGGCGGCTTCGAGGTAAATGTCAGTGGTATCGAGCGACACCGCGGTGTCGTCGCCGCCCATGATGCCGGCCAGACTCTCGACCTGCTGCTGATCGGCGATCACGCCCACCGCCAGCCCGTCAGCGTCCGGCCCGAGATCGACGGTCTGGCCATTGAGCAGTTTCAGCTGCTCGCCCGCCCTGCCCCAGCGCACGCTGAGTCCGCCATGAATTTTGGCGAGATCGAAGACATGCGACGGGCGACCGAGTTCGAGCATCACGTAATTCGAGATGTCGACCAGCGCCGAAATCGATCGCTGACCCGAGCGCTCGAGCCGCTCACGCATCCAGTGGGGCGCAGTCGCCCGGGCATTGACACCGCGAATCACCCGTCCGCTGAAGCGCCCGCACAGATCGGGCGCCTCGATCGACACCGGCAGGCGGTCTTCGATTTGCGCCACGACCGGCGAGACGGTCGGCAACGACAGGGTGGCTCCGGTCAGCGCAGACACTTCGCGGGCAATGCCGGTCACCGACATGCAATGAGCCAGATTGGGCGTGAGCTTGAGCAGCCACAGCAGGTCATCAAGTCCCAGGGAGTCACGCAGGTTTGAGCCCACAGCCAAGTCAGACGGCAGGATCAGGAGACCACCATGATCCTCGGACAGACCAAGTTCGCGAGCCGAGCACAACATGCCGGCACTCTCGACACCGCGCATCTTCGCAATTCCGATCTTCATGCCGCCCGGCAGGGCCGCCCCCGGCAAGGCGCAAGGCACCTTGAGGCCGGGCGCCACATTCGGTGCGCCGCAAACAATCTGGGCCATCGTGCCAGCCCCGACATCGACCTGGCAGACATTGAGCTTGTCGGCATTGGGATGGCGCTCGACCGACATCACCTGCGCCACGATCACGCTCGAAAACGGCGGCGCAACCGGCGTCCGCTCCTCGACCTCAAGGCCGGCCATCGTCAGGACATGCGCCAATTCATCACTTGAAAGGGCAGGATCGGCGTAATTCCGCAGCCAGCGCTCGGAGAATTTCATGGTCGCAATCAGTCCTTGAACTGCTCGAGGAATCGAAGGTCGTTGTCGTAGAAGAGCCGAAGGTCGCCAACGCCATAGCGAAGCATGGCCAGCCGCTCGATCCCGGATCCGAAGGCAAAGCCGATATAGCGCTCAGGGTCGAGTCCGATATTACGCACGACATTCGGATGCACCTGGCCCGATCCCGACACTTCGAGCCATCGGCCGGCAAGTGGCCCATCCGGGAATCGCATATCGATCTCGGCTGACGGTTCGGTGAACGGAAAATAGGATGGCCTGAAGCGAACGTCGATGTCGTCACGCTCGAAGAATCGCCTCAGAAACTCGGTGTAGACATTCTTGAGATCGGCAAACGACACCTCCTCGTCGATCCACATGCCCTCGACCTGATGAAACATCGGCGAATGCGTGGCGTCCGAATCGACGCGATAGGTCTTGCCGGGCGCGATCACCTTGATCGGCGGCGAATGCATCCGCGCGTAACGGATCTGCATCGGGCTGGTATGCGTGCGCAGCAGCAGCGGTTTGCCGGTGTCATCGTCGCCCTCGACATAGAAAGTGTCGTGCATCGAGCGCGCGGGATGATTGTCGGGGGTATTAAGCGCGGTGAAATTGAAAAAATCCTGCTCGATTTCGGGTCCATCGGCCACATCGAACCCGATCGACCGAAAGATCGCCTCGACCCGCTCGATGGTCAGCGTGACCGGATGCAATCCGCCGCGCCCTGCACCCCGCCCGGGCAAGGTCACATCGATCGACTCCTGCGACAGCCTTGCATCGAGTTCGGCCTGCTCGAGCGCCTTTTGCCGCAGGGCAAGTTTGGCTTCGATGGCCTGCTTGATCTGATTGAGCGCCTTGCCCTGCGCCGACCGGGCTTCTGGAGACAGGCCGCCCAGCGCCTTCAGACGCGCGGTCAGCAGACCGTCCTTGCCGAGAAAACGCGCCTTGGCATTGGCCAGGCTGTTTGCGTCGGTCGCGGCGTCGAGGAGCGCGGCCGCCTCGTCGATGAGCGTTTGGGGTGAATCGTCCATCGGGTCCATCCGTCGGCATGGCGCCTGCTGCGATCGCGCCACGGCGGGCTCAAGCAAGCAGCCCAGTCAAAAAAAACGGGGCCCTTATCGGCCCCGCCCATCTCGATCGCTCACCCGCGAATTCACCGGATGATCACGAATCCTGCCGGTCTGAAAACGCCAAATGCGTCATCGGACCAGCATCAAACCGGCGATGGCCGGCTCAGACGCCGAGCGAGGCTTTCACGCGGGCGACGATCGCGGCAAATGCCGGCTTATCGTTCACTGCGAGTTCAGCCAGCACTTTGCGATCGAGTCCGATCTCCGACTTGTTGAGTCCGGCAACGAAGCGGCTGTAGGTGATGCCATGCTCGCGCGCTGCGGCGTTGATCCGTGTGATCCAGAGTGCACGGAAGACGCGCTTGCGGGTGCGGCGATCGCGGTAGGCATATTGCCCGGCGCGCATGACCGCCTGCTTGGCGACTCGGTAGACATTATTGCGACGGCCGCGGAAACCCTTGGCCAGCGCGAGAACTTTCTTGTGACGGGCACGGGCTGTTACGCCACGCTTGACTCTCGGCATTTCGGTCTCCTGGGTTACGCGTAAGGCATCATGGTGCGGACGCTCAGCACGTCTGACTCATGAACCGCAACGGCGCCGCGAAGGTGACGCTTGTTCTTGGTGGTTTTCTTGGTGAGGATGTGGCGCTTGAACGCCTGACCCCGCTTGATCGTGCCGCCTGCGCGGACTCTGAAGCGCTTGGCCGCGCTTTTTTTCGTTTTCATCTTGGGCATTTGATGCTCCGATGTCACCACTGCCAGGTGGCCACCGCGCTCTCCAGTCCGACATCCGGAATGACAACGCGATAACGCTTATGGAACCCGAGCGGTTTGTTTTTTCGATGTCGCACAGACTGTCATCACCGGGCGATCTCGAAAAGCTTTCAATTATAGCAGATCGTTATTTCTTTTTCTTCGGCGAGATGATCATGATCATCTGACGCCCTTCAAGCTTGGGCATCGCCTCCACCAGACCGACGCCATCAAGGTCGGCGCGAATCCTTTCAAGCAGCCTCAAACCGAACTCCTGGTGAGCCATTTCCCGACCACGGAACCGCAGGGTGATTTTGGCTTTGTCGCCCTCTTCCAGGAATCGGGTCAGGTTGCGCAGCTTGACGTTGTAGTCGGCGTCATCGGTGCCAGGCCGAAACTTGACTTCCTTGACCTGAATGATTTTCTGCTTGAGCCGAGCCTCATGGGCCCGCTTCTGCTCCTGGTACTTGAACTTGCCGTAGTCCATGAGCCGGGCCACTGGGGGCTGAGCGGTCGGAGCAATTTCAACCAGGTCGACATCGGCCTCTTCGGCCATCCGAAGCGCCTCGCGGGTCGCAACGATGCCCAGCGGCTCGTTTTCGATGCCCATAAGGCGCAATTCAGGGACATTGATCTCACCATTGAGCCGGTGGGACCGTTCACGTTCGTTCGCAGTAGCGATGCTGTTATCTCCAGAGACGGGAATCGCACGCCGAGCGCACCGGCACGGACCCCAAGCCTCGCACGGAGTGCCTCAGCGGGAACCAGCCCCCCTGACAGCGACATCGTCGGCAAGGCGTCGGGAAAATTCGTCGAGGGGCATCACACCCAAATCGACGCCTCCGCGGGCGCGAACGGCAACCTGCCCAGCCTGCATTTCTTTCTCGCCCACAACCAACAGATAAGGGAGTTTTTGCAGACTATGCTCGCGGATTTTATACGAAATCTTCTCGTTCCGCAAATCGGACTGCACCCTAAACCCTTGTTTTTTCAGCGCTTGTACAACGTCCGTCGCGTAGGAGGCGTGCGCTTGCGTGATGCTCATCACGACCACTTGAACCGGCGCCAGCCATGCCGGAAAGGCGCCGGCGTGGTTCTCGATCAGGATTCCGATGAAACGCTCCATCGAGCCGACGATCGCGCGATGCAGCATCACCGGATAGCGCCGGGCGTTGTCATCCGCGACATATTCGGCGCCCAGACGCTGCGGCATGTTGAAGTCGACCTGCATGGTGCCGCACTGCCAGTGCCGACCCAGGGCATCCTTGAGGGTGTACTCGATCTTGGGGCCATAAAACGCCCCGTCACCCACTGCAATCGTGAATTCACAACCAGAACGTCGAAGGGATTCCATCAGCGCATATTCGGCCTGGTCCCAACTCTCATCAGAGCCCACGCGCGCAACCGGTCTGGTCGCCACCTTGTAGAGGATGTCGGTAAAGCCGAAATCCCGATAGACCCGATGCAGCAGGTCGGTATAGGCAGTGCACTCGGCCAGGATCTGATCTTCGGTACAGAAGATATGCCCATCGTCCTGGACGAATCCGCGCACCCGCATGATCCCGTGCAGGGCGCCCGACGGCTCGTTGCGATGACAGGCGCCAAACTCGCCGTACCGCAGTGGCAAATCGCGATAGCTGCGCAGACTCGAATTGAAAACCTGAACATGCCCGGGACAGTTCATCGGCTTGACCGCGTAGTCGCGATTCTCGGACGCTGTGGCAAACATGTTGTCCTTGTAGTTCTCCCAGTGCCCTGACCTTTCCCAGAGCGACCGATCAAGGATCTGTGGGCAACGGATTTCCTGATAACCGTTGTCCTGATACACCGCGCGCATGTACTGCTCGATCTGCTGCCAGAGCACCCAGCCCTTGGGATGCCAGAACACCATGCCCGGTGCGTCGTCCTGCAGGTGGAAAAGGTCGAGGCTGCGACCGAGCTTGCGGTGGTCGCGCTTTTCGGCCTCCTCTAACATGTGCAGGTAGGCGTCCTGGTCCTCCTTGCGGGCCCAGGCCGTGCCGTAGATCCGCTGCAGCATCTCATTGCGCGAATCGCCACGCCAATAGGCGCCCGCAAGCTTCATCAGCTTGAAGACCTTCAGCTTCCCGGTGGACGGTACGTGCGGCCCGCGACACAGGTCGACGAAGTCGCCCTCGCGATAGAGACCGATGTCATCGGTGGCCGGAATCGAGGCAATAATTTCGGCCTTGTAGCGCTCACCGATCGATTCAAAAAAGCTCACCGCCTCATCGCGACTCCAGACTTCCCGGGTCACCGGTTCGTCCTTGCGCGCAAGCTCGGTCATACGCGACTCGATCGCCTGCAGGTCTTCAGGTGTGAAGGGCCGCTTGTAGGCAAAGTCGTAGAAAAAACCGTCGTCGATCACCGGACCGATCGTGACCTGGGCATCGGGATAGAGATCCTTGACCGCATAGGCCAGCAGGTGTGCGGTGGAGTGTCGAATCACCTCGAGACCTTCCGGGTCGCGATCGGTGATGATCGCGACCGAGGCATCCGCCTCGATGCGATAGGAGGTATCGACCAGCCTGCCATCGACCTTGCCGGCGAGAGCGGCCTTGGCAAGACCCGGGCCGATCGAGGCTGCAACCTCGGCAACGGTGGGTGCTTGCGCGAATTCCCGGACGGAACCGTCGGGCAGAGAAACTTTCGTCAGGGACATGGCAGACCGTTCGAACCCTGTCGCCCGGCCCACCGATGAGCCACTGAGGCCGCTTCGACGCAGGCCTGCGTGCGCCCCGAGCCGTGTGTCTTACTGCTTCGGAGCCGAAAAGCGCAGGAGAAAAATGGGGGAAGGCGCGAGAAAACTCGAACCTAAGCTAGCTTTCAAGCATGCGGCATACAGGGGGATCGCGTCAAGGAGACCGCCGGACACTCGTCCGCAGTCACCCCGACCAATCACGCTGCGCTGAGGGATGGCGACTTTCGATGCCGAGTCGATGTCTCATAGCTGTAGGCGAAGGCCAGCAGATCAGCCTCGCTCCAGAGCTTGCCCACGAAGAGCAGACCGAAGGGCGCCCCGGACGCGTAGTAGCCGGCAGGCATCGCAACCGCGGGCATGCCGGCGATGTTGATCTCGCTGACCGTGGTTTCCTTGATGGTCAGCCCCGAACCGGCCGCAGGCAACTCCTCGCGCATCTGCGGAAACACCAGGCCATCAAGCCTTTCACGTGCAAAGACCTCGTCGACAATCTGGAGGTAGCTTGCCTTGACTGCAATGAACTCGGACAGGTCGGGGGCTCGCGTGGGCTCGCTCAGACACGCTACGAACTGGGGCAGGCTGTGCATGAAGTTGAGCAGGCCTTTCGGGCCGAAGGCCGACTCGCTGGCGGTGGCCCTGGCAAAGGCCGCGAAGCTCTTCAAAGCGGCATTCGGGCCAAGCCGTTCAAGGTATTTATGGAGATCGTAGGGCACCGACTCCAGGCCGCGAGCATCGAAATCCGGAGTGGGAACCGTCTGTTTTCGCAATGCCGCGAACCCGGACCCCTTGAAGGGATCGCTGACCAGAATCGCACCCAGGGCCTTAAGCTCCTCGGCGGCACGGTCGTAGAGGGTTTGTGCCTCGGGCGACAGGGGCTGGTCTCGCCAGCCCGGGCCGTAGAGCCCGAGGCGCATTCCCTTCAGAGCATCCGGACGCAGCTTTGAGGTGTAGCCAAGCGGCGGCTTCTTGCCAACGCCTGCGAGCGTTTTCGGATCTTCGGCGGTGTAACCGGCCAACACATCAAGGCACAACGCGGCATCGCGAACGCAGCGCGCGATCGGCCCGACAACGTCGCGGTTGCCTGACAGGGGCACAACGCCGGCATTCGGCACCAGGCCAATGCTTGGCTTGATGCCGACAAGGTCTTGCGCCGATGCAGGGTTCTGGATCGAGCCGCCGGTTTCTTCCGCCAATCCGAGCACCGCCATGCTTGCGGCGACGGCTGCCGCCGTCCCGGCACTGCTGCCGCCCGGGGCTCGAGAGGGCATTGCCACATTCAGCGTCGGACCTGCCCAGCTGTTATCGGCGTGGGTTCCAGAGCTGCTGAGCACCGGCACATTGGTCTTGCCCAGCAAAATGGCGCCCGCCGCGCGCATGCGCGCCACCACCGGCGCGTCGGTCTGCGGCATGAGGTCGACGCCGCCGGTCTTGCTGTAGAGCAGTGACCAGCCAGCCGTCGTCGGAAAGCCGACCATGTCCATCGGGTCCTTGATGACCACCGGCACACCGGCCAGCGGCCCGAGCGCCTCGCCGGCCTGACGGCGCTTATCGATCGCACGGGCGTCGGCCAAGGCCGCTTCGTTCCTGAAGATGATCGCGTTGTAGTGGCTGTTAAACGTGTCGATCTGCCGCAGGCACGCCAGGGTCAGGCTTTCTGCGGAGAAAGCACCCGTCCTGAAACCTTCCTGAACCTTGTCGACGGTCAGGGTGGTCAGGTCGATGCCAGAGGCGTCGGACAGGGTCGCGACGCCAGGCTTTGAATCGGTCTTGCTCATGGCTGGCCTTTCAGGGGAGCTTGTTGTTTTTCGAAGGACAGCGAGCAGTGTAAATCGGGTCAGCGATCAGTGCCCCCAGCGCTCAAACATCCATCCTGGTGTTCGCCTTGCGGATGATCTCGCCCTACTTCACATAAGGTCGCTTGACAGCTTCCACGCCAATGATGCCGTTAGCACCCGGCTTGTTTTCGACCATTACGCTCTGGCTGGTCTTGCGGGTCACTTGATCAGTGAAAAGGCGGTCAGCAATATTGCCGGGTCAGCCAGACACGAACGGCACGATGATTCTGATCGGCTTGCCGCTGCCGGCCTGCGCCAGTGCACGCTCGTGAAGGCACAGCACGGCAACAGACGCAGCACGCGCCAGGGCTGCGCGACGGGAAATTCGCAGACTCACCATCGACTCCTGTCAGCGTCGCAGCCGGCACAGCGCCGCCCCGAAAACTCAGCGGCGATTTGCGAGGTTGTCCTTCATCCGCGCAAGCGCGACGGCAAGCGCCGCGCCGCCGAGCGTTTTAATCAGGCCGGAATGCTCAGCATAAAAGGCAGCGAGGTCATCTGGAAGGCGTGAAGCGGTCGGCTGCGATTGCGCCTGTTCGATCACGTTTTGCAAGTCTGTCTTCGAGATGGTGGACGCTTGCGCCGGTGAAACCTGTTTGCTCTCGGGGCTCATCAGGCGCCCAAGCAAACCGCCTGCGAGCGAAGCGGCCAGAGCCGGGCCTAAGGTCGAAATCACCTGATTGAGCGCACCGGCTTGCTGCTGATTGCTCGAGTTGCCAAAAAGGCCCGCCACCATTTCGGACATCGGAGGGGTTTGGTCCGAACGGAAAGTTTCGGCCAAGCCCTGCGCCAGTGCATCGGGTGTCGCATGATGTGCGATCTGGTCAATATGCTGCTCGGCAAGCGAGCCACTGCCGTTTATCCGGGCGAGCAAGCCTGCAAGATCAAGGTCCTTGGAGTCCATGGTCATCCTCTCGTTTTCTCAGCTTTTTCGGGCAAATTTTCGATACAAAAAAAGCAGCAGACAGGCGCCCGCAATGGACATCAAAAAGCCCGCCACGTTACCTTCTCTGTAAAGGCCAAGCGCCTGACCCAGATAGGTCGCTGCGACCGAGCCGCCGATACCCAACGCAGCGGTCATGAAAAATCCGGTAGGGCCACTACCCGGGCTGATCGCCTTCGCAATCAAGCCAGCCACAAAACCGATCAAAATGGTCCAGATCAAGTGCATGAGATGAATCCTGCTCAGGTGACGACCGGGCGAATCTACCAGATCGGTCAGCAGGATGGGATGCGTTAAAAAAAATTTCGAATTTCGACAGCCGAAAGATCCGATGGGGCAGTCCGCTCAAGGAGGCTTTCGGCGGTCTATGCAGTGGTGAATTCAAACAGACTTTTCTTTCATCGGCAGGCTTGTGGGCGCCTGCATAAACGCACCCGATGTGCCGCGAAACGAGTGGTCACCCGGCAGCCCCAGGTTTGCCTCGAATCGGAAATTGTCCACGCTCATTCAGCTCGCGATTGCCTGACGAATGCGGCGTGTTTGTGTCGGGCCGCATTTTGCAATGTTGCTGCGCTGATTCAAACAGCGCATAGTCGATCAGATGGATCAAGCCCTCGATATCGCACTGCGATTGTCCGTCGCCACTTTTTTGGGCGTCCTGATCGGGCTGAATCGTGATCTGCAGGGAAAACCGACCGGCGTTCGCACCATGGGGCTGGTTTGCCTTGGCTCAGCCTTGATTGTGATCGCGGCCGAGTTGGTAGGCGGCCCAGGCGATGCCACGCGCGCCGTTCAAGGCATCATCACAGGGGTCGGCTTTCTGGGATCCGGGGTGATCATCAAGAGCGATGATTCCAGCCGAGTCCACGGTCTGACAACCGCAGCAACGGTCTGGTTGACCGCTGCCATGGGCATCACCTGCGGCCTTGGTCATTGGAGGCTGGCGCTAGTGGCAACCTCGCTGAGCTTTATCGTCCTCGTCTTGGGTGGTCGGTTTGAAAAGGCTGTCCACCGCCGTTGGCCGCACAGCCCCAACGACTCGCAGTCACCCTGAATGGCGGCCCGCTGGGCGCGGGCCGATACTCCGAAGTACCCGGGGGCGGAACCGGCAGAACGGCGTGCCTGCTCTGCCGGGCGGTTTCCTGAGGCCACGAGTCCACCGCTAATCTCGCAGAGATCCCCTTGTTGGCACTCACGTCATGTCGCTGCGTCTCGCCGCGCACTTTTTTAGTACTTTCGTCATCCTGTCGATCTACGGGGTGCAGATCTGCCCCTTCGTGGAAAGTCTCACGCCGCTCCAGCTCGGCGCACCGATCGCTGCGGCCCTGACCGCAGCGGGCTTGCTGCGCCGGCCCCTGCACACCCGTTTCGTTGATCGTGGAGCGCCTGCCGACCAGTCCCGTACGGCATTCATACTTGACTGGGGATTATTCGCCGCAGCGGGCTTGGCGCTCACCGTCTTCAACAGCGTCGTGCATGGCTTTCCGGTGGGAAGTGGAATCAAGCTTTCGCTTGGGCTGATTGGATTGGGCTTTTTCGCCGCGGTCGATCTGTCGCTCGAACGCGAACGCCGGCTGATGGCTCACTTTCGCCGCACCGGCGAACAGATGACGCTGACCGCGCACCATCTGCCGGTGTCCACCAAGCTGGGACTGTTCGCGACGCTGATGGTCATGATCACCTTTGCGGTGCTGTTCCTGGTGATCAACAAGGACCTTGACTGGCTGACCCATCCCGACCAACACCTCACCATCGAACAGGCGCGACGCGCGATCCTGATCGAATTCCTGTTCGTCGCGCTGGTCATCCTGAGCCACCTGCTCAATGCAAGCTTGTCGTACGCACGCAACCTGCGAATGTTTTTTCAGAACCAGAACAGCGTGCTTGCGGCCGCCGCCGTCGGCCAGCTCGACCGACGTGTGCCGATCAGCAGCAATGACGACTTCGGCGTGATGGCGCACTACACCAACCATATGATCGCCAGCCTGGGCGAGAGAACTGCGCTGCTGCAACGGACCCAGGACGTCACGATCCTGTCGCTGGCTTCGCTGGCAGAGACCCGCGACAACGAGACCGGTGCGCACATTCTGCGGACCCAGCGCTATGTTCGCGCGCTGGCGATGCAGCTGCGCGATCACCCGCGCTTTCGCGCCGATCTCGGCGATGAGGCGATCGAGCTCATCTACAAATCGGCGCCCCTGCATGATGTCGGCAAGGTCGGCATCCCCGACGCCATCCTTCTGAAGCCGGGCAAACTCACCGACGAGGAATGGGCCGTGATGCAAACTCATCCCCAGCTCGGTGCTTTAGCCCTACAAGGTGCCGAAGACGAACTCGGAAGCAACTCCTTCCTGCGCCATGCCCGCGAGATCGCCCTGACCCATCATGAAAAATGGGACGGTAGCGGCTACCCCGCAGGGCTTGTCGGCGAAGCGATCCCGGTCTCCGGCCGGTTGATGGCGGTCGCCGATGTCTACGATGCGCTGATCACCAAACGGGTCTACAAGCCGGCTTGGTCGCACGAGCGGGCTGCTCAGACGGTGCGCGAGGGTGCGGGCAGTCACTTTGATCCGGTGGTGGTCGCGGCGTTTGTTGCCGCCGAAGACGAATTCCGCGAGATTGCCCGGCAGTTTTCCGATGCGAAGAACGAGACCGCGGTGCCGGCGCAGGAGGCCCTTGCACCGTAGACTGGGCGATTGGCGATCATCAGGAGCTGACATGGCAAGTGTTGTTGTCACAGGCGGAAGCGGCAAGGCTGGCCGCGCCGCGATCAAGGAATTGCTGGCGCACGGCCATACCGTGATGAACGTCGATATCGCACCCCCTGCCGAACCGCTGTGCCATTTCATGAAGGCAGACCTGAACGATCAGGGACAGGCGCTGGAGGTCTTGCGCCAGGCGGCGGGCACCATCGACCGGCGGCGAATGTCGCTCGGGGTGCCGACAGCGGTGGTGCACATGGCCGGCATCCCCGCGCCGGGTCTGGTTCCGGATGGCACGGTTTTCCGCAACAACCTGATGACGACCTACAACATCTTTACCGCCGCGACGCTGCTGGGTTTGGACAGGGTCGTCTGGGCCTCAAGCGAAACAACTTATGGCTTGCCGTTCACCCGGAACCCGCCGGCTTTCGCGCCGGTTACCGAGGATCATCCGCTGGTGCCGGAAAGCACTTACGCACTGGCGAAGTCGCTCTGCGAGGATATGGCGCGCGAGATGCATCGCTGGAATCCGGGCACCCGGTTTGTGGCGCTGCGGATCTCCAACATCTTTGAGGCGCATGACTATGCGCAGATCCCGTCCTTCTGGGCCGATCCGGCGGTACGGCGCTGGAATCTGTGGAGCTGGGTCGACAGCCGCGACGTCGGTCAGGCCTGCCGGCTTTCGGTCGAGGCAGACGTGCCTGGCGCCGATGCCTTCACGATTGCCGCGGCCGATACGATCATGAACAGGCCGAGCCGTGCACTGATGGCGGAATCGTTTCCCGATGTGCCGATCACCCGGCCGATCGGCGAATTCGAGACGCTGCTGTCGATCGACAGGGCACGCCGGTTGCTGGGATATGCGCCGCAGTTTAGCTGGCGTGACCAGCACCGATGAATCGCAGCAGGTGTCAATGCACCACTGCGTGCGATGCCAGAAGACCGTGGCGATAGCGTCAAAATCTGACGCGCCAGCCGCATTGGACCGGCGTGGCGGGACCAATCAGCCGCGCGCAGCCAGATCGCCCACCCTGGACAAGACCTTGTTCCAGGCCTGCTCATGGCGAGGCTGCCATTGTTCGGCAACGATCTCGCGCACGACATCGCGGATGGTGTCGAACAAGGACAGGAATTGCGCGGGTGTGATGCCATTGTTGCCGTGGGTCGTCAGCTCGGTGGCGATCAAACCGCGCGCATACAGGCCCTGCTGTTCGAGGTCGAGCAAGGCATCGAAACTCAGACGGATCATCTCGGCACGCACAGAGCCATCACGATCGAGCACGAACATCGGTTCGAGTTCAGGCGATTGTTTGAACATCCGCTCATAGATCCGGGGCGCCGGATTGCCGACCCGTTCAACGACGATTTCAAGGCTTTCCGACAGGGCGTTATCTGCCATGGCTACTCCAGCGTGCGCAATCGATGCTATCGCCTGCAAAAACTTGTGGTCAGTTTCGCAGCGTTGGGGTGGTCAAGGCTGCGCGCAATCTGCGCGAATTCAACCGAGTGTTCCTTTAGTCTTGATGTTCAACTGACCGGCCAAGCCTGCATCACGATGTCTGGCGATCTCTCGATAGTCTGAGCTCTCCACCATCTCTTTCATGGCCGCGAGCGAGGGATATTCTGCCAACGCGATCATGTCCCAGAGCTCATCGACCTCGCCCAGCCTCAAGCCGGTGACAGGCCCCGCATAACCCGGAGTGCCACCGACCTTGAGAATCAGGTGACGGACCTTGCGGCGATAGCGCCGATAGGCGTCGAAGCCCGACATATCAGCGTCTGACCCATCGGCATATTCTGCCTTGGGCTTGAACTTCAACAAATTGACCATGACGAAGGGGCCGTCTTCCGGCGCGTCGTAAAAGGCCTTGGCCTGATCAGCAGAGAGATGAACCTGATTTTTGAATTGCACGGAAGTCTCCTGTTCTGAAAGTCGGCATTATCCGAATTGCCGATGGGTCGCATGTGCCGAGGGCACCTTAGCCGGCCAGTGCCCAAACTGTGGTGGAGAGTTCGTCACTCGCCCTCGCCGCCCGGCATCAAAGCTGGCCAGGTTCCCGGCATCAACTCAACGCGTCACAAAAGCGCTCGGCTGCAAGGCGCCTGCGTGAGATCACTGGTTTGGGCATTGGGCAGCAGACTGACTGGTCGTTGCAAGGGACGCCGATCGTCGCTCCGTCGCTGCCCATCGACATGACGCCCAGAGCCCGACGCATTGTCCAGGCAGCGCTGTATGAAGTCGGTGCCATCGCGATTGTGGGCCCCGTGCTGGGCTTGGCCTTCGAGAAGCGCGCCAGCTCAACGTTTTTGTTGGCTTTGGTGCTTTCCGCCATCGCCCTTTGCTGGAACTACGTCTTCAACGCTGCCTTCGAGCGTTGGGAGTCAAAGCAGGCAGTCAAAGGCAGGAGCCTCGCTCGGCGCCTGGCGCATGGAACAGGCTTCGAAGGCGGGCTCACATTCATCCTCGTGCCTGTCATGGCCTCGTGGCTTGACACACGCTTTCTTGCTGCCTTTATGGCGCATCTTGGCCTATTGGGTTTCTTTTTCCTTTACGCCATTGCCTACACCTGGGTCTTCGACAAGGTCTTTGGTCTGCCAAAGTCCGCACTGGGCCCGCAGTGAGGTCTCAACCTGCGCTGAAGCTGACCCGCTACGGTCAGCCTGGCTCGAACCATGGGCAGCGCATTCACAGATCCTTGCACTCAGAAGATGGCTGGGCAACGCGTTCCGGTTGCACTCAGCAGATCGGAGAGCGAGTTCGAGCCTGATAGATCAGTGTGCGCCTGCCGCTCTGCGCTCAGGCGCTGACGGTGGCGCGCCGCCGGGACATCGTCACTCCCAGCAAACCCAGCCCCAAAAGACCGAAGGTTGCCGGCTCAGGAACATTCCGGTTCGAGAACTGGGCGTTGATCAGCGACATGTTGTCAGTGTTGCCGTCCTTCTTGGTCACTTGCCTCAGATAACCGATCGAAAGAAATGGTGCCAAAAGCCACCCGGACAACGATGGCCTGTCAAATTGGTAAAAAATGTTTTTTCGTTGAGCAGCCATCGCTGATGCTCTTATTTAACGGCTGTCTCGTGGCGCTGCAACTGACAGATACGACGACGCCGGAGTGCCCGGCGCCACAGCGCCACAGCGCCGCTCGCCCGCTTGCTAGGCCCACTATTACTGGTCCATCGTTCAGTCGTTTCAACCTTGATCCCGCGAGTACGGCGACCATGTCGCGGCATCGACCAGGCCTTCGACCTGCAGCCGCGCAATCTGCTCTGATGCCAGACAGACAGTGCTTGCGGTCGTGTGAGGATCAGTCGATTGCCCTGCCTTCGCGTCTCCCATCAGGGGCCGACCATCTCGACCTTGGGTTAAAAACAAGTTGGCCGAACCCCTTATTTGTGTCTACTTTTTGTCTTATTTGTAAGATATCAGACGCAATATCACAGACCAAACGCAACATGTCTGACCCGCACCCCGCGCCCCGCGCAATAGAACGACCGCCTGTCGCTCTTATCTCAATCTGCCGTGACGTATTGCCGTTTAATCTGGCCTTATCTGGAAAAAAATCAATTTCTCCATCGACAGGGCACGATGATGTCAACCGTACAGACCTCCGCATCCGGCACCTTGGGCAGCGAGTCAGCCGCTAGCAAAACCGGGATCGCAAACAGTTCCGACCTGCTCAGGCGTACGCTGGCACTGATGTCGCGGCATGCCGCTGGCTATTCGCCCGATTCCTACGCGCTCTGGTATGAATACGTGCTCGGCAGCAAACCCGCGTTGCGAGCTGAAATCGACGCGCTGGTAAACAACTGCGAACGCCTGTCGATGCAGGTCACCTTCGATCTGCACCAGAAGCACCTCTCGGAACGCGCCGAGGACTCTGTGCGCAGAGCGGGCGCTGGCCTGCTCGAAGTCATGAGTACGATGCGCAGCTCGATGGAGGCTGCAAGCTCGGACGCCAATGTGTTCGATGCCCAGTTGGCTGCGTTCGGCGAGAACCTCTCATCGGTTTCGTCTGCTGAAGATCTGACGCTGCGGGTCGACACAATGCGCTCCGATGTCGACAGGATGAACAAGTCGATGAACACGCTCAACGCTCGACTCGAGGCGAGCCACCGCACAGTGGCCTCACTGCAGAACGAGCTCAAGCGAGCACGCGAGGAGGCCTCGCTCGATCCCCTCACCGGGATTCTGAACCGGCGCGGCTTCGATCTCGAGCTCGCGCGCCACTGTCGCGAATCGAGCGACACCGCCACGTCGTTGTGCCTGGTGATGGTCGATATCGACCACTTCAAGAAAATCAACGATACCTTCGGGCATCCCTTCGGCGACAAGGTGATCCGTGCGGTCGGTCAGGCGATGTCACAGCTCACGCAACGCAAAGACGTCGCGGCCCGCTATGGTGGCGAGGAGTTCGTGCTGCTGCTCCCCGAGACGTCCGCGATCGAAGCACGCGAAGTGGCCGAGCGGATACGCCGGGCGATCTCGCGCGGTCAAATCAAGTGCAATGGCGTCGAGCCTGTGGGGAACATCACCATCTCGGCGGGTGTTGCCGAGTTTGCTCGTGGCGAAGATCCGACCTCGCTGACCGCGCGTGCTGACCGTGCGCTGTATGCCTCCAAGCAGGCGGGTCGCAACCGGGTCACAATCGATCGCTAGCCGACCGCTTCGAGCCATATCACCTCAGCGTGAGGGCCACTGCCAGCGCGGCTTGTCCAGCGTGTCAATACCGTCAATGCGCGTCTCGCCCAATGCCTTGCGCAGTGTCAAGGCAAGGCAATCGGGTTGCGAGGCGAGCGCGGCCACCAATCGGGCAGCATGTGTCACCACAACAACCTGGGTGCGACTGGCTGCCGCACCGATCAAGCGGCCGAGCGCCGGCAGCAGATCGGGGTGCAGACTGGTCTCTGGTTCGTTGAGGACCAGCAACGGCGGCACCCGAGGCGTCATGAGCGCCGCCAGGAGCAACAGATAACGCAGTGTCCCGTCCGACAGTTCAGCGGCTTGCAGCGGCCGCAACAGCCCCGGCTGATGCATCAGCAGCTCGAATCGTCCCTTCTCGACGGCAATTTCAACGCGGGCCCCGGAAAACGCATCGTCGACCGCGGCGTCCAGCGCCTCGGCATCACCGATCTCGCGAATGGTTTGCAAGGCTGCTGCAAGGTCGGCACCGTCGTCAGCCAGCGCCGGCGTATGGGTGCCCACCTGGGTGCGACGAGCCGGTGCCTCGGCATCCGTGCGCAAATGGTCATAGAAGCGCCAGGCACGCATGCGCTCGCGCAGAATCAGCACCTCCGGGGCGTCGCGCACATCACCCAACTGAGCAAGCATGCTGTCGAATCCGGCCAGATGCTGTGAAGCGACCTGCCAGTCGCCGTCTGAGCTGCGACTCTGAACTACCGCATTGTGCCGATCGACCAGGAGGCCTGCGCGTCTCATGAGCGGGCCATTCCAGATGCATTCACGCTTGATCTGCGGATCACGCGCAAAGGCCGAGCGGCTCGGGACAGGCAAACCCAGATCGACGGCATAGCCGAAATCATCGGACGCAAACCCAAGCCGCAGGTTTACCGGCTCGTTTCGGCGCGTGCCTTGCACGAGCTGCTCGCCCCTGTGCATCGCTGCAGTGAGCGACTCAGGACCCGCCCACAAAGTCGATTCGAGTCCACCTTCGCGTGCAAGCGATGCAATCAACCGGCCCTGCGCGGTATCGGCGATCAGGCGCAATGCCCGGTACAAACTCGACTTGCCGCTACCGTTGTCGCCAGTGATGACGGTGAGGCAATCCAGTGGCACAACCAGATCGCGCAGCGATCGATAGTTGGCGAAGGCAAGCGTTCGGATCATGGCTGTCGGCGGCTCGTGGTCAATGCATTGTCCTGCATATCCGGCCACTTGCCGCAGGCAGCAACGGCCAAGGCGGCGCGCCGTTCGACCTCGTGATGCTGGAGGTCGGTGCCTTCCCTTCGAGCTGGGGCGATATCCACGTCGGCCCGAACCAGGCACTCCGGACCGAGTGCTGCCGGGTCAGCGCAGGCTGCCGACTTCCTTCCAGACGCCGGCAACCGCGTCCATTGCCGCCTTGGCCATCAGGCTGCTGTCATTGGCGACAGTCGCCAGCCGAAAACCCATGCCGATCATTCGTGCGGCGTACTCGGCACTGCCGCAGTGGATGCCGGCACAGATGCCGCGCTTGCTGCACTCGGCAATCAGGCGCTCGTAAATCGCGAGAATTTCGGGGTCGTCATGATCGAGCTTGGGCGTCTTGCCCATCGAAAACGCCAGATCGCTCGGGCCGACATAAATGCCGTCGATGCCTTTGACATTCAGGATCGCCTCAAGGTTATCAAGCGCTTGTTGGGTCTCGATCATCGGAATCACCAGGACCTCATCGTTGACGATCTTCTGATAGTTGCTGGGAACGCCGTAGGTGCCGTGACGGATCGGGCCGTTGCTGCGGCTGCCATGTGGGGGATAGCGACAAGACGAGACCAGCGACTCTGCCTGCTCGCGGTTGTTGATCATCGGGGCGATCACGCCCCAGGCACCACCATCAAGCACTTTGCCAATGATGCCGGGTTCATTCCATGGGACGCGCACCAGGCGGGCAACCGGGTGCCGCTCAATCGCCTGAAAGCACTGCACCATCGACATGTAATCCTGCACGCCGTGCTGCATATCGACCGTGATGCTGTCAAAGCCGCACTGCGCCATCACTTCGGCTGAAAAGCCCGATGGGATGGCAAGCCATCCGTTGACGGCTGCCTTGCCAGCCTTCCAGCGGGCCTTGAGAGGGTTGGTGCTCATCGTCGTTGATCCTTGCTTTTGGGTGACAGGTGAAGGGTATCGGGGGTAACGGGTGCTCAAACCGTCAGGTACAAGACCATTTTCGGCGCCGCCCGTCCAATGAGCGCCTCCGATTCCGGCTTGCGGCAGTGGTGTTTGACTGCCCGCGCGGGACAACAGGTGCCGGCCTGAACACGCCACTCTGCTGGCCGCCTCGCTACCCGGCGCGGATCCGACGAGCAATGGATGCCGGGCGCATAATTTCCCCACCAATCATTTGGCCGATCGAGCCGACAAGGAGACCCGACATGAGCGATCCGCACGACACACCCGGCTATGACTCGACCCGCTTTGATGGCCGCGTGGCCTTGGTCACCGGCGGCGGTTCACAAACCGATGGCATCGGTAACGGCCGTGCAGCAGCGGTGCTGCTGGCGCGGCGCGGCGCGAAGGTGATGGTGATCGACCGGGCGCTCAAGGCCGCTCAGGACACGGTGGCGATGATCACCAGGGAGGGAGGCACGGCGCAGGCCTTTGAAGCCGATGTTTCGCGTGAAGCCGACTGCAAGGCGGCCGTGGCAGCGGTGGTGGCCGCCTGGGGCCGTGTGGATGTGCTGGTCAACAACGTCGGCATCGGTGGACCGACAGGCAGTGCGGTCGACCTGGACCTGGCCGCATGGGAGACCGGCATGGCGGTCAATGTCACGTCGATGGTGCTGATGGCGCGCCATGCCATTCCCGAGATGGCGCGTCAGGGGCGCGGCGCGATCGTCAATCTGTCTTCGGTTGCGGGCCTGCTCGGCAGCCTGCAGACCGGTCTGCTTTATCAGACCTCCAAGGGCGCCATCGTCAACATGACGCGCGCCATGGCGACGCAGCATGCGGGGCAAGGCATCCGCGCCAACTGCGTTGCACCCGGCATGGTGTATACGCCGATGGTCTATGCGCGCGGCATGTCGCCCGAACTGCGCGAGTCGCGGCGCAAGCGTTCGCTGCTGCAGGTCGAGGGCAGCGGATGGGATGTCGGCGAGGCAGTGGTCTTTCTGGCCAGCGACGCTGCGCGCTGGATCACCGGCGCGGTACTGCCGGTGGATGCCGGGACGACCGCGACTTCGGGGCGGGTGCAAGGGTAAGCGAGCGGATCGGGTTTCCGACGATTCGAGCCGCGTCAGAAAGCAGAAAGCCCCAGTAAATCGGATGATCTACTGGGGCTTGGCATTGGTAGGCGCGATTGGACTCGAACCAACGACCCCCACCATGTCAAGGTGGTGCTCTAACCAGCTGAGCTACGCGCCTGCGAGCCGACAAGTATATCAGGATCATGATGGCTTTGCCGGAGCACACCGCGCGGTAGGCGCTGAACGTCACACCATCGATCGAGCCAAGAACAAGTCAACAACACACCTGCTGTCACGACGCCGTCACCACCGAACGATTTAATACGCTTCCGTGGATGCCAGCGACCTGCAACTCGACCCCTCACCGATTCGTTATCGGGCCGTCTTCATCTCTGATCTGCACCTTGGTACACCTGGCTGCAAGTCGGCTTATCTTCTCGACTTCCTTCGCTCACACGAATCCGATTCGCTTTATCTGATCGGCGACGTGCTTGATGCCTGGCAGCTACGCAATCGCTGGTACTGGCCGCAGCAACACAACGACGTGGTTCAGAAAGTCCTGCGCAAAGCCAGAAAGGGAACCCGCGTGGTTTACGTCCCTGGCAACCACGATGAGTCCGTCCGCCAGTTCAAGGGACTGTCTTTTGGTGATATCGAAATTGCCGAAGAAGCCGTGCATGTGACAGCCGATGGCCGCAGGCTCTGGCTGGTCCATGGTGATCTTTTCGACGGTGTTGTTCAAAATGCGCGCTGGCTCGCCAAACTCGGTGACACCGCCTACACCTTCACGCTCTGGCTGAACCATCACTTCAATCGGGTGCGCCATCGGATGGGCCTTGGGTATTGGTCGCTGTCGCAATACCTCAAGCATAAAGTCAAGAACGCGGTCAGTTTCATCAGCGACTTTGAACACACAGTTGCCTCGGAGGCTCGCCGGCGGGGCTACGACGGCGTAGTCTGCGGCCATATCCACAAGGCAGAGATCCGCGAAATCAATGGAATTCTTTACTGCAACGACGGTGACTGGGTTGAGAGTCTGACTGCACTCGTCGAAACCTTCGACGGGCAATTGCAGATCATTTATTGGGCACCGAACACCTTCGGCGTAGCACCGACGAATGAAGAGTCCGAGGAACCGATCGTTACCCCCGCCTGACCTGGCTGCAGGACTTAGCTGCCAGTCTTCTCAGTAGGCTCATCACTGCACTGACCGGGCAGCCCCCCCGCACCACGATTCCCGAATCAGCGGCGGCGCAGACCGCTTGCCAGAATCGACACCGGCAACAAACACACCAAGACGATCACAAGTGACGGCATCGCCGCCTCGACCAGGCGCTCGTCGGCAGCAAACTGATAGGCAACCACAGCCAGCGTATCGAAGTTGAACGGCCTCAGCACCAGAGTCGCCGGCAACTCCTTGAGACAGTCCACAAACACCAGCAGCGATGCGCTGGCAACACTGGGCTTCAGAAGCGGCCAATGAACACGGCGAAGCACCTCGAAGGGCCCGGCACCGAGCGTCCGTGCGCTGGCATCCATCGCCGGACTGATTCGCTTGAGCGAGGCATCGAGGCCCTGCTGGGCCACCGCAAAGAACCTCACGCAGTAGGCATAGACCACTGCAAACGCGGTGCCACCAATCAGCAGCCGGGTTGTGGCAGTGCTAAGCGTCCGGTCGATTGCACCGACCACCGCCAGCAGTCCGACGCCCAACACCACACCGGGCAAGGCATAGCCGGCACCCGAGATGCCCGACAAAAGGCGTACCCAGCGACTCGGATGCAGGCGAACCGCATAGGCCATCGCGAGCGCCATCGGAACGATGATCAGCACGGCTGCGAGAGACAGCAGCGCCGAATTGAGTGCCCATTGCACAAGGCGCGAATCGATATGACCCGCGCTGACCCACCACTGACGGGCAAGCAGCAATGCCGGCAGGGCAAAACCGAACAGGCAGGGTAGTGCGCAGGCCGCACTGGCCGACCAGCCGGCCAGGCCGGTCAGGGGACGCACAGGTGCCGGCCGGCTGGAGCGGGAATGAAACAGCATCCGACCACGCTGCCTTCGTTCAGCCCAGACCAGCAACAGGACGACAGCCACCAGCAGCAACGACAGTCGGGCCGCACCGGTGCGATCGCCGAATCCTTGCCATGCCCGATAGATGCCTGCCGAAAAGGTATCGACCGCGAAAAACGAGACCGTGCCGAAATCGGCCAGTGTCTCCATCGTCACCAGCGCGAGCCCGGCCGCTACCGCTGGCCGTGCCACCGGCCAGCTGACACGCCACCAGACTTCGGGCGCGGACAGGCCCAGCGAACGCGCGGCATCGGACAGCGATTCGCTTCGCTCGGCAAAAGCATTGCGCGCGAGCATGAAGACATAGGGATAAAGCG
>CAIVAS010000045.1 GCA_903903975.1 uncultured Burkholderiales bacterium
AAGGCGCGCTCGGCAAGGTCAGCGACATGCTCCAGCGCATGCGTGAACTCGCCGTGCAGTCGTCCAACGCCAGCAACACCACGACCGATCGCAGCAGCCTGGACAACGAGTACCAGCAGCTCACCGCTGAGATCAGCCGCACCCTGTCGGCAACCAAGTTCAACGGTACCGCCATCATCGGCAGCGGGGCCGGTGCCCAGACCTTCCAGGTCGGCGCCAACAACGCGACCAGCGATCAGCTCACGGTGACCACCACCGACATGACCGCCAGCTCGACCATGACGACGGTGACGGCCGCCTCTTCGGCGATCACAACCAGTGCGGTTTCGCTGACAGCAATCACCAACATTGATGACGCACTGAGCACCGTCAACTCGGAGCGCACCAAGTACGGCGCCATGCAGAACCGCTTTGACGCGGTCATCAGCAACTTGCAGATCGGCTCCGAAAATCAGAAGGCCGCACAGAGCCGCATCATGGATGCCGATTTCGCCAAGGAAACCGCCGCACTGACTCGTGCCCAGATCATGCAGCAAGCCGGCACCGCCATGCTTGCGCAGGCCAACTCGGCACCGCAAAGCGTGCTGCAGCTCCTCAAAGGCTGATTCCGACAGAGCCTGATTCCGGGCCCGACGGCGCGAACCGCCCTCCGCCCGGATCTTCGCGGCGACACAGACCTGGTCTGCGTCGCCGCTTTTTTAATCCAGGCGACGTTCCAACTTAGTCATGCTGCTGCGGCAGCAAACCGTCGAAGCTGCCACAATCTGGCGATCAGGCGCCCTCAGCGCACACGCCGGGCGCCGCAAAGCGCTGTGACCATTCCAATCAGGAGACATTCATGAGCCGTATGCGATTTGGCGCATTCCTCGCCCCCCATCACCCCATTGGCGAACAGCCAAGATTGCAGTTGCGCAGCGATCTGGATTTTGTCGCACAGCTCGACCGCCTGGGCTTCGACGAATTCTGGTGTGGCGAGCATCACTCAACTGGCTGGGAGACGATCGCATCGCCCGAAATGTTCCTCGCCGCGGCGGGCGAGCGAACCCATCGCATCATGCTGGGCACAGGCGTTATCTCCCTGCCCTACCACCACCCCTTCAACGTCGCGCAGCGCATCGTCCAGCTCGACCATATGACCGGTGGACGGGCGATTTTCGGCTCAGGCCCGGGCGCGCTGGCCTCCGACGCCCACACGCTCTGTATCGACCCGCTGCTTCAGCGTAACCGGCAGGACGAAGCACTCGGCGTCATCAAGCGGCTGCTCGAAGGCGCAGACCGGTTCAGCTACGAGTGCGAATGGTTCAAGATCAAGGATGCCAAGCTGCAATTGTTGCCGCTGCAGGACAAGCTGCCGATGGCGGTCGCCTCCACCATCAGCCCGTCGGGCATGACCCTTGCCGGCAAATACGGCACCGGTGTGATCTCGATCGGCTCAACCTCCACCGAAGGACTGGCCGCGCTGGCGACGCAATGGAAGTTCGCCGAGGAAGCCGCCGCCAAGCATGGCAATGTCGTCGATCGCAAGGACTGGCGAGTGCTGCTGTCCTGGCACATCGCCGAAACCCGCGAACAGGCCATACGCGAAGCCGGCGAAGGCCTGATGCGCTGGAACAATGAATACATCTTCGACACGCTCAAGCGCCCTGGCACCAAACGCTTTACCAGCCCTCAAGAGGCGCTCGAGGCCATCGCCTTTGCGCCTGGCGCGGCAACCGTCATCGGCACGCCCGACGATCTGGTGGCAGCCGTTCGCAGGCTCATCCCGATCACCGGCGGATTCGGTACCCTCATCGGATTCGTGCATGACTGGGCCAACCGCGAAAACACC
>CAIVAS010000046.1 GCA_903903975.1 uncultured Burkholderiales bacterium
ACCCAGAGTGACAGCTCATCGAGCATCGCGGTGACCGCACGATTTGCAGCCTGCGCGCCGCCGATCGAATCGCGACTGTCGACGGCGACCTTCTGAGTGAAGGTCCTGCGTCCGATCAGCTCGCGCGTTCGCCAGTCGAGCAGGTCTGCCGTTACGTCAAGCCGTACGACACCCGGTGAGATCGAGTCGTCATGCGTCAGCTCATTGAGCCGCAGGCTGAGGAGCAGGTCGGTCCTCAGAGCCGAGGTCGACTGGGCGACAGTCTTGAAGCCGCCAACCCGCGACAATCGGGTTTCGGCGAGCCCGGCGATGCTTCGTGCCGGCCGATCGCTCCAGTTCGCAAATTGGTAGTAAGAGCGGCTGACACCGTCTTTCGTGAAGACCATGCGCTCACTGTCAAAAAGCGTCTGCGATGTCATGGCGGCAATCAACAGCACTCGACTGTTGCGCGGCGGCGTACCGGCGTTCAGCGCTGCGGGTCGTGCCAGATCCTGCAGAACGAAGTAGTCGATTTTCGGGCTGGTGTTGGTGAGCGATAGTGAGCCGCAGCCTGCAAGCAGACCGGTGAGCGCACAGACCATCACACAGGCCATCAAACGGAGAGACGCTTCGTTCGATGCTGTCCGGGTATCCCGACTGAAAATTCTGACGAAGGCTCTCATCGCCGCGCCTCTTCGCCCGGGCCAAGCTGGCTGTTGCTTGGGCCGATCACAATAGCCTTGGGATCCTGAAAACGATCCAGGGTGCGGCTGACGATCGCCAGACTGCCGCGCAGTTCTTCGGTCGTTGCCCTCATCTCGTTCAGGCCGACATCGACAGCGTCATCGGTTCGATTCGAGAGGTCTGTGACCCCCTTGTTCATCACTGCGAGCGACTTCGCCACGTCGCGTTCGAGATCGGCGGCTGACTGCTTGAGTTGCCTGAGCGTCTCGCTGGCGTCGCGAAGACTTTTCACCGCGTCGTCGCCGACTGGCACGACCGCATCGGCCACTTTGCTGCTTGCGCCCGACAAGTCTTTGCTGAGGCTTTGAAACGAGGCCGAACTGGCCTGAAAACTGGCGGCCATGTCATCGACCGTCGTGAGTCTGCGGTTGAGTCCGACACTCAAGTCGCGGATCGCGGTGAGAGCCTGTGTCAGCGACTTCTGGTTCTTGTCGCCCATCACCGAGTTCAGGTTTTCAAGAGCGATATCGGCCTGGGAGGCCAATTTACTGACCGAGTCGGCGATCTGGTCGAGGTTTGAGGTGCCTTCCGGGATCACCGGGTACTTTTCGTTTTCCGCCACCGATATCAGCTCCGGGCCAGGTGTGCCGGGTGTATCGAGGTTGATGCGCGCCAGACCGGTCACGATGCTGCGTGCGACAACGGCGTTGGTGTTCTCGCTCACAGGCGTTGCCCGGGCCACGCGAAGGGTGACTTTCACCTTGTTGATGTTGTCACGCGAAATGGTGAAGTTTTCGATCCTGCCGACCTTCACGCCGCGCATGTTGACGTCGCCGCCGACCTGCAGGCCCTCGAGCGATTGCCGCTCGAAATACACGGTGTAGTAACGAAAGTCGGATGCCCGGCCCGAGCTTGACAGCCATACGAAAACAGCCACTACCGCGACAATAATCGCCAGCAGGACCGCACCGATCATCGTGTACCGGGCTTCAGGCTCCATCGTGCGGGTTAGCGTCTGTTCTGGTCGGATGAGGGGCGGGCAGACTGGCCCGTGAGGAGAAGTAGGATTGTATCCATGGGTCGTCGACTGCGGTGATCTCGGCCAGACTGCCATCGGCGATGACTCGCCCCTGGCCGAGCACGACAATGCGCCGGGCGATGCCCACCAGCGAGTCGAGGTCATGGGTCACCAGCAGGACGGTAATGCCGAGGTCGCGATTCAGAAACGTCAGCAATGCGTCGAAGGCACGGGCCGTGATCGGATCGAGCCCCGAGGTCGGCTCGTCCAGAAACAGGACTTCAGGTTCGAGCGCAATTGCGCGAGCAATTGCCGCGCGCTTGACCATGCCGCCTGACAGCTGGCTCGGCATCTTGCCAGCGGCATCTGGCGGCAGGCCGGCCAGCGCGAGGCGCAAACGAACCAGTTCGTCGAGCAGGTCCTCGGGCAGCGAAAAATGCTCCCGCAGGGGCGTTGCGACGTTGGCAGCAACGTCAAGCGAAGAAAACAGCGCGCCTTCCTGAAACATCATGCCGAAGCGGCGTCGCACGGTGGCAAGCAGATCGGGCGAGGCGTTCCAGACATCGGTTCCCAGGAGATTCACGCTGCCCGCGTCGGGCCGATGAAGACCGATGATCTCTCGCAGCAGCACCGATTTGCCGGTGCCGCTGCCACCGATCAGTGCGACCAGATCGCCACGACGAATCTGCAGATCCAGTCCGTTGTGCACGACCTGTTTGCCGAAGCGGGTCACGATGCCGCGCACATCGATGACCACCTCCTGCGCGGACACGCCGGATGGATCGCTCGCCGAAACCTCGGGATTCACCATCCGAGCCGCTCAAAAATGACCGCGAAGATCGCATCGAGAATGATCACCGAGACGATGCTCTGCACAACGGTCGAGGTGGTGTTGATGCCGATCGATCGGGTGTCGCGCTCAACGCTGATCCCCATCCGGCAGCCGATGATGCCGACCAACAGTGCAAAGAACGGCGCCTTGCACAGCCCGATCAGCACATGCTTGGGGTCCAGCGTCGTGTGCAGCCGCTCAAGGAAGCTGTGAGGAGTGATATCGAGCATGGTCTGACCGATGACCATCGCGCCAAGCAGACCCGCCACATCGCCAATAAAGACCAGCAAAGGCAGGGTAACCATCAGCGCCCCGATTCGGGGCAGAACCAGCACGTGATCGGCCGACAGCCCGAGCGTGCGGATTGCATCGATTTCTTCGGTGAGCTTCATGGTGCCGAGTTGTGCGGTAAATGCCGCGCCGGATCGACCGGCGACAATGACCGCCACGATGATCGGTGCAAATTCGCGCGTCATGCCCAGCGCTGTGCCATCAACGACAAACACATTTGCACCGTATTGCTCGGCCTGAAGACCGAGCAGGTAGGCGAACACCACGCCAATCAGGAAGGTGACCAGCATGACGACCGGGATGGCGGTCACGCCGGTCTGTCCAAGCTGGGCCATGAACTCGCGCGGGCGCAGCAGCCCCGGTTGGCGCAAGGCACGGGTCAGCTCAAAAACGATTCGGCCCAGAAAATCGACGTGGCCGATCATGGTGGAACCGAGATTGCTCGCTATCCGGCCGGTTTGCGCCACCATGCCGAAGGCACGAGCGTGTTGAGCCGGGCCTGCGCTCGGCAGCCGTGACCTCACCACCTCGACGATGCGGGTATGGCTGGGGTCGAAATTGGCCAGCGCGATGGTCTGGGGATCGATGCCAGCGGCGCGCAGCCGTGACAGCAGGACCAGCGCGCCGGCGGTATCCATTGCACCCAGCGCTTTGCCATCGATTGTCTCGACCTTGCCCAGCGCCTTGCCCAGTTTGCTCATCGCAAGCGCGATCTGATCGGCCTGCGCAATCTGCCAGCGACCTTTCAGTGTCAGGACAGCCGCGCCACTGCCGGAATCAATCCGACAGAATTCGACCGGCGTATTCAAGGCGACTATGCGAAGAAGAGCGAAAGT
This sequence comes from uncultured Burkholderiales bacterium, assembly GCA_903903975.1. Lineage (GTDB taxonomy): Bacteria > Pseudomonadota > Gammaproteobacteria > Burkholderiales > Burkholderiaceae_E > UBA4615. The sequence goes on from CAIVAS010000046.1 coordinate 3,641, forward strand.
CGGTCGCAGCGGCTCAGCGTTTTTTCAGGCGAGCAGCTTCTCGATATCTGCGGCGACCGACTCGGGAGTCGTGGTCGGGGCATAGCGCTCGACGATCTGGCCGTCACGGCCGATCAGAAATTTCGAGAAATTCCATTTGATCGACTCCATACCGAGCAGGCCCGGTTTTTCGGCCTTCAGCCATTTATAGAGCGGGTGTGCCGAGTCACCGTTGACGTCGATCTTTGCGAACATCGGGAAGGTCACACCGAAGCTGGTTTCGCAGAAGGTCGCGATGTCCTTGTTGGTGCCGGGCTCTTGCGCGCCGAACTGGTTGCTCGGAAAGCCGAGCACGACGAATCCGCGATCCTTGTAGCGCTCATGGAGTTCCTGCAGGCCTTTGTACTGCGGTGTCAGGCCGCACTGGCTGGCGGTGTTGACGATCAGGGCGACTTTGCCCTTGTAGGCGGACAGCGGTGCTGGCGCACCGTCGAGGGTCAGGGCGTCGAAGTCCCATGCACTTTGGGCATTGGTGGTCATTGGTGGCTCCTTGTTGGATCAGCTTGCTGCGGGTTCGACAATGTTAGTCCACTCTGGCGATCAGTTAGACTGGCCAGTGAAATTGCCAATAAAAACACGGGAGACAATATGAAAAGTTTTCATCGATGGATAGGGCTCGTGGTGACATTGCTGGTGTCAGCGTGCACCGCGCCGATGGTCGGCCAGCCGGCTAATGGGATGTATTCCGAGCTCGCGGCAAAGCAGGGTGTGGCCAACGCACAGGCGGGTGTCCGCCAGGTCCCTGCCAAAACACTGCCGGTGCCGTCCGTCGAAGTCAGCTCGCAAGTTCAAGGCCTGATTGCCGGGCCTTACAACCCTTTCTTTGGCTCGATTCCGCAGACCTCCGGTGAGTGGAAGACGCTGATCAATCAGCGTGCAAAAGCTGCGGCAGCAGCGATTCCTGCGATGAAAGCGAAGTTCAATGTCTCAATCGAGCAGACCCGCATCGGCGGGGTCAATGCCTACATCCTGACCCCGGCCACGATCGGCCCCAATAATCGAAACCGGCTGCTGATGCATATCCATGGTGGTGGCTATGTCTTCAGTCCGGGTGAGGCGGGTCTGGCCGAGGCCATCCTGATGGCCTCGATGGGCGGATACAAAGTCGTTTCGGTCGATTACCGGATGCCGCCAGATCATCCTTATCCGGCCGCGATGGACGATGCGATGGCGGTCTGGAAAGAGTTGATCAAGACCAACGACCCGCGAAAAATGGCCGTCTTCGGTACATCGACGGGCGGAGCCATGGTGCTCGCGCTGATTCATCGCGCCAAGGCCGAGAAGGTCGCCTTGCCGGCAGCGATCGGGCCAGGCACGCCCTGGTCAGACATTGCCCGCATCGGTGACACCTACGAGACCAACGAGTGGGTCGACAACGTGCTCGTGACCTGGGACGGTTGGCTCGGCAAGGCAGCGCTGCTCTATGCCAATGGGCGTGATCTGAAGGATCCGCAAATCTCGCCGATCTATGGCGACATGTCAGGATTCCCGCCGACGATCCTGACCAGCGGTACCCGCGATCTTTTCCTTTCCAATACGGTCCGCACGCATCGCAAACTGCGCCGTGCAGGCGTGGTGTCCGACCTGAATGTGTATGAAGGGATGTCGCACGCCCAGTACATTTACAGCGCCGATGCCCCGGAGACTCGCGAGGCTTTTACCGATATCGCGCGTTTCTTTGATCATTTCCTGGGCAAGTAACCCAGCGACTCATTTCGACCACTTTTACCCGGAGCGCCTGTGTCGAAACGCCCCTTGCGGCTGCTTGCCGCCATGTTCAAGCACGAGACCAATACCTTTTCTCCGGTGCCGACACCGGTCGAGCGCTTCTTCGGGTATCGCCCGTCGATGCTGGTGGGCGATGCGGCCATCGCGGCGCATCGCGGCACCGGCAGCGCCCTGGCCGGTTTCATCGAGCTTGCGCAGGCCGAGGGTGCCGAGTTGCAGGTCGCGGTCGCCGGCGATGCCAATCCCAGCGGGCCGGTTGAAGACGATGCCTATGAGCAGATCGTGGCACCGATCCTCGCGGCGGTCCGCCAGGGCGGTTGGGACGGCATCCTGCTCGATCTGCATGGCGCGATGGTCACCCGCTCGCATGAAGACGGAGAGGGTGAACTGCTGCGGCGCATCCGCGCGATCGATGCAACAACGCCGATCGGCGTGGCCCTCGACATGCACGCCAACATCTACGACGACATCGTGCGTCATGCGACCGTGATCGCCGGCTATCACACCTATCCGCATATTGACGTCCATGCCGCAGGCCTTCGCGCAGCCACCGTGCTGGTGCGGGCGATCCGCGGCGAGGTCAAGCCGGTGATGAGCTGGGCCAATCGACCGATGCTGCCCCATGTGATGCGTCAGGGCACCCATGCCGAGCCCAACCTTTCGCTGCAGGCGGCCTGCCTCGAACACGAGACCAGCGGCCGCGCGCTGGCCTGTTCGGTCTTCGTGGGCTTTCCGCATGCCGACATCCGCGAGGCGGGGCTGTCGGTGGTGGTCTGCACCGATGCGTCACCGGCAAAGGCCGAGTCGATGCGCGATGCGCTGCTCGAGCAGGCCTGGGCCGCGCGAGAGGCTTTCGTTTATCGCAGCGATCTGCTCTCCGAGTCGGTCGCTCGTGCCAGTGCGCTCGGGGTGGCGCGCGACAAGACAATCGCCGATGCGCCCGAAGGCGTGCGGCCCGGCCCGATCGTGATGCTCGATCACTGCGACAACGTCGCCTCGGGCGGCACGATGGATACCACCGCAGTGCTCGCCGAGGTCCTTCGGCAAGGCCTGCAGGATGTGGTCTTCTATGCGATCCATGATCCCCAGAGCGTGCGCGAGGCCATCGCAGCGGGCGTGGGCGCCGAGGTGACCCTGGCGGTCGGCGGCAAGGCGGCGATGCCCTCGATCGGCGCGCCCGCCACGCCGCTCACGATCACCGGTCGGGTGCGTCGCATCACCGACGGCAGCTATCGCCTGCGTGGCCCGATGGGCGCAGGCGGGCTGGCCAGCAACGGACCCACCGTGGTCATCGAGACCGGCGGTGTCGAAGTGGTGCTGATGTCGCTGTATCAGGAGCCTTTCGATCTCGAGTGCTTCCATTCGGTGGGCATCGATCCGCTGCGCAAGCGTTTCGTGGTCATCAAGAGTCGGGTGCACTGGCGCGCCGGCTTGGGAAGTCTGGCCAGCGAGGTCGTCGAATGCGCGAGCCCCGGTGTCACGACTTCCGACTATTCGCTGCTGAAATTCGAGCGGGTCCGCCGGCCGGTCTTTCCGCTCGATCAGATCTGACAAGGCTGACAAGTCTGACAAGACGACAACAGGCAGGGAGGGAAGCAGGCATGCAGGCTGGCAGTCATGAGTTTCTGGCGCAGGATCGCGTTATCTGGGGCAAACCGGCCGCGCAGGCGGTCGTCGAAGACGCTGATCGTCGCAGTGCGAAGCGGGTGTTCATCGTCACCTCGCGCACACTCAATCGCACGACCGATGCGGTGGCTGGCATTGTGGCCGCCCTTGGCGCGCGACATGTCGGCACCTTCGACGAGTGCGTCGAGCACACGCCGCGCGCGAGTGTGATCGCAGCCGCTGAGGCTGCCCGCGCTGTCTCGCCCGATCTGGTAGTCACGGTGGGTGGTGGCACTGCCATCGACACCGTCAAGGTCATGCTGATTGCACTCGCCCATGATGTGCGCACGGTTGAGGGGCTGGATGACTGGCGCCTGAAGGTCAACCCCGACGGATCGCGTCATGTACCGGTGATCAAGGCCCCGCCATGCCGCCAGATCGTGGTCAGCACGACTCTCGGTGCCGCCGAATTCTCGGACCTGGGCGGATGCACCGACCCGGTCAGAAAAGTGAAGGACGCCTATTCGGCGAAATTCATCGGTGCGGCCAGCGTGATGCTCGATCCGGCGATCACGCTGCACACCCCTTCGTGGCTGTGGCTGTCCACCGCGGTGCGCGGCATTGACCATGCGGTCGAAGGCCTGTGCTCGGTGACGCCTTCGCCGCTGATCGACGCCACCTCGCTGCAGGCCTTGCATCTGTTCGGCGCGGCACTGCCGGTGCTGAGCGCGCAGCCCGACGATCTTGATGCCAGGCTGCAGTGCCTGCAGGCCGCCTGGATGGCGGGTTTCGGGATCATGCGTGTGCCCTATGGCGCAAGCCACGGCATCGGCCACAGTCTGGGGGCGGTCACCGGCATCAGCCACGGCTACACCTCCTGCATCATGCTGCCCCATGTGATGCGCTTCAACCGGTCGCACACCGCTGCCCAGCAGGCGCGCATTGCGCAGGCGATGGGGGCGGCTGATGGCGATGCCGCCAATGCGGTCGCCGCACTGATCGCCTCGCTTGGCATGCCGACCCGCTTGCGCGATCAGGGTGTCACCCGCGATCAGTTCGAGGCGATTGCGCGCGGTGCGATGGAAAACATGTGGGTGCGCAGCAATCCGCGGCCGATCACCTCGCCGCAGGATGTGATCGGTCTGCTCGAGGCAGCGTTCTGAGCGAGCAGCGTCCGAAAGAGGGTCGCGTGCTCTTCTGGATGTGCGCGATCATCTTCTTCAATCAGTTCGGGTTTGGGGCGGTGGTGCCGGTGCTGCCGCTCTATGCCAAATCCTTCGATGTCTCGATTTCGGCCATCGGCGCCACCATCGCGGTGTTCGGTGCTGCGCGCTTTCTGTCAGCGGTGCCGGCCGGGCAGATGGCCGATCGGGTCGGGCGGCGCCCGGCGCTGGCGCTGGGCGGTGTGGTGGGTGTGCTCGGCAATCTCTGGTCGGGTTATTCCGGCACCTTCACCGAGTTCATGCTGGCGCGCTTCATCGCCGGCCTGGGCGGCGGCATTGTGCTGACCGTCGGGGTGGTGGTGCTGGCCGACATCAGCACGCCGGAGCGGCGTGGTCGCATGATGGCGATCTACCAGGGCTGCTTCCTGTTTGCGGTCGGCGTGGGACCTTATCCGGGTGGCCTGCTGGCCGAACACTATGGTCTGGCGATGCCCTTTCTGGCCAATGCCGCGGCGGCCGCACTGGTCGGCGTGATCGCCTGGTTTGCGGTCCCCGAGACGCGCGATTTTGCCGCGCACCGCGACGGCACCGCGGTTCGACCGGTTGCCTTGCCCCTGAAGGAGCAGATGTCGGTGATGTTCGGCAAGACCGGGTTCATGCTGGTCTGCCTGATGGGATTCACGCATGCGACGGTGCGCACCGGCGGCCTCTTCAATGTCGTGCCGCTGGTGGCCTCGGGTGGCATGGGTTTGACGGCTGGGCAGATCGGCAGCGGTTTTGCCCTCGGCAGTCTGTTCGGGCTTGCCGCGACCTATCCGGCCGGCATGGTGGCCGACCGCTTCGGGCGCAAGCCGCTGATCGTCTATGCCGGCATGCTGACCGGCGTGTCTTTTTTTGGGTTCTGGTATGCCACCGCCTATCCGAGTTTCCTGGTGGCCTGCGTGGTCTGGGGCATCGCCTCGGCCGTCACCGGGGCGGCGCCCTCTGCCTATGCCGCCGACAACGCGCCACCCGGGATGAACGCAACCGCCATGAGCATCTATCGGGCGCTGTCGGACGCCGGCTATGTGGTCGGACCGATCGGCCTCGGACTGTTGTGCGACCTGCAGGGCGCCGACGCCGCGCTGATTTTTTGCGCGGTGGCGATCTCGGTGATTGCGCTGGCTTTCGCCCGCTACGCGCCGGAGAGCTACAGACGCAAATGAGGACGCCGCTTTGGACGCATATGAGCCCTCAGTTCACTGCCCGGGTGCTTGCACCCCAGTAGGTCGCCCGCAGCGCTTTCTTGTCGGGTTTGCCCAGACCGGTCACCGGAAGGCTGTCGGCGAAATCGAGTGACTTGGGTGCATGCACCGCGCCCTTGGCATCTCGCACCATGGCGATCAGTGCTTCGGCCGCGACGCTGGCACCCGCCTTGAGCACGACGACCGCCTTGACCGCCTCGCCCCATTTGTCGTCGGGCACGCCGATCACGGCGGCGGCCGCAACCGCCGGATGCCGGGTGAGCACATCCTCGATTTCGCGCGGAAAGACGTTGAAGCCGCCGGTGATGATCATGTCCTTGCTGCGATCGACGATATAGAGAAATCCGTCGGCATCGCGACGCGCGAGATCCCCGGTATAGAGCCAGCCGTGGCGAAGCGCTTTGGCCGTTTCCTCCGGCTTTTTCCAGTAGCCGGCCATCACCAGCGGGCCGCGGCAGCAGATTTCGCCGACCTCGCCATCGGCCACCTCATTGCCGTCGTCATCGAGCAGTTTGACCTGAAGATTGCCGATCGGAGCCCCGCAGGAGGCCAGCCGCTCGGGATGGTGTTCAGGGTCGTGGTCGATGCGACGCAGCACCGTGACGCAATTCGGCGCTTCCGACTGGCCATAGAGCTGCATGAACACCGGGCCGAAGCGCTTCATGCCTTCGACAAGGCGCGAAGGCGACATCGGCGAGGCGCCGTAAATGATCGTCTTCAGGCTCGAGAGGTCGGCGGTCGCGATCGCCGGATGATCGAGCAGGACATAGATCATGGTCGGCACAAGAAACGTCGTCGTGATACGGTGCTGCTCGACGAGGTCGAAAAAACGCTGCGCATCAAACGCCTTGCTCATCACGAACAGGCCCGAGCGCATCATCACCGCGACGATCATCGCGCCGGCGGCGTGCGTGATCGGCGTCATCGCCAGGAAGCGCACATCCTGCGGCCAGTCCCATTCGGCCAGCTCGGTCATCACCATCGTGACCTGCACGCGATGGGTATGTATCACGCCTTTGGGGCGACCGGTCGTGCCGCCGGTGTAGATCAGGACGCACAGATCGTTGGGTTGTGCGAGCGAGACCAGCGATTGCGGTGTGAAGGCCTGGCTTGCGGCGAGGATGTCCTCGTCGTCGGTCCCGGGGCCCAGGCCAAAGACCTGCTGCAGGCCGGGTACGCGTGCTTTCAGGGCCGCGCCGCGCGCAGCAAAGGCGATCGGATCGACGAAGAGGGTCTGGACGCCCGAATCCTCGAGCAGGTAGGCATGGTCGTCCTCGGAGGCGAGCGGATGCATCCAGGTCACGCGCATGCCCATCAGGAACGCAGCGGCGGTGACCATGAAGGCTTCCGGCCGGTTCGACGAGACCGCCGCCACCGCATCGCCACCTTTGAGCCCGTGGGCTTCAAGCGCCTGGATGAAGCGGCTGAGCCGGTGGCCAAACTCGCGATAGCTGATCTGCTCATCATCGAGCACGAAGAGCGGGCGATCGCCGCCGCGCTGAATCGCGCGGATGAGCAGATCGCCCATCGTGCAGCCTTCATGCAGTTCGGAGGTCACACTCATGCCGGCTCCGAGATTTCGATCAGGTTGAGGTCGGGGTCACGAAGATAAACCGAGCGGATCATGCCGGTGGCGCCGGTGCGCATGACCGGGCCTTCGATGATCGGCCACTGATGCGCGGCGAGATTGGCCATCACCTGCGCAAGCGGCACCGAAGCGATGAAGCACAGGTCAAGCGCACCCGGCACTGGCAGGTGGGCCTTGGGCGTGAACTCGCGCCCTCTGATGTGCAGGTTGATCTTCTGATTACCAAAGTGAAAGGCCTGGCGAACGATGCCGTCGGCGGCTTCGAAGCGGTCGTGCCGCATGCCCATCACCCTGGTGTAGAAATCGATGCAGGCGGCTTCGTCGATGGTGGTCAATACCAGGTGGTCGAGGTGGTCGATCATGATTTGTCGGGGGCGCTTGGCCCGGGTGGCAGTAAGGGGACGGCGATCACGCCGCGTCGGGCAAGTTCATCGATCTGAGCGTCGGTCAGGCCGACTTCGCGCAGGATCGGTCGGGAGTCCTGGCCGATGGTGGGCGCGTTGCGCCGGTGGCTGCCGGGGGTATCCGACAGCTTGGGGATGAAGCCGGGCACCTCGAGCGGGCAGCCGTCGTCCATGACGATCTGCTCGATGGCGCCACGGGCGCGGTAATGCGGATCGGCGGCGATATCGGCGACGCTGTAGACCCGTCCGGCCGGCACCGAGGCGGCATCGAGGATGGCCAGTACCTCATCGACGCTGCGGGTTCGGGTGAACTGCGCAATCGCCGCATCGATCTCGGTCACGCGTGCGACGCGCCCGGCGTTGTCGGCCAGGCCGGGATCGGCGCCAAGGTCGGGTCGGCCGATCGCGGTCATCAATCTTCGAAAAATGCTGTCGCCGTTGCCGGCCACTAGCACGAAGGCGGGCGCGCTGCCGTCACCCAGGCAAGGATAGGCATTGGTGGGCGCGATGCCCGGCATGGCACTGCCGGCCGGCCCGCGCACCGCACCGAAAGCGCTGTATTCGGGCAGCAGGCTTTCCATGCAGTTGAAGACCGCCTCGAAGAGCGCGACGTCGATCACCTGGCCCTGACCGGTGCGTTGCCGGTTGGCCAGGGCAATCAGGATGCCGATGACGCCGTGCAGCGCCGCCAGCGTATCGCCGATGCTCACGCCGACCCGTACCGGCACCTGGCCGGGTTCGCCGGTGAGATGGCGAAGCCCGCCCATCGCTTCGGCCACCACGCCGAATCCCGGCTTGTCGCGATAGGGGCCGGTCTGCCCGTAGCCACTGATGCGCAGCATGATGAGCCGCGGATTGAGGGCACGCAGCGTGTCGGGCCCAAGGCCCCAGGATTCCATCGCCCCGGGCCGGAAGTTTTCGATCAGCACGTCGGCATCGCTTGCCAGTCGCCTGACGATGTCTTGCGCCTCGGGATTGCGCAGGTCAAGGGCCAGGCTGCGCTTGTTGCGCGACTGCACCTGCCACCAGACCGAGGTGCCGTCCTTGAGCATGCGCCAGACCCGCAGCGGATCGCCGGCACCCGGCGGCTCGATCTTGATCACGTCGGCGCCGAAGTCAGCCAGGGTCTTGGCGGCAAACGGCCCGGCAATCAGCTGGCCGAGTTCGATGACCTTCAGGCCAGCCAGGGCCGACGCGGGAATCGGCGTTGAATCGGGGACGGGTCCGCCTTGCGCAGACCCCGGCTCGGGTCGGGTATCGGGTGTCATCGTCCGACAGTGTCGCCCGGACGCCATGATCTCGTCCATCGGGCGACATCAGGTGGCGCTACACTCACCGGTTGCCTGTTTGCATCGCACCCCCTGATCTGATGCTGCTCGACCTTTTTCGGAACCGGTTTGCCCGTACGCCGCTTGGCCTTGATCGCGAGACTGCGCTCAAGGGTGAGAAGGTGTTTGCGGCTGGCCGGGTGCTGTCGGTGCGGGAGTTGGCGCCCGGTCGGCTCGAGGGCGAGGTCGAGGGCAGTGCTGCAGAGACCTACAAGACGACCGTGCGGCTGGCGCCCAACGGGGCTGTCATCCGGGTGTCCAACGAGTGCACCTGCCCGGTGGCTTTCGATTGCAAGCATGGCGCGGCGCTGCTGCTCGCCTGGTTGCGCGATCTGCAGGACGGGGTCGGCGGTGATCGCGAGGGCTCGCAAGTCAGCCGCGACGCTTCGCCGCAGATCGCAGCGCTCGAGCGTCACCAGGTGCTGCAATGGGTGCGCGAGCTGCGCCTGCTGCGTTGGCAGCCGGGCGCGCAGGTCGCGCGAAGTGCCCTGTGCTACGTCTTGCGCAGCGACTTGCGCCGGCCGTCCCTGCATGTCTTCAAGGTCCGACAGGACCCCGATGGCAGCCTGCACGACCCCCAGCCTTATCGGTCAATGGTCGGGCATGTCCAGTCGCCGCCTGCCTACTGGGACGACATCGACCTGCGGGTTGCGGCGCTGACCGCGCGCGCCACGCCGGTGATCGGCGGTTTTTTGCTCGACATGACGCATGCCCGAGATGTGCTGCTGCTGCTGGCGGGATCGTCACGCCTTTACCTCGACCGACCGCCGACGCCCGGTGACAGTCTGCTGCTTGCGCCAGGCGAGTCGCGCCAGGCATCGATGGCCTGGCAATCATTGGCACAAGGCGAACCGGCACAAGGGGCGGTGGTACAGGGCGGGTCGGCACCGGGCGGTGCGCGATCTGGCGCGTCGTCGGCCGAACCGTCGATGCGCCTCGCCCTGCAGCTTGAGCCAAGCGGCGAAGCGGTCTACACCGCCGAGCCCTGCTGGATCGATCGGGAGGCCCTGCTGATCGGCGCGATTGATGCGCCGCCCGCGCCGCCGCTGATGGCCTGGCTGCGCGCCGCGCCACTTGTGCCGCCCGAGGCGGCCGATGATGTGGCGTTGACCCTGCATGCGCAGCGGCGCGCGCGACCCGAGATCCAGGCGGCGATTCCGGAGCTGAGCGGCCATGCGGTGCGCGAGCGAATCGGATCGCCCCGGCCGGTGCTCGGACTGTTTTCGGTGTCGGCGGCCAGTGCGAGGCGTGGTGCTCAGTTTGGTAATCAGTTTGGTACTCAGGGTGGTCTTCAGACGAGTGGGCAGACCGCGGCGTCGGGCGCTTCACAGAGTGTTTCGGCCTCGTCATCTGGCCTGATGGCGGTGTCGATTGCGGTCGAATACGAGGGGCGACGCATCGAGCCGCTGCGCTCGACCAGCCTTGGCATTCGAGACGACATCGGCCCGCTGCTGCTGATCT
>CAIVAS010000047.1 GCA_903903975.1 uncultured Burkholderiales bacterium
GCGGCGACTGCCGGTGGCGTGGCCTTGTGCTTCACGCCGATCGATCCGGTGCGCGCGCTGTTCTGGTCGGCCGTCATCAACGGCGTGATCGCGGTTCCGATCATGTCAGTGATGATGATCATTGCCGCTCGGCCTCACACCATGGGCGAGCATGTCATCAGCGGCACGCTGAAGTGGCTTGGGTGGGTCTCGACTGCGGTGATGGGGCTCACGGTTGCGGCAATGTTTGCCTCAGCGTGAGGCACGATCGCTCTCGATGGTGTCGAGAATGCGGGACTTGACCAGACCGAAAAAAGGATTCGACTTCATTCGCAACTGATCGGCAGAGGACACCGCGAAAATACCTTTTTCTCCGCGCACGGCCATTGCACCGAGCGACATCAGTCCATCGGCTGCAGGCGGCGCGTTCAGGCCGTAAATCGGGTCATCGAGCGCAAAGGGAATCGCCATGTGAGACAGCGAAAAGACCTGATCAGGCCACTCGTAGGGCAGCAAGGTATCGACCGATGTCGATTGCCCCGGTTCGGTGGATCGGGCCAGCCCGGTCTTTTGATCCAGCACATTGCCGATGAAGGTCAGCCGATAGTCGCGCCTTGGCGAGCGATCGATCGCCGCCTGCACTGAGTTCGTGGGCCGCCGCACCAGCGCGCCATAGCCCGAGATGCGATTCAGATCAAAAAAAATCAGCTCGCTGCCGGGGCGACGCAAGCGCGAAAACAGCCGAGTCACCAGATCGGGCGCGACCACCGTGGCATCGACCACCGACTGGAACGCGGTGATCGGCGGCATTTTTTCCATCAATCCTTCGCGATCCAGGCGCGCCAGATCGCTCGCAAGGACATCACACAACTTGCCGACCTGGGCCGCGCCATTCTGTGCAAAGGATGCGTATTTATAGGGGTCAAGTTCGAGATCGACATTGCCCCATCGGGCTCTTTGCGCGATGCCGAAGTTGCTGATGATTCGCTGAACATTGGCAAGCGGCGCAAAGGGCGACACGCCGAGAGCCGGTGACATCAGGATCAGACGCCGGGGCAACTGGTCGAGTCGACCCGCGCGCACCGTGTCGGCCGAATACTTGAGCGCCAATGTCGCGCCGGTGGAGTAGCCCACGATCCAGAAGGGCGAGTCCGGGTGGTCACGCCTGATCTGCGCCACCACCAACTCGACCGCTGCCTGCCAGTCACGCCAGACGGCTGAGTCGAGGCCGGAAGGCAGGGTTCCGTGCCCGGGCAATCGCAGACCATAGACGGTCATGCCCGACTGATTTAGCGCGAGTGCGGTCGATCGCAGCGAATAAGGCGAATCCGACAATCCATGCAGCATGAGCGCCACGCCCTTGCCCGGCTCACCCTGCAGCAGATAGCTGCGATTCCAGTCGCCTTCGACCCGTTTACGATAAGGGCTGCCATCCGGAGCGTAGCGACTGAGCGTGGCGTCGAGCTCAGGGTCAAAGGCGGTTCGCTGCAAGGCCGCGACCTCCTCGAACAAGCGCGATTCCAGCGCACGATAGTCGGCAAAGCCAAATCCGGCTTTCGCCTGGTCGGCCGTGAACTCCTGCTTGAGCCGGGTGGTATGCCAGGGTCTGAGTTCGGGCAGCGTCATGGCATAGAGCACATTGCCGATGGCGATCGTCAGCATCGCACCGACCAGCACTGCCAGGATCAACCGGAAGGCATGGCCAATGAATGCCAGGCGGTGGCGATTTGAGTCAGGCTTCTCGGACGCGTTCATGGCCTCAATTATGGCCCGAGCAACACCTCGCAGTTAAACTCGCGGTTTTAAAGCGCAATGGGCACTCCCACGTGGCGGAACTCTTTCTCGTGCGACACGCGCAGGCGTCATTCGGCACCGACGATTACGACCGACTCTCCGATCTCGGTCACCAGCAGTCGCGCTGGCTGGGCGACTACTTTGCCCAGCGTGGGCTGGTGTTCGACCGCGTGGTGACCGGCACGCTGCGACGCCATCGCGAAACACTGAGCGGCTTGGCCGCAGGCGGCGCCACCGTTGCGCCATCGCTCGAGCATCCGGGGCTTAATGAATACGAATCCGATCGCCTCATCAAAGGCTGGCTAAGGCACACCGGCCTGCCAGCCCCGTCGCATGGCGCAGATCGTCGTGAGCATTTTCGCGTGATGCGAGATGCCCTGTCAGCCTGGGTCGATGGGTCGGTCGACTTTGCGCCGCACATCCGCTTTCAGGATTTTCTGGCCGGCGTACGGGCGGGCCTCGAGCTTGCACGGGCCGATGCGACCGCGCGCCGAGTGCTGGTGGTCAGTTCCGGCGGCCCGATTTCGACCCTCATCAGCGACGTGCTGGGCACCGAACTGCGAGCCATGGTCAACCTGAACCTGCAGATGCGCAACGCCAGCTTCAGCGAATTTCATGCGACCGAGAAAGTGGTTCGCTGCGTGAGCTTCAACAACATTCCCCACATGGACGCCGAGCCGCGCCGCTCACAGGTCACCTACTCCTGAGCCAGGCTCACGGCAGGAGCCCGCATCAGGGCATGATGGGCAGATGAATGCCCCCCTTCAAGAACCGCTGCTGCCACGCATCCCGATGCGCCGCTTCGCCTTTATCGACCTCGAAACCACCGGTGTCTCACCCTCGGTCGATCGCATCACCGAAATCGGTATCGTCCTGGTCGATGGCGACAGCACGATTCAGGAATGGTCATCCCTTGTCGATCCAGGCATTCCCATTCCCTCCGAGATTCAGGCCCTCACCGGCATCACCAATGACATGGTGCGAAACGCCCCGAGCTTTTCGCAGCTCCTTCCAGGCATCGCCCAGCTACTCGAGGGTCGCATCTTCGTGGCCCACAACGCCCGCTTCGACTACGGCTTCATCAAGGCCGAATTCAGGCGTTGCCACGACCGATTCAGCGCCGATGTGCTTTGCACCGTGCGCCTGTCGCGTGCGCTGTTTCCTCAATACGATTCGCATCGTCTCGACGCCCTGATCAGCCGACATCAGTTGCAGGCAAGCGATCGCCACCGTGCACTGGGCGATGCGCGAGTGCTGGTCCGATTTTTCGACAGACTCTGGCAACAGGAAGCCATCGAGCATGTCGATCAGACCATTTCCCAACTGCTCAAGCAGCCCGCCACACCACCGCACCTTGCTCTTGGCGCGCTCGACAAGCTTCCCGAATCGCCCGGGGTCTACACATTCGTGGGCGCAACCGGGCAGCCGCTCTATGTTGGCAAAGCGCTCAATCTTCGCGAACGGATCCGATCACACTTTTATGCCGACAGCCGAAATGCCAACGATGCCCGGCTAGTGGCCGAAGTCCACGCCCTCGAGATCGACGTCACCGCAGGCGAATTTGGCGCCCTCGTGCGCGAGATGCAGGCGATCAAGCGCGTCGGGCCGCTTCACAACATCGCCCTGCGAAAGCGCGAATCGGTGTGCTTCATCAAGCCTGTCGAGCCAGGCCAGACACCCAAAATTCTCAAACTGATCGACCTGCCTGACGGCGACCCACTCCGAGAGTCCGAGCTCTACGGGCCATTCGGCAGCCGGGCCAGCGCGCGCGCTGCATTGGCCGCAGTCGGCAAATCGCAGCGCCTTTGCGATCGGGCATCAGGACTATGGGCGCGTGAAGGCGCCTGCTTTTCCAGGCAGGTGAATCGTTGCGCGGGTCTTTGTACCGGCGACGAAACCGCACAGGCCCACCATGCGCGATTGCTCGTCGGGCTTGCCCCAATGCGTTTCGCCCCCTGGCCCTTCGACGGCCCTGTGGTTCTGATCGAACGCGATCCCGAGTCCGGCCTTGTCGACCGATGGATCTTCGATCGCTGGCGTACGATTGAATCGACCGGCGAAAACGCCTTCGACCCCGACCTCTACAAACTGCTGCACCGCCGCATCAAGCGAACACCCGAAAAATTCCTTCCGGTATAAATACGAAAACCGAAAAGCATTCGGCAAACAGCAAAACGCGTGCTAAATTCCAGCCGCTTCGTATAACGACACACAAAGAGACAGTCTTGCAGCTTCTTCAGCTTCTGGTCAGCGGCATCGCACAAGGCTGTATCTACGGCCTGATCGCGCTGGGCTTCGTACTCATTTACAAAGCCACCGAAACCGTCAGCTTCGTGCAGGGCGACCTGATGATGCTGGGCGCCTTCATCGGCCTCGTTGTCATGACGATGCTCGGCTTTCCATTCTGGCTCGCCATCATCAGTGCCATGGTGGCAATGGGTTTCTTCGGGCTCTTCATTGAGCGGCTCATCATACGGCCCGTCCTCGGTCAGCCGCAGTTCACGGTCGTCATGTTGACGATTGGCGTCGCCTACATCATCCGCGGCCTGATCACCATGATTCCGGTCATCGGCTCCGAAACCAACAACCTTCCTGTTCCCTACAAAGACCAGGTGATTGCGGCAGGCGGCCTGCTTCTTTCGCTGGAGCATCTGGTCATCATTGCCGCAACCGCCGTGCTTTGCGCGGTGCTCTATGCGGTTTTCCGATTTACGACGGTCGGTATCGCCATGCAGGCCTCATCGCAAAACCAGCTGGCGGCCTACTACATGGGCATACCGGTCCAGAAACTGAACGGACTCGTCTGGGCGCTGTCAGCGGCCGTGGCCGCAGTGGCCGGTCTGCTGCTTGCGCCGATCACCTTCGTTCACGTCAACATGGGCTTCATTGGCCTGAAGGCTTTCCCGGCGGCAGTCGTCGGTGGCTTCGGCAGTCTGCCCGGCGCGATCGTCGGCGGACTCATCATCGGCATCGTCGAATCGCTGTCGGGCTTTTACTTGCCGACCGGATTCAAGGACATCGCCCCCTACATCGTTGTGCTGCTGATGTTGTGGTTCAAGCCAAACGGCCTGTTCGGCGAAAAACTCCGCAAGAAGGTCTGACCGATGCGCTTTACCTTCAAGACCTCCTACGAGCAGGACATCGCGCTGGCCAAGCACGGCGGCCATCGACTCTGGTATGGCCTTCTGATCGCCGTGCTTCTGATTGCGCCCTTTGTGCTGCCCGAATACTGGCTGGCCCAACTGAGCTTCGTGCTGATCTATTCGATCGTCGGGCTGGGACTGATGCTGCTGGCCGGTTTCACCGGTCAGGTCTCGATCGGTCATGCCGCGTTCATGGGCGTGGGTGCTTATGCGCAGGCTTATCTGACCAACCACGGCATGCCCTTCTTCGTGGCGCTCGCCATCGGCATGACGCTGTCAGCGGCGGTCGGGGTCATCGTTGGCGCGCCCGCATTGCGGGTCAAGGGCATTTACCTGGGCATCGCAACCCTTTCCTTCGGATTCATCGTTGAGGAAGTGTTTGCCCGCTGGGAAGACGTCACCGGCGGCAATGCCGGCCTGAGCGTCAAGCCTCCCGAGATATTCGGCCTCAAGTTTGATACCGACGCGTCCTTCTACTACCTGTGCCTCGGTCTGTGTGTGATCGTCACTTTGGCGGTGCTCAACCTTCTGCGCGCGCCGACCGGCCGTGCCTTTGTGGCGATCCGCGACTCCGAGATTTCCGCTCAGAGCATGGGCATCAACCTCGCGCGTTACAAGGGCCTGGCATTCGCGATTTCGGCAGCTGTGGCTGGTATTGCCGGCGCACTTTATGCGCACAAGATGCGCTTCATCTCTCCCGATCAGTTCAGCCTGATTCAGTCAATCGACCTCCTTTTGCTGGTCGTGGTCGGCGGACTCGGCTTCGTGCACGGCGCTTTTCTCGGGGCGATCTTTCTCATCACCCTGCCACAGCTGATCGCGCTGGGCAAAGACTATCTGCCCGACGCCATCGGCGGGGCGGCCGGTCTGCAGGCAGTCATCTATGGCATCGTGCTGGTGGCTTTCGTGCTTTTTGAGCCGCTCGGACTGTATGGCCGCTGGCTCAAGATCCGGACCTGGTTCCAGATGTTCCCGTTCTACCGCAAGGGCATGTTCAAGCGGCAAAAGAGCTTCACCAAATCGGATCGCCTCAAATGAGCGACGCGACTCTCAATCACGACTCACCCTTACTCTCGGCGCGCGATCTGCAGGTTCGATTCGGCGGTGTGTTGGCGGTCAATCAAGTCAGCTTCGATGTCAAGCGCGGAGAAATCTTCACGCTGATCGGACCCAATGGCGCTGGCAAGACGACCGTCTTCAATCTGATCAGTCGTTTCTATGTGCCTACTGCCGGGACGCTCGAGTTCGATGGCGTGGCGCTCAACAAGGTCTCGCCCTACCGGGTTGCCGAACTCGGCATCGCCCGAACTTTCCAGAACATCGAACTCTTTGAATACGCCACGGTGCTTCAGAACCTGCTGATCGGTGGGCATGTCCATCGCAAAACCGGGTTTTTTGCAGATCTCTTTCACACGCCCAAAGTTCGCAAAGCCGAAGTCGATGCACGTGAAGAGGCCGAAAAAGTGATCGAGTTTCTCGACCTGCAGCCCTATCGCGACACGCTGGTGGCCGGCCTGCCCTACGGGATCCGAAAGGTGGTCGAGCTTGCGCGCGCCTTATGCACACGCCCCAAGCTGCTGCTGCTCGATGAACCCTCGTCGGGTCTGAATGTCGAAGAAACCGACGGCATGGCGTTCTGGATCCAGGACATCAAGAACGAACTCGGCATCACGGTGTTGATGGTCGAGCACGACATGTCACTGGTCTCAAAAGTCTCCGACCGCGTGCTCGCGATGAATCAGGGCGAGACCCTGGCGCTCGGCTCGCCGCGCGAAGTGCAGTCCGATCCGCGCGTCATCGAGGCCTATCTCGGTTCGGCCGAAGACATGTCCTTCCTGCGCCGGCCGGTCCCTTTCGTTCGGACGGGCTCATGATGGATAGCGGCACGATCCTCAATCTGGCCAACGTCGAAAGCGCCTACGGCCCGATCCGCGCGATTCGCGGGGTCAGTCTGAAAGTCGCTCGCGGTGAAATCGCCACGGTGCTGGGCTCCAATGGCGCAGGCAAAACCACGATTCTCAAGACCATCTCCGGAATCATCGATCCGCGCCGCGGTGTGGTCGAGTTCAAGGGCGAGTCGATCACCGCAAAAGACCCGGCGGTCATCGTTCAGAGCGGGCTGTCGCACGTTCCTGAAGGCCGCGAAGTCTTTCCGCTGCTCTCGGTGCGCGACAACCTCCTGATGGGGGCTTACACCCGGAAAGATCGGGATGCGGTCGGGCGCGACATCGAAACGGTTTTTGGCTATTTCCCGATCCTGAAAGAGCGCGCAACGCAAGACGCCGGTCTGCTATCGGGCGGTCAGCAGCAGATGCTGGCCATCTCGCGCGCGATCATGGCCGCGCCCGAACTCATCCTGCTCGATGAGCCGAGCCTGGGCCTGTCGCCGCGACTCACCAAAGAAATCTTCGAGATCATCGTGCGAATTAATCGCGAGCGAGGCACCTCGATGCTGCTGGTCGAGCAAAACGCCAATATGGCGCTCAATGCCTCCGATTACGGCTATGTGCTTGAGAACGGCCGCATCGTGATGGAAGACACCTGCGCCGCTTTGCGTGAGAAGGACGACATCAAGGAGTTCTACCTCGGTATGAAAGAAGAAGGCGTGCGCGGCGAGCGCCGCTGGAAAAAGAAGAAGACCTGGCGATGAGCACAGCAATCGACCCCCATCGCATCGTTCGCGGCAACGACTTCGGCTGGAGCGTCGAAGCACTGAGCTTCGAGACGATTCCCGAACTTTTCTGGCAGCGCGTGAGCGCACTCGGCGACAAGCCGATGATGCGCCAGAAGGACCTTGGCATCTGGCGCGCCTACAGCTGGAATCAGGTTGGCGTCATGGTCAGCGAAATCGCGGCCGGCCTGGTCAGCCTTGGTTTCGAGCCGGGCGAAGTCGCTTCGGTACTGGCCAACACCTCGCGCGAATGGGTCTGGGCCGACCTCGCGATTCAGACTGCCGGTGGCATCTGTAACGGGATCTACCCGACTGATGCAGCACCTCAGGTCAAGTACCTGTGCGATGACTCCTCATCGGTCTATCTGTTCGTCGAGAGTGACGAACAACTCGACAAATTCCTCGATGTTCGCCAAGAATTGCCGCGCATCCGCAAGGTGGTGGTCTTCAACATGGAAGGCCTGGGCGAGCTCAACGATCCGCAAATCATCTCGCTGGAGCAGCTGCGCGAGATCGGTCGTGACTATCTGAAGGCACACGCTGATCTGATCGAAACACGCCGAAAATCCCGCAAATCATCTGATATCGCGATTCTCGTCTATACCTCGGGCACCACCGGCAGGCCCAAGGGCGCAATGATCACCCACGCCAATCTGTGTTCCGTACTGGCTGGCCAGTCGGGCAGCCTCTTCGAAGGCTTGCCACAGGGTGGCGAACGAGTCGCCTTCCTGCCTTTGTGCCACATTGCCGAGCGCATGATTGGCGAGTACGTGCCGATCATGCGCAGCTCGGTGGTCAATTTCGTCGAGAACCCTGAGACCGTCTTCGAAAACCTGCGCGAAGTCCAACCCCAAGTGTTTTTCGCTGTGCCTCGCGTCTGGGAAAAAATTTATTCCCAGGTTCGTATTTCACTGAGCGAAGCCGGAAAGCTGCAGCAGGTCGCATACGGCTGGGCGCTGTCGGTCGGGCAGGACGTCGCCACTGCCCAGGCTCAGGGTCGCCAACCCTCGGGATGGCTCGCCTTGCAGAACAAGCTCGCCCGCTTTGCCGTCATGAACAATGTTCGCCGCATGGTTGGCCTTGATCGCGTCGAACTGGCGCTGACCGGGGCGGCACCGATCTCACCCGAATTGATCCGCTGGTATCAGGCGCTGGGCATTCCCCTTCGTGAAGGTTGGGGAATGACCGAGACCTGCGGTGGCGGCACGGTCAATCCGCGTTTGAAATCGCATCCGGGCAGCGTCGGCGTCCCCGGCCCCGGCATCGAGATGCGCATTGCCCCGGACACCAACGAGATCCTGCTGCGCGGACCGAATGTGATTCTCGGATATCTCAATCAACCCGAAAAAACGGCTGAAACTATCGATGCCGAAGGTTGGTTGCACACCGGCGACGTCGGTCGGGTGGATGATGAGGGCTACTTTTACATCACCGACCGGATGAAGGACATCATCATCACCGCGGGCGGCAAGAACGTCACGCCGAGCGAATGGGAGAACGAACTGAAGTTCTCGCCATTCGTGACCGACGCAGTCGTGATCGGCGACAAACGTTCCTATCTCACGGCGCTGGTCATGATCGATCAGGAAAATGTCGAAAAGTTTGCCCAGGACCGGGATGTGCCTTTCACCAACTATGCGAGTCTGACCCGAGCAAAAGAGGTGCAGGATCTCGTCTGGTCGGAGATCGAAACCGTCAACAAAAAATTCGCGCGGGTCGAGCAGGTCAAGAAGTTCAGATTGCTTGAGACCCAACTGACCGCAGAAGACGAAGAGCTGACACCCACCATGAAGCTCAAGCGAAATTTCGTACAGAAAAAATATGCCGAGATGATCGAGAGCATGTACCGCGACTGACCCACAGGAGACCAATATGAACCTCACCCGCAAGACAGTCCTGACGATCGCGATGCTGGCAGCCTCTGCCAGCATCGCATCTGCCGCAGAAACACAGGGCATTACCAAAACCGAAATCCTGATCGGCTCGATCCAGGATCTGTCCGGGCCGATCGCAGGCCTTGGCAAACAGACTCGCAATGGCATGAACCTGCGCGTCGAAGAAATCAACGAGCAAGGCGGTGTCAACGGCCGCAAACTCAAGCTTCTGATCGAAGACGGTGGCTACGATCCGCGCAAAGCGGTGCTGGCTGCGCAAAAGCTGGTCAATCAGGACAAGATCTTTGCAATGGTCGGTCACGTCGGTACGGCCATGAACAATGCGGCGATGCCGATCCAGTTCGAAAAGAACGTGGTCA